>NZ_CP053538.1:1447500-1747500 GCF_013137895.1 Hymenobacter taeanensis
AACTAGGCGTTTCGGGTCCGGCAGTTGCGCTATAGTTGGCCTAGCGCCACTTTATCTTCTGCTGGGCCTTGCCCGCCTGTAGCCGCTCGGGCACCTGGCGCAGAATAATATCGCGCAGGGTGGTAAGTAGCGGCAGGCGCACGAACCCGTGGTGCACCACCAGGCTGATTTCCCGGACGGGCTCAGGCGCCTCAAACCGCTTCACCATGGGGTTATTGAGCTCGGGCAGCACCGAGAGCTCGGGCACCAAAGTATAACCGTGGTTGTGGCGCACCAGCTGCTTGAGCGTTTCAATAGAACCGCTTTCGTAGGTGAAGGGTCGGGTGGTATCCACGGGGCCGGGGAGCAGATGTTGAGCACCTGGTGGCGGAAGCAGTGGCCCTCCTGCAGCAGCCATAGGCCTGGGGCCCCCATATCCTGGGGGCTGATGGTGGCCTGCGGGTACAGCTCGTGGTTTTCGGAAATGTAGCCCAGAAAGGGTTCTTCCAGCACCGGAATCTCGCGCAGCTGCCGGTCGTCGAGGGGTGTTACCAACAGGCCTATATCGAGCTGGTTGTCTTTGAGCTGCTGAATAATCTGGGCCGACTGCAACTCCTCTACCTGCACCCTCAGCTTGGGGTAGCGCTCCACCAGCTCCACCAGAAATAGCGGCACTAAGTAAGGCGCCAAAGTCGGGATGATGCCCAGGCGCAACTCCCCCACCAGCTCATCTTTCTCTACCTGCACTACCTCGCGCAGCTGTTGCACCTCGCGCAGCACCCGCCGGGCCTGCTGCACCACTTTCGCGCCCACCGCTGTGGGCTGCACGCCCTTGGTGGTGCGGTCAAAGAGCAATACGCCCAATTCCTCCTCCAGCTTTTGCAGCTGCATGCTCAACGTAGGTTGCGTGACATGGCACTTCTCCGCTGCCAGCACAAACTGCCGGTGGGTATCAAGCGCCACTAAGTACTCAAGCTGCTGAATATTCATTGATTAACCTTTTGAACAACTCCGCGCCCTCCGCGGGAATCTGCATCAGAACAAATATAGACACACACTATACTACTATAAAAACAATCGATTTTACTTATACCTAACTAAGCTCAACCTTTGCCGCAGATCTGCTACCAAAGCGGGCCGCAGCCGACACCCCTTACTCTCTTTTCCTATGGAAGAATCAACTCAACCGAAGAAGCTTACCACTGCTTCTGGTCGCCCCATATTCGACAATCAAAATTCTCTGTCGGCCGGCGCACGCGGCCCCCTGTTGCTCCAGGACTACTTCCTGCACGAGAAGTCGGCCCACTTCAACCGCGAGCGTACCCCCGAGCGCGTAGTGCACGCCAAGGGCAGCGGCGCCTACGGTAAGTTCACCGTCACCCACGACATCACCCACCTGACCCGCGCCAAGCTCTTCAGCAAAGTAGGCAACGAGTGTAAGATGTTTGCCCGCTTTAGCACCGTAGGCGGCGAGAAAGGCTCAGCCGACACCGAGCGCGACCCCCGCGGCTTCGCCCTGAAATTCTACACCGAGGATGGCAACTGGGACCTGGTGGGTAACAACACGCCCGTATTCTTCGTGAAAGACCCGCTGAAGTTCACCGACTTCATTCATACCCAGAAGCGGGAGGCGCGCAGCAACCTGAAGTCACCCACCATGATGTGGGACTACTGGAGCCTGAACCCCGAGAGCCTGCATCAGGTCACTATCCTGATGTCGGACCGCGGCACACCCTACGGCTACCGTCACATGCACGGCTACGGCTCGCACACCTTCTCCCTGATCAACGCCGAGAATGAGCGCGTGTGGGTGAAGTTCCACTTCCACACCCAGCAGGGCATCAAGAACCTAACCAGCGAAGAGGCTACCCGCCTGAAGGGTGAAAACCCCGATTTCGCGCAGCAGGACTTGGTAGAGGCCATCGACAACGGCGACTTCCCGCGCTGGACGATGTTCATCCAGACCATGACCGAGGAGCAGGCCCGCGACTTCCGCTGGAACCCCTTCGACCTGACCAAAGTGTGGCCCCAGGGCGAGTTTCCGCTGCAGCAGGTAGGCGTGATGGAGCTGAACCAAGTGCCCAACAACTACCACGCGCATGTAGAGCAGGCCGCCTTCGCCCCCGCCCACGTGGTAGACGGCATCGGTTACTCGCCCGACAAAATGCTGCAGGGCCGCATCCTGAGCTACCCCGATGCGCACCGCTACCGCCTGGGTGCCAACTACGAGCACCTGCCCGTAAACGCCTGCCCCTTCGGCTTCAGCAACTACCAGCGCGACGGCCAAATGGCCCTCGGCGACAACGGCGGCCCCGGCCCCAACTACTTCCCCAACTCCTTCGACGGCCCCGTGGAAGACAAAACCCAGGGTGAGCCCGCCCAGGAGCTCAACGGTTTTGCTGCCCGCTACGACCGCAACGAAGGCCCCGGCAACGACGACCACTACACCCAGGCCGGCAACCTGTTCCGCCTCCTCGACGCCCAGGCTCAGCGCAACCTCATCGACAACATCGTCGGCTCCATGAGCGGCATCAACGGTCCGAAAAAGGACCTCATCACCCAGCGCCAGCTCTGCCACTGGTTCCGCGCCGACATCCGCCTGGGCATGTACATCGCCAAAGGTCTGGGAGTTGATGTAGAAATGCCAACCCAGCACCCCCAGCCTGCCGAAGCAGCTGTGTAAACCCAACTTCGCACACCATTGCAACAAAACAGCCGCTCCGAATACCCGGAGCGGCTGTTTGCGTTTGTGCATTTATGTGCCACTTTTGAGTCACTTGGCATCATGCGCCACCTGATTTATCGCCTGATATGAGCCTGTTTAAACGGTTTCTTGCACTAAATACTTATCTGTCATACGCCTTTATAGCATTCTGCTTCGCCTTTGCTTTGGGGTGTGCAGTTTATTTCATCTTCGTACGCACACCTCAGTTTTTATTCACGATTAAAAAAGACCTGAGCAAAAATGCAAGATTGATGGCTTTAATTGGAGAGGAGACTGGCTATACGGTGTATTATTCAGGAGAGGAAGCGCCTCAAAGGATTTTCAGAGTAAAGATTACTGGTGGTTGTACTAATGCAAGTCTAACTGTAAGCGGCACTTACAACAATGAGACTTATGTCGTAACTGATGCAGTTATCATTAAATGCTTGCGCACCAACAAACTATAGAGCAACCTTATCAGCTGAGGAGGGAAACTAGTTTTCTAACTTTAGTTTATAGCGCCTTCTTCCGGCTCTCCTTAAACTTCTTGATCTGAGGGTCGATGATTTTCTTGTCGCCGACTACCACAATGGTCATGGCCTCGGGGCGGACGTATTTGCGGGCGGTTTCGGATACTTGCTGGGGCGTAACGGCGTTAATATTCTTCACCTGCTCGGTGAGGTAGCTGTCGGGGAGGCCGTGCAGGTCGAGGGTGTTAAGCTGACCAATGATGCCGCCCGGCGTGGAGTTGCGCAGTACAAACAGGCCCGACTCATAGTTCTGAATGCCTTTCAACTCCTCGGCGGTGGGCGGGGTTTTCTGAAGGCGCTCAATCTCGTACACGATTTCCTTGAGCGAGTTACCGGTTTCCTGGGTCGTCACGTCGGCATTCTGGCTCCAGTTGCCGGCCCGGTAGTGCGTCTCAATGAAGCTATAGGGCGAGTACGTATAGCCCTTGTCCTCGCGGATGTTGCGCGTGATGCGCGAGCCGAAGGAGCCGCCCAGCAGAGAGTTCATCACCCGCACCTTCATATAGTCGGGATGCGAAGGATCGACGACGGGCATGCCAATGACGATGGTCGACTGGGGGGCACTAGGCCTGTCGATGGTCATTACGTCGGGTCGGATCTGGGCTTTGGCAATTTCAATGTGGGGTACCGGGCCTTTGGTCCAGTCGCTCCAGCTTTTCGTGATGGCCTGGCGCAGCGCGGCTTGGTCAAACTTGCCGGCCACGTACACGCTGGTGCGCTGGGCACCGTACTGGTTCTGGTAGAAGGCCTTCACCTGCTCCATGGTTAAGGCATCGATGGCGGCATCGGTGGGGATAGGCCTACCGTAGGGATGGTTGCCGTAGAGCGAGGCCGTAAACTTCTGGCGGGCCTGAGTGCCGGGCTGAGCACGGGCCAGGTTCATCTGGCGCTTAAAGTCGCTTTTGATGCGGGGCAGCTCGCTGGCCGGTAGAGCGGGGTGCTGCACTACATCAGCCATCAGAGCGGCTAGCTCGGGCGCAAACTCCGACAGGCAGGAGGCCCAGATATTGGTTTGGTCCTGGCCTACGGAGATGTTCAGAGAGCCGCCCATGCGGGCCACTCTATCGGCCAGCTGGCTGGCGCTGAGGGTGCTGGTGCCCTCGTTCATCAGCTTGCCCAGCAAGTCAGCCACGCCTACCTCATCGGCCACTTCATGCACGTTACCGGCCTGAATGGCTACCATCATCGTGACCTTGGGCACCTGGCCGTACGGCACCAGCCTGGCTTTCAGGCCATTGGGCAGTTCAAATTCTTCCTTAGCCGGTAGGGCAAAGTCGCGGGGTGTGCCGCCGGGCGGGGGCGTTTCTTTGGGCGTGCTTGCTACTACGGGAGCGGCGGGTTTGGCAGTGGCCCCCGGTTTGGCGGCAGGTTTAGTTTGGGCTGAGGCCTCTAGGCCAGTGGTGAGCAGGGCCGCACTTAGCAACCCGATATAAAACGGTTTCATAGATCGGGGTTAGCTCTTGGCCAATGGGTTTACAACTACAATAGTGCGGTTAGTGGGCCGCAGGTATTCCTGAATGGTGCGCTGCATGATGGCCGGCGTGATTTTGCGAAACTCGCCTTCCAGCGTGTTGATGCGCGAGGGGTCGTTATCAAACAACGCAAAAGCCGCCAGCATATCGGCCCGCCCAAAGTTATCGGAGCCCGAAAGCTGATCGTAGAGGCTGGAGCGCAGCTTCACCATGGCCAGATCAAGCGTCGGCTGATCAATGCCGCCTTTGGCTAACCGGTTTATTTCCTGATCAAGCACGCTCACCACAGAATCGGATTTCACCGTTTGGTCGTAGGTAAGGTTACCCATCCAGAGCATGGGGCCGGCATAGTTGAAGGCATTGCCGAGGTAGTTGATGCCGCCGCCTACGTCATCGGTCAGGCCGCGCTTCTGCACCATGGCTTGGTAGAGGCGCGAGTCTTTGCCTTGCAACAGAATCTGGTCGAGCAGGATGAGGGCGTAGTACTCGGGGGTGTTGCGCTCCGGCATGTGGTAGGCAAAGGCCAGGGCGGGCTTGGTGGCCAGCTTATCATCCTTGGTGAAGCGCTGCTCCTTTTCCTGGCGGGGCTCCGTGAGGTCGGGCTTGGGCGGCTGGGTTACGGCCGGGATATTACCGAAATACTTCTGTACCCAGGCCTTGGCCTCGGCGGGCTCAAAGTCGCCGACTACGGCAATGGCGGCGTTGTTGGGCGCGTAATACGTCTTGAAGAACGACTGCGCATCTTCTAGGGTAGCGGCGTCGAGGTCCTTCAGGTCGCCGTAGAAGTTGTGGGCGTTGTTCCAGTTTTTGTTGGCATACTGGGGCATGTCCAGCCACGGAAAGCCGCCGTAGGGCTGGTTGAGCACGTTCACGCGCACCTCGTTTTTCACCACGCCCTGCTGGTTGGTGAGGTTAGCCTGGTTGATAGCAAGGCCCCGCATCCGGTCGGCTTCGGCCCAGATAATGGTTTCCAGCTTGTGGGACGGCACCACCTCAAAATAGTTGGTGAAGTCAAAGCGCGTGGAGCCGTTGAGCACCCCGCCGTTCTTCTGAATCAGCTGAATGAACTCCATCTTACCCAGGTTCTGGGAGCCCTGAAACATCAGGTGCTCAAACAGGTGAGCAAACCCAGTCCGGTCGCGCGGCTCATTCCGAAACCCAATGTTGTAGTAGGCGGCCACCGTAGCCGTGGGGGCCGTATGGTCGGGCGACAGTACTACCTTCAGCCCATTCGGCAGGGTGTAGTACTCCACCGGAATCTGAAACGACGACGCGGCTGACGATGCCGAAGTAGCCTCGGCGGTGGGCGGTGGGGCGGTGCTGGTGGTGGCAACAGTCGTGGCTTTGGGGCTGCAGGCACCCAACGTCAGCAGGAAAGCTGCGCCCCAGCCCAGTGCCTGGCCTAGCGGAGTAAATTGCTTCATATCAATAAAATAGGAAGTGAGGAGTGAGAATACGCCCCTAACCTACACAAACTGAAGCAAAGAATTAATCCTACCCTATATAAGAAAAGCAATTAATCAACAAACCGACTTAGCAAGGGTATTGGCGGCTGGTTTCGGTCAATGAATAGGTGGTGGAGTGGCCTAGGGAAACCCCACCCCCGTCCCCTCCCCTCCGGGAGAGGGGTGCCAAATGACTTCTATGCCAGAACGCACCCCTCTCCCGGAGGGGAGGGGACGGGGGTGGGGTGCCGGATAGCTCAAAGCACTTCTACCCTACTTCTCCACCTTTAACGTGGCGGGGCGGCTGGTGAACTCGAAGACTTCGCCATGGGGCATGATGGTGATTTGGCCGAACTCGCGGATCATCATTTTGTAGCTCTCCCCTACCGGCCTGATACGGCGGTCGAGGTCGTAGAGGCCGCAGGCATTGACAGAGAGGCGCTTCTCGGCGAGGCTAATATCCCAGTCGAGCTGGTCGAGGAGGCTGTACCAAGTGAACCCCACCACGGGCACGCCATCTTGGCGAATGCGCTGCACGTTTACCCACTGCTTCCAGAGCCAGCATTCGGCGTCTTTCTTATCGAAGGTGTTGGTTTCAGTGTGCATCACGGGCTTGCGGTAGCGCTCGTAATATTGGCGCGTCATGGTGTACCAGCCCAGCACATCTTCGGCGGCGCACCACTCGCCGTTGGGCTTAATAATGCGCTCATTGCGGCCGTAGTAGTCGTTGCCCATAATCTGGTAGCCGGGCGGCTCACCGGCCATAAACCACTCCAGCTCCTGGCGGGTGAGGCCGTTATCGAGGCAGTAGAGCAGCACCTCGGCATCGAGAGTGTGGGCGTAGAGCAGGTCCAAGGACAAGAAGCGGAGCTTGTTGCTGAGGCGCACCGCGTCGCTTTCCACGGCGCGCATCTCATGAATGTACTCCGCTGATTCACTCTGCACGATGATGCAGTCGGGGCGGTACCGGGCAATTTGCTGGTTACCCATAATGCTGGCCGCCGCGCAGTGCTTCATGGCCGTGATGAAGGCGCGGTCATCCTTAAGCTGCTCATTCCAGATGCCATCTTTAGCGGAAGCGCGCGCCGTGACGTAAATCTCATTTACGGGCGTGTAGAAGCGCACCCAGGGGTAGCGCTTGGCCACGGCCCCACAGTACTCCGCGAAGTGCACCGGCAGCTCAGGGTTCTGGAAGTTGCCAATCCAGTCGGGCACCCCAAAGTGCATTAAGTCCAGAATGGGCGTAATGCCCAGGCGCTGAATTTCGGCCATGGCCTTATCGGCAAACTCCCAGTCAAACTTGCCCGGCGCTTTATGAATGAGATAGTACGGCAGGTTGTAGCGCAGCACCTTCAGGCCCAGCTCCTTCACCAGGCCCAGGTCCTCCTTGTAGCGGGTGTAGTGGTCCGTTTCGGCCAGCAGGTCGCGCCGGATGGTGCCGCCTGCAATAGTAGGATACGAGCACTCAATGCCGGTAGCGAACATGAAGTTGCCGGGGTTGCCGGTAGGTAGGCCACTGCCGTCGTGGCCGGCCGCACCGCCGTGCTCGTCGCCCTCATAATTGCCGTCGCCGTACTTGTCTTTAATATGCGTCAGGAAGCTTTTGGCCATGAGAACAGGGTGCGTTGATTACGCGAGCAATCAAGTGGAATATTAAAGGGCATGCTGAGCGCAGCCGAAGCATCTCGCGTGCCGATGCTGCCATGCTAATTCAACGGATGCGAGCGAGATGCTTCGACTCCGCTCAGCATGCCCTTTAGAGGAATACTCAGCTCCTACCCATCCAGCCGCTGCCGGGCTGCCAGAAACTTGTCGGCGGTGCGGAGGCTAAGGGCCATAATGGTGAGGGCCGGATTGACGCTGAGGGCGCTGGGGAAGACGGAGTTGTCGCAGATATAGAGGTTGGGCACATCGAAGGCGCGGCCGTCGGCATTCACTACCGCGTCGTCGCCGGAGAGGCCCATACGGGCGGTGCCAATGGTGTGGGCGTAGCGCTCAAAAGACCAGATATCGTGAGCCCCGGCGGCCTCCCAGATCTGGCGCATGAGCTTTTCGGCGTGAGCGTTCATGCGCTGCTCATTTTCCTGGGCCGTGAAATGGATGCGCGGCTTGGGCAGGCCCCGCCCGTCTTTTTCTTCGGCCAGCTCCAGGAAGTTGCTTTCGTGGGGCAGGCAGTCGCCGAGGATGTTAATGCCAGCGGTGTGGTTGTAGCTGCGCATGTAGTCGCGCAGCGGCTGGCCCCAGAGCTTGCGCTGGCGCGCCATCTGGGAGGCAAACGTCACGGGCATTACGCCGATGCTTTGCAGCAGGTAGCCGCCCGCAAAATCGGCATCGGCGGGCCGGTGAGTATCTTCAGAAATCAGGCCACCGGGAATGCCTTTGTAAGGCCGAATATCCTCATCGAAGGTGCCCCATACCTGCATGCCCGTATGGGCCATAAAGTTTTTGCCTACCTGCCCGCTGGTGAGGGCCAGCTCATTGAGCAGCAGCAAGCGGGGAGTTTCTACGGCCCCGGCGCACAGAAACAGGTGGCGGCAGCGCTGGCGCTTTTGCTCCCCCTGCTGGGTATACACCACGGCCGTTACATGGCCCTTGGCATCGCGCTCAATTTCCGTTACAAAGGCCTCCGACCGAATTTCGGCCCCGTAGGCCTCTGCTAATGGCAGGAAGGTGACGTCCATGCTGGCCTTGGCGCCGCGGTTGCAGCCGGCCTGGCAGAAGCCTCGGTTGGTGCAGGCTTCGCGCCAGCCAATACCCTCCTGGTAATAGCGCGCCGACAGCGCCGCATTGGCCGCGGGTGAGGTCTTGATGCCCAGGTCGGCGCAGGCTTTCTGCATGAGCAGCGCGGCTCCATTGAGGGGCAGCGGTGCCAGCGGGTAGCCTTTGCGGCGCTTGGCATCCCAGGGATAGGGCGTAGGCCCGCTGATGCCCAGGAAGTGCTCCAGCTCCTCATAGTAAGGCTCCAGCTCCTCAATCCCGAACGGCCAATCCACGCCCTTACCGAAGTCAGTGAACAGGCTTAGGTCGCCGCGGTGGGCGCGGGGCGTGTAGGCCGTGTAGTGCAGGGTAGAGCCGCCCACGCCGGTGCCGGAGTTGTTATTGCCGAAGGCCACCGGGTTCTGGCCCGCCGAAAGGCGCTCATCGTTCCAGAACAGGAAATGCTGAGCTTTTTCGTCGGTAGCGTAGTCCTGGGTAGGGTCGCGGCGGGGGCCGGCTTCCAGGGCTACTACTTTCAGGCCAGCCATGGCCAGTCGGGCCAGCAAGGGCGCACCCCCGGCACCGGTACCTATTACCACGCAGTCTACCTCGTCCACGGGGTCGGGGAGCGGGGCAGCCTGTTCCATTTCACTGGGTGCTTCAACGGGCAGCGCATCGTTTTCAGCCAGGATGCTTTTGAGCAAGGGGTCCTGAACTTCCGGTTTTATAGGGTTCAGCACACCCTCTTCCAGTACTTCTTCGTCGGGCATATTCGGTGGAATTGTGAAAGTGTGATTGAGTGACGTAGTGAGGTGTGAAGTAGTGAGTTTGTCGTTCGGCTGGCCCAGACCGCGCTACTGGCGCCTGTAACGCAGAGAGAACATCAACTCATTAGGTCACTTGATCACTCTTTCACCGCTTCCGGCTCGCGGGGCTCTAGTTGATTGGGCTCAATGTGGGTCCAGCCGGGCACGTCGGCCATGCCCACGTACCCGATTTCCTCCTGAGCCAGTGGGTGCGAGTAGTAGGCTTCGGTTAGCTCGGCCAGCAGTTCTTCAAAAAAGCGGTTGATGGGCAGCTGCTGCCAGTTCTCGCCGGGAGCAGTGCCGTTAGCAATGACTTCCATAACCTGGTCCTGCTGCGCCTCGGGTAGTTGCTGGAATGGCAGTTGGAACAGCGCCTGGGCAGCCTGGTTGATACCACCCAGGCCCAGGCGGTAGGCCTCCCGGTCGGGCGGCATGGCATCATAGCGCCACCCATCGGAGTCGCCTTCCGCGAGGCGCTTGTCTACCACGGGGGCTAACTCAATGGGTTCTGCGCGTTCCGGCTGGGGGTAAATGCGCGCTGCCACGGCTCGCAGCAGCTCGTAGGTCCCCTCATCGAAGAACTGCGGCGTGTAAGGCGAAGTATCGAGGCGGGACAGCAGGGCGGCGCGGGTAGCTTCCGTCACGAGCTCGGTCTGGAGCAGGGCGCGCACGGTGCCTTCGGGGTAGTGAGGGGATGCCATTCGGGTCTGGAAATCAGCCGGTGAGATAGAAGAACTCAGCCTTTACTGACGAGCTAGGCCAGTGCAAGGTTTCTACTGAACAATAAAAGCGCTCCATCTGCTTAGAAAAGGCGCTTTTAAATGTGGTAGTTAGTATAGAACAAACCGTCATGCTGAGCTTGCCGAAGCATCTCTACTGCTTCGCTGCAATAGGCCTAGGCCAGAGATTAGCCAGAGGTAGAGAGGCTTCAGCAGGCTCAGCATGACATCCCTTTACTATCTTATTATTACTTCACCTCATCACCTCACTTACTGGTCGCTACTCATTTTGCCCCCCGTGACGTGGACGAGCGAGCCGGTCATGAAGGAGCCGTCCTGGGAGGCCAGCAGCACATAGGCGGGAGCCAGCTCTTCGGGCTGGCCGGGGCGGGCCAGGGCCACCTCGTGGCCGAACTTCTCGATTTCCTCCTTGGGCATAGTGCCGGGAATATTGGGCGTCCAGACGGGGCCGGGCACCACGCAGTTCACCCGAATGCCCCGCTCACCAAGGTAAGTAGCCAGGCTCTTGGTGAGGGCATGAATGGCCGACTTGGTGCAGGCGTAATCCACCAGAATCGGGATGCCGGTGAGGCCTACAATGCTGCCCGTGTTGATGATGCAGTCGCCCTGCTGGAGGTGCGGAATGGCGGCCTGCGCCATCCAGATATAACCGAGAATGTTGGTATCGAAGGTGCGGCGAATCTGCTCCTCGGAAATGTCCTCGAACTTCTCGGCGCTCATCTGGAAGGCGGCGTTGTTGACGAGAATATTGAGGCCGCCCAGCTCTTTGCGGGTCAGGCGCACGGCTTGTTTGCACTGTTCCGGGTCGCGCACATCTAACTGCAGCAAGAGGCACCGACGGTTCTGAGCTTCCACGAGGCGCTTCGTTTCCTCGGCATCCACAGTATTTTCATTGTAGAGTACCGCTACGTGAGCCCCCTCCATGGCAAAGGCCACCGCCACCGCCCGCCCGATGCCGGAGTCAGAGCCCGTGACCAGAGCAATCTTGTCCTGCAGTTTCCCGGCGGCCCGGTACGTAGAGAAGCTCATGGCCGGCTGCAAATCCATATCAGCCTGCTTGGCCGGATAAGGTAACTTTTGGGCATGCTTTTTCATCTCCTTCGCCGTAGGCCTCTTCACGGGCTCAGGCGCCGCAGAGGCTGCAGCCGCGGCTTTCTTAGCGGCTGGAGTAGCCGCTGTTTTTTTAGCTGGAGCTGCCTTAGCCTCCGATTTGGCAGTAGTAGAAGGGGTAGAAGTTTTCTTAGCAGCCATTAGCGTAGTGTGGGTTGGTTGTTTTTCTGCGTACGCAGATTTGGGCCCCGGCAGCTAACCCCACCCCCGGAGGATGTGGCGCATCAAGCCAGGGTGGGCCGGAGGTGGGATAAAACAAAACCCGCCCCAGCTTACGCCGGGGCGGGTTCTATAAGTGCCATTGCAGACAGGAAGCTGCTACTTAGTTATTCTGGTAGTCAACGGGCTCCTTCAAGTCTACGCCCTGTTCTTGCAGGGAGGGGTAGTCGATATAGCCTTTGTCGCCGGGCACGTAGAACGTGCTGGGGTCGGGGGTGTTGAGGGCGGCCCCGCTGCGGAAGCGCTCCACTAGGTCGGGGTTGGCAATAAACGGCACACCGAAAGCAATTACATCGGCTTCGTTGTTGGCCAGGGCTTCTTCGGCAGTTTCCTGAGTGTAGCCACCGTTTAGGATGAAGGTGCCATTGAAGATTTTGCGCAGGTGCGCAGCTACGGCTGGGGCACTGGGCTGGGCCATGGGGTGACCGGGCAGGGCCTCAATTACGTGCAGGTAAGCCAGGTTGAACTGGTTGAGCTGCTCTGTTACGTAGCTGAAGGTGCGTACCGGGTCGGAGTCCTTGATGCTGCTGCTGCCCTGGGGCGAGAGGCGGATACCTACGCGGTCGGCGCCCAGCTCGTCTACCACGGCCTTCACCACTTCCAAGGTAAAGCGGGCGCGGTTTTCTACGCTGCCACCGTACTCATCGGTGCGCTGGTTAGAACCGTCCTGAATGAACTGATCGAGCAGGTAGCCATTGGCGCCGTGGATTTCGGCGCCATCAAAACCGGCCAGCTTGGCGTTGCGAGCCGCCTGGCGGAACTGGTCTACAACGCCCGGAATTTCACTCAACTCCAGGGCGCGTGGCGTAGGTACATCCTCAAAGCCCTGGCCGGTGAAGGCCTTAGCTCCTTCAGGCTTGATGGCCGAGGGGCCTACGGGCAGCTCGCCGTTGTGGAAGAAAGGATGCGACACGCGGCCTACGTGCCAAAGCTGAATGAAAATGCGGCCGCCGGCTGCATGCACCGCGTCAGTTACCTTCTTCCAGCCAGCTACCTGCTCCTCGGTATAAATACCAGGGGTATTGATGTAACCCACGCCCTGAGCTGATACCTGCGAACCTTCCGTGATGATCAGGCCCGCCGAAGCGCGCTGCACGTAGTACTTTATTACCGAGTCGGTGGGTACGGTTTCCGGGTTAGTGGCGCGGCTCCGGGTCATGGGGGCCATGGCAAAACGGTTGGGCAGCGTGAGGGCGCCCACCTGAACGGACGAGAAAAGATGCGGAGTGTGATTCATGATGAAGTCGATGTACAGGAACCTGCTATGTGCGGATTCAGCGCATAGCAACTCGGGTAGGTACATATATGTTTCCACCATGGTTACATTTATTTTTATTCTTTCTTTAAGATGCTGAGGGTCTGTCAATAGTTGCAGCCTGTTAAACTGTAGCTCACCGCCAACCAAGTGGCCTACGTGCTCTGCTTGCTGCTTGAGTCATAGTAACCTTCTGTTATGCCCGGCTGTATTACCAGCTTCAGGCTTTACCCCCATGGGCAGACTGGCCTTTCTTACTTAACTTTTACCTCCTCTATTTTGACAGAACCTACTACTCCCCAGCCCCGTACCACGTCAGCTCCTGCTACCATTGTAGTAGCAGGCGCTACCGGCGACCTGGGTTTTCGCATTGCCAAGCACCTACTGCAACGTGGCGCCACTGTGCAGGCCCTGGTGCGGCCGGGTAGCAGCTCTAAGCCGGAGGCTATTGCCCTGCGCCAGCTGGGAGCCAGCCTTACTGAGGTAGACTACAACAGCCTTATTTCCCTGACGGAGGCCAGTGCTGGCGCCGGCTGTGTGGTTTCGGCGTTGTCGGGGCTGCGCGAGGAGATTGTGGGGATGCAGACCCGGCTGGCAAAAGCGGCCGTGGCAGCAGGCGTGCCGCGCTTCATCCCCTCCGACTATTCCATTGATTACACGAAGCTACCGAAAGGCTCTAACCGCAACCTCGACCTGCGCCGGGAGTTTAATGAGCGGCTAAATGAGCTGCCTCTCCAGGCCACGTCCGTCCTCAACGGTATGTTCGCGGACCTGCTGACCGGGCAGGCGCCGGTCGTGCTGTTTGGGCCCAAGAGGGTGCTCTACTGGGGCAACCCCGATCAGCCCCTGGATTTCACTACCACCGAAGATACCGCCGCCTTTACCGCCCTCGCGGCTCTTGACTCTACCACGCCCCGTTACCTGCGCGTGGCCGGCGAAGTAGCCACCATCCGAGACCTGCAGGCAGCTGCTACTGAGGCCACCGGTGAAAAGTTTGGCTTGCTGCGAGCAGGTGGCCTAGGGTTCCTAGCTGGCATGATCAAGGTCACGCGCACCCTCATGCCAGCCACTAACGAGGTATTTCCGCCCTGGCAGGGCATGCAATACCTCCACAACATGTTCACGGGTCTCCCCAAACTACAGCCCCTGGACAACGACCGGTACCCCGAGCTCCGCTGGACCTCCGTGCGCGAGGTGCTGGCATCACGTCAGAAGTAAGGCGGCGCAGTTCTCCCACAGTTAGCTTCCCCTAACCAGGCCGTGTGCACAGCAAACAATAAGAACGTCATGCTTCATCTGGTGTCCGCTTGTCGAAGCATGACGTTCCCAGCCTCCCAAATTGAAAGTTGAAGATTCCTGCTGTATCTTCGCAGAGTTACTTATCCAGAAAGACCGAGGGATTGGGCCCGACGACGTCTTAGCAACCTGAAATAAAACAAGGTGCTAATTCCCTTTTCAAACCGTTTTGGCGGTTTTGGAAGAAGATAAGAACAGGACGCGCTTCTCGCACGGCTCTCTCTGGATAGGCACTTTTTCGCTGCCGAATTACTTGAAGAGCCAATATGCCGACCGTCACTGACTCCCCGCTCCACGATATACTTGCCAAACGCGTCCTGATTCTGGATGGCGCCATGGGCACCATGATTCAGCGCCACAAGCTGGAAGAGGCTGACTTCCGGGGCACCCGCTTCGCCGATCATCCCAAGCCTCTGCGTGGCAACAACGACCTGCTGAGCATTACGCGGCCTGATATCATCAAAGGCATCCACGCCGATTACTTCGCGGCCGGGGCCGATATGGTGGAAACCAATACGTTCAGCGGCACCACCATCGCGCAGGCTGACTATGCCCTGGAGGATATCGTGTACGAGCTCAACTATGAGTCGGCGCGCATTGCCCGAGAGGTAGCCGACGAGTTTACGCGCCAGAATCCCGACAAGCCCCGGTTCGTGGCCGGTGCCATTGGGCCCACCAACCGCACCGCTTCCCTCTCCCCCGACGTAAACCGCCCCGGCTTCCGGGCCGTAACGTTTGACGAGCTGGCCACCGCCTACCACGAGCAGGTGCGCGGCCTTATTGATGGCGGCTCCGACGCTTTGCTCATCGAAACCATCTTCGACACACTGAACGCTAAAGCGGCGCTGTACGCGGTGCAGAAGTTCTTCGACGAAGGCGGCCGCGTGGTGCCCGTCATGATTTCCGGCACCATCACCGACGCTTCCGGCCGTACCCTTTCGGGGCAGACGGTGGAGGCCTTCTGGAACTCCATCCGCCACCTGCCCCTGCTGAGCGTGGGCCTGAACTGCGCCCTCGGCGCCGATCAGCTGCAGGTGTACATCAAGGAACTGAGCCGCATTGCCGACGTGCACATCTCGGCCTACCCGAATGCGGGTTTGCCGAATGCATTTGGCGGTTATGATGAGTCGGCTCAGGAATTCGCGGGCGTAGTAGAAAACTACCTTAAGGAAAGCCTCGTGACGGTGGTGGGCGGCTGCTGCGGCACCACACCCCAGCACATTGGCGAGCTGGCCCGTCTGGCTGATAAGTATGAGCCGCGCAAGCTGCCCGAGCTACCCAAAGCTACCCGCCTGAGTGGCCTAGAGCCCTTCGGCATCTACCCCGACAGCCTCTTCGTGAACGTGGGCGAGCGGTGTAACGTGACTGGCTCCCGCGCCTTCGCCCGCCTCATCCGGACCGGCAACTACGAAGCTGCCCTGCAAGTAGCCCGCGACCAGGTGGAGGGCGGTGCCCAGGTCATCGATGTGAACATGGACGAAGGCATGCTCGACTCGGAGCAGGCCATGACCACCTTCCTGAACCTCATTGCCTCGGAGCCCGACATTTCGCGGGTGCCGATTATGATTGACTCCTCGAAGTGGAGCGTGCTGGAAGCCGGACTGAAGTGTGTGCAGGGCAAGAGCATCGTCAACTCCATTTCGCTCAAGGAAGGCGAAGAGACCTTCAAGGAGCGCGCCCGCACGGTGCGTCAGTACGGCGCCGCCGTGGTGGTGATGGCCTTCGATGAGAATGGACAGGCTGACACGCTGGAGAAGCGCATCGAAATCTGTCAGCGCAGCTATAATATCCTGGTGAACGAAGTGGGTTTCCCGGCCGAGGATATCATCTTCGACCCTAACATTCTGACGGTGGGCACCGGCATGGAGGAGCACCGCAACTACGCGCTGGACTTCATCGAGGCCGTTCGCTGGATCAAGCAACACCTGCCCGGCGCCCTCACCAGCGGCGGCGTCAGCAACATCAGCTTCTCCTACCGCGGCAACGACGTAGTGCGCGAAGCCATGCACTCGGCCTTCCTCTACCACGCCATCCGGGCCGGCCTCGACATGGGTATCGTAAACCCCAGCCAGCTGGCCGTGTACGACGAAGTGCCCAAGGACCTGCTGGAGCTAGTAGAAGACGTGCTGCTAAACCGTCGCCCCGACGCTACTGAGCGTCTCGTTGACTTTGCCGACACGGTAAAGCAGAAGGATAAAGTGGAGGTAGTAGCCGACGCCTGGCGCAGCCTGCCGGTGAAGGAGCGCCTGCAGCACGCCCTAGTGAAAGGCATCACGGAGTTCATCGACCAAGACACCGAGGAAGTGCGCCAGCAAGTAGCTAGGCCACTCGAAGTGATTGAAGGCCCCCTGATGGCCGGCATGAACGTGGTGGGTGACCTGTTTGGCGCGGGCAAAATGTTCCTGCCTCAGGTAGTAAAATCGGCCCGCGTGATGAAGAAGGCCGTGGCCTACCTGGAGCCTTACCTGCTTGCCGACAAGCAAAGCGGCGACCGGCAAACAGCCGGTAAAATCCTGCTGGCCACGGTAAAAGGCGACGTGCACGACATCGGCAAGAACATCGTGGGCGTAGTACTGGCCTGCAACAACTTCGACATCGTGGACCTGGGTGTGATGGTGCCCCTGGAGAAGATTCTGGACGAAGCGCAGAAGCAGCAGGTAGACGTGATTGGTCTCAGCGGCCTCATCACGCCTTCGCTAGATGAAATGGTGTACGTGGCCCAGGAAATGGAAAAGCGCGGCCTCAACACCCCGCTGCTCATTGGCGGCGCCACCACCTCTCGCTTGCACGCCGCCGTGAAAATTGCGCCCAACTACTCCGGCCCCGTGGTGCACGTAAACGACGCTTCCCGCTCGGTAGGGGTAGCCGCGGCCCTGCTCGGCACCGCCGATGTGGAGTACGCCCGCACGGTGCGTGAGGAATACCGCCAGCTCCGTGAGGACTATGCCGGCCGCCAGCGCGAGAAGAACTACCTCACCATTGAAGCTGCTCGTGAAAACGGGTTCAAAGCCGATTGGGAAACCAGCCGCATTGTGAAGCCGAGCTTCCTGGGCACCAAAACCCTGGAAGATTATCCGCTGGCCGAACTGGCCGAATACATCGACTGGACGCCCTTCTTCCAGACCTGGGAACTGAAGGGCCGCTACCCCCGCATCCTCACCGATGAGAACGTGGGCGAAGCCGCCACCCAGCTCTTCAACGACGCCCAAAAGCTGCTGAAGCAAATCATCAACGAGAAGCTGCTCACGGCCCGTGCCGTAGTGGGGTTCTGGCCCGCCAACACCGTCGGCCACGATACCATCCAGATTTTCAAGGATGAGACCCGCCAGGAAATCCAGACGGAGTTCTTCACCCTGCGCCAGCAGAGCGAGAAGGCCCCCGGCGTGCCCAACCTGGCCTTCTCTGACTTTGTGGCGCCCAAGGAAACCGGCCGCGAAGACTACATCGGCGGGTTTGCCGTAACGGCAGGCCTAGGCATTGAGAAGCTGCTGGAAAAGTACGAGCAGGAGCACGACGACTACTCCAGCATCATGGTGAAAGCCCTGGCCGACCGCCTCGCCGAGGCCTTTGCGGAGCGCCTGCATCAGCGGGTGCGCGAGGAGTTCTGGGGCTACGACCCCGCCGAGAACCTTTCCAACGAAGACCTCATTCAGGAGAAATACAGAGGTGTGCGCCCCGCGCCCGGCTACCCCGGCTGCCCCGACCACACCGAGAAAATCACCCTGTTTGAGCTCCTCGATGCTGAAAGTACCACGGGCATCCGCCTCACCGAGAACCTGGCCATGTATCCCGCTTCCTCGGTAAGTGGCCTCTACTACGCCCACCCCGATTCCCGCTACTTCGGTCTCGGCCGCATCGGCAAGGACCAGGTAGAGGACATTGCTGAGCGCAAGAACATGCCGCTGCCAGAGCTGGAGCGCTGGCTGGCCCCCAACCTAAACTACGACCCTGCTAGTGTGCCCGTGACGGCGCTCTAGAGGCGCCCCACCCCCTAGCCCCCTCTCCGAAAAAGGAGAGGGGGAGCCTGACGATTACAGACCGTGCTAAGCTTTCTACTTGACTTATGTCCCAGGACAAGATTTTCACCGCAGACAAAAGGCTGTACGGTAAGTTGAATTTGAAAGGTAGGAGTCGCGCCATGCGGCATGAGCCCACGAAAGCAGAGGAAACACGATGGCAAGCAGTACGGGGTGGGCAGCTTGGCACCAAATTCCGACGCCAGCACAGTATTGACCGCTACATCATTGATTTTGTCAGCCTTAGTTCTAAACTGATTGTGGAGGTTGATGGAGAGATCCACAACCAGCCTGACCAGCAAGACTATGATACTGGCCGCTCCGCCCTGTTACAGGAACTCGGCTATAGAATTCTACGCTTCTCCAACAACCAAGTGCTGCACGAACCAGACCAGGTGATAGCAACTATTAAATCTGCTCTGTAACCCAACAACTGCCCCATCACCTAAAAGTCCGTTCGGCTCCCCCTCTCCTTTTTCGGAGAGGGGGCCGGGGGGTGGGGCGCCTACCAGAACGACCCGTCAACCTTTGGTTGGTCCGCTATATGAAAGTAACCGAACACCTGACCCGCGCCGACGGCAAGACGCTGTTTTCCTTCGAGGTATTGCCCCCGAAAAAGGGCGAGAACATCCAGAACCTGTTCTCGAATATTGAGCCCCTGATGGAGTTCAAGCCGCCGTTTATCGACGTGACGTATCACCGCGAGGAGTACGTGTACCGCCAGCATCCCAACGGGTTTCTGGAGAAGAAAACCGTGCGCAAGCGCCCCGGCACGGTAGGCATCTGCGCGGCCATCAAGAACCGCTTCGATGTGGACACGGTGCCTCACCTGATTTGTGGGGGCTTCTCGAAGGAGGAAACCGAAAACGCGCTCATCGACCTGCACTTTCTCGGCATTGATAACGTGCTGGCCCTGCGCGGCGACCCAATTAAAAGTGAAGGTCACTTCAAGCCGGACCCCGACGGGCACGCTTACGCCGCCGACCTCATTGGGCAGGTAGCTAACCTCAACAAGGGCGAGTACCTGGATGAGGAGCAGGACGACACCTGGGCCACCAACTTCTGCATTGGCACGGCCGGCTACCCCGAGAAGCACTTTGAGTCGCCGAACTACGGGGCCGATTTGCGCTACCTTAAGCACAAGGTAGACCGCGGCGCGGAGTACATCGTTACTCAGATGTTCTTCGACAACGAGCAGTTCTTCAACTTCGAGAAGCGCTGCCGCAACGCGGGCATTACCGTGCCCATTATTCCTGGCCTTAAACCCCTGACCACCAAGAGCCAGCTTACTATGCTGCCCCGTTCCTTCTACCTCAACCTCCCTGAGGAACTAGCTGATGCCGTCCAATTAGCCCCTGACAACGCGGCGGCCCGCGAAATCGGGATTGAGTGGTGCATCAACCAGAGCAAGGAGCTGATGGCTCATGGCGTACCCTGCCTACACTATTATAGCATGGGCAAGTCGGAGAGCATCCGGCGGGTAGCGGCGGCGCTGTTTTAATGGTGTCGTGATAAAGGGTGAAATTGTGAAAAGTTATTCAACTGCCTTCGCCTGCCTGGCGTAACGTAAAGACATTTATATTCACAATTTCACCTTTCACAACCTCACCGCTTGTCTACCCTCGATGACCTCTTTGCCCGTCTGCGGGAAGCCAGCACGCCCACCGAAATTGAGGCACTGCAGGATGGCATCTGGCAGATTTGGTTGATGACGGGGCACCCGCTGCTGGATAAGTATCTGGAGTCGGGGATGCGGGCTATGGCGGCCGGTGACTATACTCTGGCAATCCGGGAGTTTTCGTTTTTGATAGACGCCAGTCCCGATTATGCCGAGGGCTGGAACAAACGGGCAACGGCCCATTACCTGCGCGGTGAGTACCGGGCCTCCCTCGATGACGCCCGCCAGACCCTGCGTTTGGAGCCCCGTCACTTTGGGGCGCTGTCAGGGCGAGCTACTATGCTGCTGCACCTTGGCGATGTGGCGGGCAGCTTACGGGCCCTGCAACGCCTTGAGCACTTGTGCCCTAACTGGCCTGGCCTACAAACCCGCCTGCGCGATCTGCGCGACCAGTTAGACGAGCCCGGCTTGTAAGAAGTGAGCACTTACTCTTGGGGGTTCACACATATAGTTGTAAATTTCCCCGATCAAGGATTTCGTTCTGCCGCCTTCGAAAGTAAGCCGGGCTCCTTTTTTCAACCCAAAGACCCTTAATTCCACATCATCTATACTAAATTCAGTAGATAAGAGCTTTTCTATAATTATAATAATACCAATATTTAATTTCAATTGCTGTTGAATCAATGCCTAATAAAGTGACCGCGCTCTTCCCTCCCCAAATCCCACTCATTTCGCATGAAAAAACTATTACCACTCCTTGTTCTTGCTTTGCTGTTAGGCGTGTTCTCTGCACAGGCTCAGAAAATGCGCAAGAACGAATGGGAAAGCGGCCTGCTTGAAAAGGGCGAAAAAGTAGGCGTGTGGGAATACTACTCCTACACCCGCGACGGTCGGCAGGTGATTACCCAGAAGTACGATCATACGGCCAAGAAGCTCGTGTTTTTCCGCGACTTCGATGATGTGGCCTACCCAGTTCAAACTACAGCTGGCACCTGGAACCGGGAGCACCTAACTCAGCCACCGCTTTTTTTGGGAGGCGATGCCGCATTGGCCCCCTTCATGAGCAAGCTTAACTATCCTGCTCAGGCCCAGAGCAAGAACATCCAGGGTAAAGTAGTGGTGGCTTTTGTAGTAGATA
Organism: Hymenobacter taeanensis; assembly: GCF_013137895.1. Lineage (NCBI taxonomy): Bacteria > Pseudomonadati > Bacteroidota > Cytophagia > Cytophagales > Hymenobacteraceae > Hymenobacter > Hymenobacter taeanensis. Next base: position 1,468,526 of record NZ_CP053538.1, read on the forward strand.
CCCTGGGCCGGGCCGTAGACCATAAGGTGATGCTGGGCATTGGCGGAGGCTGCGATGAGGAAGCGTTGCGCGTGTGCCGCGCTATTCCCAATCAGTGGCTGCCCGCCCGCATTGGGGGCCGCGCGGTGGTAGTGCAGCACGAGCTGCCCTTTACATTCCGACTCGCGAAGTAGCCTGATCTTTCTCTTACCACCCGCAGGCAATGGCTGCGCGGCCGGGCTGGTCTGGGCTGTGCAGCCATTCCTGCTTCTGACGCGTACATTACGGCATGAAACGAGCTATTCTTTTCCTACTGCCAGCCTCTGCCCTTCTGGCCTCTGCTCTCACCGCCTGCGACAGCACGCCCCGGGAACGGCAGGAAGCCGTGAGCCAGGGTGCCCGCCGCTTAGATACCATTGCCGACCGTGCCGCCGAAAAGCTGAAGGTGGCGGGCCACCGTGCCGCCCGCTTCGACTCGGCTTCCAAGGCCCGCTCCCGCCAGCCCCTCGATAAGGCGGCCGAGGCAACGTTTACCAGCGAGCTTTTGGGCACCTACGCCACCATTGAGCAACTCACGCCCACCACTATTGAGCCCGCCTTTGTGCAGTTTATGCAGCAGGTGCGAGCCAAACGCAAGCAGTGGACCCAGCGCGACTGGGACTACGCTACTGCCATCAGCCGGCGCCTTAACCAGCAATTCCGCGACATTCGGCTGGATATTAAGGGGCGCGATGAAATCCACATTCGGGCGCTGCAGGCTGAATTTACTGCCCTTGAGACCGGCCGAGATGTTAAGGATCTGGGGCAGGCAGTAAAGCAGCCCTAGGCCACTCCTGCGTTTTTCCTGAGCCCCGCCGTGCGCGGGGCTTTTGTTTGTTCGTGCCGTTTAATGAAGATTTTGCACAAGCTCATAAGTGGCCTAGCACTGGCCGGCAGCCTCCTGATGGGGGCTACTGCCTGGGCGCAGCAGTCTCGGCTAATTGAAACCGCCGAAACAGTACCCGCCGCCAACCAGTGGCTCAGCCCCGGCGACCGGCTGCAGGTACGCGTAGTAGGCCAGCCTGGTGCCCGCGTAACGTTCCTGAACGGGCAGCCGCTCACGGAGCTGGCGCCAGCACTAACCAACGGGAAACGGGGCATATACCAAGGCACCTACCTAGTACAACCCACCGATACCCTCCAGGACCGCCCAATCAGCTTTCAACTGCTTACTCCAGATAGCCTCACGGCCACTGCTCGAAGCAAAAACACCATCCGGTTCCTGAACCCCAGTGTTCCAGTGCTGGCCACCACACGCGGGCCCCTGGCCTACTTAAACTATGGCCTGGGCGAAGACCGCCTGGGAGGCGCTAAGCTCGGCTACCTCGACTCACTGGTGGTTCTGCACCTGACCGGGCGCGTGGGCGACCTGTACCGGGTGCAGCTCAGCCGGCACCAAACTGCCTGGGTACCGCAGGAAGTGGTACGGCTGCTGCCCCCCGGTGGCTTTGTGCCGGCATCTCTCACCGGCTCCTGGAGCGTACAGGGCGACTCGCTGCTTGACTACGTGCGGGTGCCCCTCACCGCCCGCCTGCCCTATCGTTCCCAGCTCCTCACCAAGCCCAGCCGACTAGTAGTGGATATTTATGGGGCCACCTCCAATACCAACTGGATAACTCAGCGCGCTGGTCTGCAGGAACTAGGCGACGTAACCTATGAGCAGATTGAACCCGATGTGGTTCGGATGGTGCTGCACCTGCGCCACCGCCAAAGCTGGGGCTACCATATTGGGTACCGCGGCAATGTGCTGGAGATTCAGGTGAGGCGCCCGCCCCAGAAGCTGCGGTTGCGGGGCCTGACCATTGCCGTAGATGCTGGCCATGGGGGCAGCAACGGCGGCGCTACCGGCGCTAGTGGGGCACGAGAAAAAGATCTTACCCTTGCTATTGCCCGGCAGCTACGCCGGGAGTTGGAGCAGGCCGGGGCCCTGGTACTCATGACCCGCGACCAGGATGTTACCGTTGAGAATGGGGCCCGGGTGCAGTTGCTGCGCCAGCGGCAACCCCATTTGCTGGTGAGTATTCATGTAAACTCCTCGGGCAGCCCTACCGTGCGAGGCACTAGTACGTTTTACCGTTACGTAGCGTTTCGCCCGCTTTCAGTGGCCTTGTATGAGCAAATGCTGGCTACTGGCCTACCGGGCTTTGGCAACGTAGGCAACTTCAATTTCGGGCTGAATGGCCCCACGGAGTACCCCAATGCGCTGGTAGAAACTGCCTTTGTATCGAACCCCGAAGACGAGAAGCTACTGGTATCGGCGGAGTTTCAACAACGGATGGCCAAGGCTATGCGGCAAGGAATTGAGAATTTCCTGAAAGGCTGCCGGGCCAAAGGCCCCAAAGGTTGGCTGCTAGGCCAGTCGGCGGAGTAAGGCTAGCGCTGCGTAAGCTTGACAGACAAACAGAATCCGCTGGCTTCTGCTTACTGGGGTTAGAAGACAGTAGCAGAAAAACGGATGCTTAAGCGGCAGTCAGCCCGTTAGGCTGCGCTGGTTGGCACGACGGACCTCTACCTACTAGCCCCGCCCTAAACCACACTACAGGCCCAAACGCCTATATAGGCGCCGGATATATAGATGTATCTACACCTTTTTCTGGTGAAGCTCGTACGTGCTGAGGAGTAGCTTCCTGTTGAGGTCAGCTAATACTACCCAGCAACATACTTTAGCTATAGCTACTTAGCAAAAAATACCTTATTCCAGGCAAAAAAGCTCGCGTAAGGTTCTACCTTACCGGTTACCAATCCGTACAGCCGGAACCGTGTTCCGGCAAGCTGCTTGGCCGTCTGTTCTTTCACCTACTTTCCCACATCACCACTCCACTTATGGCAAATGCTTCTTTACTAGACCGCAGCCGTACAATTGCCGGGCCGGGCTACAACCGCTGGCTGGTGCCACCGGCCGCCTTGGCCATTCACCTGGCAATTGGACAGGCCTACGCCTTTAGTGTGTTCAAGAAACCATTGGGCGCACTGCTCAGCGGCGACGTAGACCACCCGGCCGCCGGCGACTGGACTCCCGCTCAAATCGGCTGGATTTTCTCCATTGCCATTGTGCTGCTAGGCCTATCGGCGGCCATTTTTGGTAAGTGGCTGGAAAGAGTAGGGCCGCGCAAAGCCATGATGGCCTCCGCCCTGTGTTTTGGGGGTGGCTTTCTGATTGCGGCGCTGGGGGTGCATTTGCACAGCCTGGCTTTGCTGTATTTCGGGTATGGCTTTGTGGGTGGCATTGGCCTGGGCATTGGCTATATCTCGCCCGTGAGCACGCTTATTAAGTGGTTCCCTGACCGCAAAGGCGTGGCTACGGGCATGGCCATTATGGGCTTTGGTGGCGGCGCCATGATTGCCTCGCCGCTGTCGGTGGCTCTTATGGCTCACTTCAAGGATATGGCGCCTATGGGCGTGGCTCCCACCTTCATTACACTGGGCATCATATACTTTCTTTTCATGCAGTTTGGCGTCTGGACCATTCGGGTGCCTGCCGATGACTGGGCTCCCGCGGGCTACGTACCTAACGCTGAGCACAGCGCCCTGATTACCTCAGGCAACGTATCGGCCGATAATGCAATCAAAACGCCACAGTTCTGGCTGCTATGGGTAGTACTGCTTACCAACGTAACAGCCGGCATTGGCGTGCTGGAAACTGCTTCTCCTCTAATTCAAGACACTTTCTCGGATAAGGCCATGGGAGCTGGCCGTGGTGTAACGGTGGCCGCCGCGGCGGGTTTTGTAGGCCTGCTCAGCTTGTTTAACCTCTTGGGCCGCTTCTTCTGGTCCTCGGCTTCGGATAAGCTGGGCCGCAAGACTACCTACATGATTTACTTTGGGCTTGGGGTGCTGCTGTACGCCGTAATTCCTACCCTGGCGCACAACCTGCAGCTGGCCTTGTTTGTGCTGGTGGCATGCGTTATCATTAGTATGTATGGCGGAGGCTTTGCCACCGTTCCGGCGTACTTGTCTGACCTGTTTGGCAAGTACCAAGTGGGGGCTATTCACGGCCGCTTGCTCACAGCCTGGAGCACGGCTGGTGTCCTGGGTCCACTCATCGTTAACTATTTACATGAGAGCCGCAAGGCCGAAGGCTTCACGGGCGCGGCCGCCTATCAAACGGTGTTTTACGCCATGGCTGGCCTGCTGGTAGTAGGCCTATTAGCCAACTTGGCGGTGAGAGCCGTAAACGAGAAATACAATGAGAAAGGCCCCGTAACGGTAGAGGCCGGCGGCCATTAATTCTCCTTTCCCTAATCAGACTTCATGATGAGTGCACAACCTAATTCCTCTGCGTCGGCTCCGGTAGAAACCAGTTCAACGGTTTCTCTGGCTATTGCCTGGCTATTCGTTGGCATCCCGCTGGTGTGGGGTGTAGCCCAAACCTTTATCAAGGCTCTGACTTTATTTCAGTAAGCTCAACCTTCAGATTATCAGTAAAAGAAGCACCCAATCGGGTGCTTCTTTTGTTAGAACAAGGGTGCATCTTTGCGTACTCTTCAGCGCTGGCCCGTTTCTTATGACTTCCGCCTTCAATGCTGGCTCAGCGGTGGTGCTACTCACCACTTTCGCCGACTCGTTTGCCGCTCACTTAGCTAAAAGCCAACTGGATGCCGAAGGCATTCCGTGTTTCCTCGGCAATGAGCATCGCCCCTATGGCCCCGTCTCGGGCGGGGTGCGCCTGTATGTGCGTGAGCAAGATGTAGCAGCCGCGCACGAGCTATTGCAGCCGCAGCATTCGCCTATGCACGCCCTCCCCGATCAGCCCAACAGCCTGGAGGAGCAAGCCAGCCCCCTTTGCCCCCGCTGCCACCACCACGATGTGGTATGCCGCCACACCCCGCAGCCCTCTGATAGCCTGTTCACAAAGCTCCGCTTGTGGCTCCTGGCCCCTGAGGCTCCACAGTGCCACTGCTTCAACTGCGGGCATGAGTTTGAGCTGACGGGTGAGTAGTTACCGGCTACATTGCACCCGGCACGGCCCTCACATATGGTAGGCGCTGGCGTGGCCTACAAACCGTAAAGAGCCCTCGGCGCATGTGCTGCCGAGGGCTCTTTACGGTTATACTGGCAAGCGTGGCGCCTGGCTAGCGCCAGTCGGGCAGGAAGGCGTTTTGAAAAAGACGGGCCCGGTTGCGGCCGTCCAGTTCAACAGTATATACATCTGGGGTAGAATTTGGCACATTGTTCACCTGCACAAATAGGATACGCGCCCCATCAGGAGAGTAACGCGGGGTAATGTCATTAAACCCAAGCGGCTTACCGGTGCTGGTGCTACTGTTTACTCCCGCCGAAACATCAACTAGGCCACTGCCATCGAGGTTTTGCGTAAAAATATGGGCGTTCAGCTGCCGGCCCATAATGTCGCTGAAGCCATCCACGTCGCGCGTGTACATTACCCGTCGCCCATCAACGCTGAAGGAAGGTGAATCGAGGCGGCCGGGCACGTTGCCTACCAGCAAACTACCATTTGAGCCATCGGCGTTGTACAAGTACAGCTCTGAGTCATACACACTGATACCAACCGTTTGCACCACAATGCGGTTGCCCTGGGCCGTCCAGTCGCACTCGCGGAAGTGGCGCCCGGCCGGGGCTGTTGCCAGCAGCGCTAGGCCAGTACCATCCCGGTTGATGCGGTAGAGCTTGTCGTAGCTGCTGTAAATGAGCTGAGCCCCGTCCGGTGACCAGTGGTACCCTATGCCTTGGTTAAAGTACCCGTCTACGGGTAGCAGCGTTATCTGGCGGGCATCAGAACCATCCCGGTTCATGGTGTAGAGCTGGAATTGCCCGGTTGCGTTCGAGGTATACGCTATTCGGTCGCGGTTGGGGCTGAGCTGAGGCGCAGTCTCAATGAAGGCAGATGTGGTGAGCCGCTGCAACGTGCTACCCGATTCATTGCTGGAATAAATGTCGGTATTGCCGTTTACCTCCCGCGCAAACAGGTAGCGGTTGTCGGGGAGGGGGCCGGTCCGGAAGCTCCACAGGTTAGACCGGGTGGCGCTTCCGCCCGCATTGCGCACCGTTACTTGCCAGAAGTACGTGGTATTATAGCGTAGGCCAGTGGCAGTTACAGTGGTATCTCGGCTATTGGTCAGCAGCGACCTGCTACTACCGTTGCTGCCTTCGTACAATACCACATCGTACTTCAACGAGTCGGAGCGGGTGGCATTCACGGGGTGCCATTCCAGCTTCACATCGGGGCCGGGCACCTGCGCCTGGTCAGCGGGCGACGGGCGGTTAGGGGCCGATGGGGCCGCTGTGTTCAGGCTTTTTGCCAGCAGAATAGTTACTGTAGTAGTCTTGTTTTCATCTATAGTTACGGCTACGGTTGTTTGCTGATAATCAGCTTTACTAGCTACCAGCGTAAGCCGGCCAGTGGGCACGTTGCTCAGGTCAAATACCCCTTGTGCATCCGTCACCAGCGAGGAAGTGGCGGGGGTGGTAGTGATGGATACACTCGGCAAGAGCTGGTTGGTACGCGCATCGCGCACAATCCCCTGCACGCTTCCGTAATACACCGGCTCAACCGGGTCGTCTTCACAAGCACTCAACACTACCAATAAGGGCAGCAACAGCAGATAAAGGCTTCTGCTCAGCGTAAAGCGCTTAACTAAGCGCGAATAGACAACCAGCATTGAGGTGGGTGGGGATAATGGAAGGAGAGAACTGGGTAGGTTAGAGCATTGGCTTGCTTGCGTTTGCAGCTGCCAGGCCACTTGCGCACTTTCTTGAGTCGATCAAATAACTAAAAGCCCGCCATGCTGGTTGAAAGTTAAGGGCGGGAAGCCACGTGCCGGACGGAGTCTTGAGCCACTAACTGGCCTGCCGCATCTAAAATGCGTAACTGCCCTACAAAGCTGGTGCGCTCATCTAGGTTAAGCCGTACTTCCGACAGCGTAACAGTTTGCCCAGGCTTCAGCTCAAAATGCCCCTGTTGCTTGTTAGACGACTGCCCGCCCGGGCCCCGGCGCAGCAGCAACAGCTCATACTTATAAGTAGCCGCTTGGGCAGCCAGACTGCGACAGTGCCCGGTCACAATCACGTCTTGTGCAGTTTCTTTTGTACTAATCCAAGCACGACAAGGGTTAAGCACATCAATACACGTGCTACAAAGTATAAATAGAAGTGCGTACATAAATGGGATTATAACGATGGTAGTTTTAGTTATAAATATACAGCACTTTCTTTCTATAGCAATATTAGCAACCGTTATATTTCAAATCTTCATCTAAAAATTATCTTATTTATGACTTACTGGCTTATACAAACACTAAAGGGCCAGCTCTCTTGCGAGGCTGACCTTCATTGTGTCAAGTAAGAAGCTAGATGCTGAGGGCCTACTGGCCTATACGCCCTTGCTCAATAGTGAGCTTAATACCGTTGCCTCGCATATCTACCTCATATTTTGGTGGAGCCAGGGTTTCTGTTCCTCGCTGTATAAGTGCGTTATTGTTACCGGTTTGGGTGAGCTTTACATCGGCCCCATTTGTAATTACATCTCGCAGTAGCTGGTTGCCGTCACCGTATTGGTTTAGCTCGGTAGTGTTATTATCGCCTTTCACGGCGCTGGTTACTTTGTTGTCGTTGCCGTCCTGCGTGATGCGCGTGGCATTGCCGCTGCCCATCTGCCGAAGCATTGCCTCGTTATAGTCGCCTACCTGCATAATATAGGCTTGGTTGGCCGTGTTGCCAGGGTTGTTCTGAATAGTACTAGCCTTGTTATTATCGCCCTTCTGAACGATTTCGGAGAGGTTTTGCACGTTCTGCAGCACTACCGGCAGGTTGCGCCAGTCGGCACCTATGTCCTCGGCCAAGCGCTGCTCGGCAGTGGCTGCCTCACTACGGCCTAGCTGCTGAGCAACGGCGCCAGTGCCAGCCCCTATGCTGACAATACCAGCTACTAGTAGAGTACGTATATAATGCATAGAGCTTTCCATTAGAACGGAGTGGGGATACGTTATTTAGCTAACCGAAGCCGGGCACCAACTTCTCCGGCAAGAAGCTGGCACCCGGCCGGCAGTTATCTACGCTAGCAAACTAGCGCAGTAGCTTAGTGATCCTGGTTTACGAGGGCCGAGTTGCTGTTGCCACCCTGCAGGATAGAGCTCCGCTGGTATGACTCGGTTGCCATGGCTGGTACGTTGCCAGCACCAGTGTTGTCGCGGCCCTGGTAGGTAGCAGCGGTGTTGCTGTTGCCCGTCTGCACCTGCACAGCCGTGCTGAAGTTGGTGTGCTGGAAGATGTTGCCGCTGTTGCTGTTGCCAGTCTGGTCCTGAGAAGCCAGGTTAGAGTTACCGAACTGGTTGATGTTAGCAATGTTGTTTGTGCCTTCACCATCACCGGCACCACGCTGACGCTGCTGAGCCCAGTTGTCGTTGCCGTTGTCGGTAGATTTTGGGTTAGCATCACCCGTTACCTGGTCTACGTTGATGCCGGCACGGTTACCTGAACCACGCTGCAATTGCAGAGTAGTGTTTCTGCTGCCATAAATGTTGGCTTGCGCACGGTTGTCGGTACCTACCTGCTCCTGACGGCCATAGTTACGGTCGCCTTCCAGCTGGTTGAGCTTAGCAATGTTCTTAGTCCCGGTCTGGTCAACCACTGCAATGTTTTCGTTGCCTGCCTCAACGCCAGCACCACCCTGCACTACTTCTGAGCAGTTATCGATCTGGGCTGCGCTTGGAGCAGTGTAAGAGTTTGGGTTGCCAAGGGTAGCTGAACGAGGAGATACTGTCACGGTACCACAGCCAATGCAATCGTTTACGAGACGGAACGCTTGGCGAGTGGTGCTTTGAGCGTTTGCAACGCCAGCAAATAACATTGCAGCTGCTAACAAGTGTACTTTTTTCATAATAAAGGAAAAGTTAAAAAGTGGATGGGTTGGGAATGAATTAAGGAACTTTACTGTGTATTATTTGGCCCTACCGGAAGAACAGTACAAACATATATAATAAAAGTTAATATTCAAGTAACTGGATAATAATTTATTTAAAATTTTTGTGAGAAAAAGTCAATTCACCTAAAACAGGACTTTAAGTCACTCATTTTTAGAGATTTTTACTTATCAGCTGAGGTTGACCGCATCTTGGATTGAATTAGATAAACCAGTCCAGCCCGTACGGCAGCAGAGTTGTCGTTGTAGCGGCCCACGTTGGCTCCATCAATGTCATCACGCAAAAACAAGCGCCCGTCTATCCCCCCCGTTACACTCACGCGGGAATTCACCTGATACTCTAGCCCTGCTCCTATAGTAACGTGCGGTACAACTCTGGGCTGATCTGCTCGGCCTGGTACTGAGCCAGAGGCTCGTAGGGTAGCTCCGGCAGCGCCCATCAGGTAAGGAGTAAACCGGTCTGTAGGGAGTAGCCGCGTCTGCACGCCTGCCTCGGCGTAGTAGAAGCGCTGATTAAAAAACCGCTCTGAGGCCAACCGGCCCTGCCCGCCCGCTACAAACGGGCTCCAGCGCCCACCGGGCAGTTGGTAGCTCAGCATCCCGTGTACCACAGGCCGGGTTTGGGGGGAGGCATAGTCGCCGGCATAGCGCTGGGCGCCAGCAGTCAGGGATAGGCCTAGCGCGGGCTGCCGCTGCATTACCTGGCGGCCCAGCACATCATAATGCTTACCGTACTCCCGCTCCTGAACGTACTGCCGCATTTTTGGCCCCCTAAGGTCGGTGGAGTCTTTGGGCAGCCACAAGCCATCCAGCATGCCTTCATAAATAAGGGCCTGCACAGCTTTCTCAATGGCTTCCTTCACGGCCATTTCGCTGGGCTCATTATAGGTGAAGCCCGTCTCTGTCTCCAGCAGCCGCTTGAAATTCACAAACCGGAACAGGCTGGCATCAACCTGCTGGGAGAGGATGGTTTTGGAGGTGTACACCGTTTTAAGGATGCGCCCGTTGCTGGTGCTAATGGCGCGCAGGTACACTGTAACCCTATCCTGGCGATACTGCCCCGATGCCCCGGCCCCAAAGTAGCGTAAGCCCGCGCCCCCGGTAAGCATATTGGCATCATAAGAGATGATTCCGCCTTCCAGCATAGTGCCGGCAAACAGCAAGGGCGGCAGTACGGGCTGCTTCACGCCCGTCTGCTCCGTAAATTCTGCTCTTGTAGAGCGGATAATCTTGCGCTCATTGAGCAGGTTGCCCAGGTTTTCACGCTCGATGGGGTCAAACCAGCCCGATTCTTCCAGAGCGCGGAGCAGGATGGTGGTGGTACCCTGCGTGATGGCCGTAGAAAAGCTGGACCCGTTGGTTTGAGGCTTGTACTGGCCGGTCTGGTCGCGGAATTTATAAACGGCTACTACGGTGCGCAGTCTGGGCGTGGGCAAGTCCTGCATGGCCTGGTTGCCGTTTACCTCAGCCCCTAAACGGGCCCGCTCCGTAGAAAAAGGCTGATGGAAATAGGGGCTGCAGCCAGTAAGCAATAGCCCAACCAGTCCACCTAAACAGGTAGAAAGTGATTTCATGTACAAGAACGAATAGGTGCTAGTATGTTGACCCAGGCAGCAAGCCTGTTAAATACCAAGCGTATAGCCCTAGGGAATAGAGGGAATAGTAACGGTGGTCTGGTTGCCCGTAGCGGGGTCACTAATTTGAATTACTACGCCTGAGTTACCCGGCGTAACCTGAATCTGGTAGCCGCCCACCGTATAGTTGCCGGCCCGTACGGCGCCTTTTCCAAACTGATCAGAGATAAAGCGGTCAGTGAGTTGGCTCAGAATCTGCCGGTTTAGGCCCGCCGCAAAATCAGCCAGCGGATCGGTGGCGGCGCGGGCCTGCGAGGCATTGGGGTCTTTGTTGGTATCCTGGGAGGTTGCTGAGCTCAGCAACCAGGAGTAGTTAAAGCTGTTGCCCCCGCCAAAGCTGGGGTTTTTGGGCTCATACACGAAATCTTGCGCGGCGGCACTACGCGCCGTAAATAACAGGCCTAGCCCAACTAAGAGAGAAAAAATTTTCATACGCACTGGGTAAATAAGGAAGGGTGAGAGGTGGGATGCGTTAAAAGGTTTCGAGGGGCTGCTTCGCTCCTCTTTCCAGCTGCCGGCTAACATTGCTGGCTTCCTGCAGAAAAGCCACCACGGTGCCGATAGCTTCCGCCACAGCGGCTTCTATATATTCGGCTTTGGGCTGCAGGGGCATTTCCAGCAAGTCGCTTTCGTTGACGCTAACCATAATTAGCGTAGCCGTGCCGCGGCTGGGCTTTTCCAAAAGGGTTATCACGTAATCATCGGTGCCGGCCGGCGCTTCAAACTGCGTGTAGAACAGGTCGTAGAAGTCGTGGCCAACTTTGCTGATCGTCTGATCTACAATGAGCCCCTCTATCTCCATGGTGCGTTGCTGCCGGGGTGCCTGGGCCGAATCGGAGGTGGCCTGCAGGAGTAGGCGCAGGGCTTCTTCCAGCTTTTTGGCGGGCAACGGCGCGGCCTTTGATTCCCGGACGGGGGCTTGCTGCTTTTGCTGCTCCTGTGGGTTTTCTCGCACCGGAATGCGCCGTCGCTCCTGGCCTGCTGCTAGTTGGGTTAACAGTAGTAAGCCGCTCAGGCAAATCAGCCGGCTTGCACAAGCTGCCAGGCTGCTAGCCACTGCTCTGCTTCTTCTCGCCATGTGTGCGAACCAATTAGCTGCCATAGTATGATGTATTCAAACCAAACGCTATGCTTAGCATGAGCAAACACCCTTAAGCATAGATGTAAAAAAAAGTATGGGCTAATAGGAATAAATAGATGCATAAATGTAAATATTTAATTAAATAATCCAAGTATCCTGGCATATTTTTGTCCTTAAATAATCGCGACTTGAACAAAATAAGGAAACGCTCCATACTTCCCTCTGGCAGTTTATGGGCCTTTGAATCATAATACAGTATACAGTCGGACTGCCAGATCAGCTTTAAGCTCCTGTTACACTATTGGTGGCTGCCCTGGAATTGATTGTTCTTACTCCCTATAAGGAAAGCTGTTACTTGAGTCTTATTACCAAGCTATGTACCTCTATTACGCCATAGCAGAATGGGCACAAAGTAGCTAGGCCTACTGCTCCCTCACCTACACCATGGCTGATGAAGGTGGGAGCAGTAGGCCTAGCCGTTTACTATCGGTTATAGCTTACTCAATCACGGTGCGTTTGCCCTGGAGCTTTACGTCAGTCTTCAGCACGTTGCCCTTGGCTACGGCCTCGGGGAGCGGCTGGCCGCCGCCGGCAAACAACTGCACCATACCTGCCTCTTCCGCGCGCTGGGCCTGGGCATTCAACTGCGACAGTTGACGGGGAGTAAGCGTGAACTTCACCGTCTTTTTCTCCCCGGCCTGCAGTGGCACGCGCCGGAAGCCTTCCAGAGCGTGCAGGGCCACGCGGCCTTTAGCATCGGGGTGGCGCACGTAGAGCTGCACTACCTCGTCGCCGGGGCGCTGGCTGGTGTTCTGCACCTCCACGCTCACCTGCACGGGCTGACCGGTTTTGGCTTTGGAAGGCGCCTTCAGGTTACTGTACTTGAAGGTGGAGTAGCTCAGGCCGTGGCCGAAGGGATAGAGCGGGGTATCCTTGAAGTAGCGGTAAGTGCGGCCGGCCATGTCGTAGTTATCGAAGGGTGGCAGCTGGCTCTCCGACTTATAAAACGTCACGGGCAGGCGGCCGGCGGGGTTATAGTCGCCAAAGAGCACATCGGCAATGGCCGTACCAGCGGCCTGCCCGCCGTACCAGCTGTTCACAATGGCCGGCAGGTTGGCTGCCTCCCACTGGCACCCGATGGCGCTGCCAGTCATCATTACAAACACCACCGGCTTACCCGTGGAGTGCAGCACCTGCATTAGCTCGGTCTGCACTTTAGGGAGGGCAATGCTGGTTCGGTCACCGCCGCTGAAGCCTTCCACGTTCACTTTCATCTCCTCGCCTTCCAGCCGCGGCGAGATGCCGCCCACAAACACAATGGCGTCGGCGTCTTTCACCTGGCCTAGGATGTTCTGGGCGTTCATGGGCACCACGCGGGCCCCGGTGAACTTCAGAATGGTGCGGCTCACGGCTTGGAAATACTCAATCTTGATGGCCAGCTTCTTGCCGGCTTCCACCTTCATGATGTGCTGCATGGTAGACACGCCCCGGCCCTTCCAGTTATCTAGTACCAGCTGGTTGTTGATGAACAGGCGGTAGCCATCGTCGCCGGTAACCTGGAAGGCCATCTCCTCCGACTTCTCGGGGGTGAACGTGCTCAGGTAGCGCGCCGATACGTTTTCCGAGGGCAGACCCGGTACAATCTCCAGCTTGGTGTTGGCCAGGTAGCGGTCTAGGCCAGGTTCCTGCACCGTAGCCACGGGCTTGCCCTCCAGGTTAGTGCCTTTGAAGTACTCGGCCCGGAAGCCCGGCTTACCCTCGTAGGCCAGGTCCTTGTTGAGGTCGAAGGTTTCATACACGATGTTGCTGGCGTAGTCAACGCCCTGAATGTACGTGACCTGGGTATTGGGCCCTACTTTCTCCCGGATGCCCATGAGGGGCGTCACGTTGCGGGTGGGAAAGCCATTGTAGTTGCCCAGCTGCACACTTTCGTTGTCGGCGTTGGGGCCAAGCACAGCAATCTTCTTCAAGCCTTTGCGCAACGGCAGGGTGTTATTCTCATTCTTAAGCAGTACCATCGACTCCTGTGCCATTTTGAGGGCGTGGGCCTGGTGCGGGGCGCTTTCCACTACGCTCATCGGAATCTGGGCATACTTCACGCGCTCCACGGGGTCAAACATGCCCAACTGAAAGCGAATCTTATACAGCCGCTTCACCGATACATCGAGCTGCTTTTCCGTAATCAAGCCTTTCTGCACCGCTTCCAGCAGAGAGTTGTAGGTGAAGAGCTTGCCGGTGGCGCACTCAATATCGGTGCCGTGCAGCACGGCGTTAGCGGCAGCAGTAGCTGCATCGGGGTCGGTTTTATGGTGCTGCCAGAAGTCGTTGAGGCCGTCGCAGTCGGAGGTAACGTAGCCCTTGAACTTCCACTTGTCGTAGAGGATTTCGTTCATGAGCTTGTCGCTACCACAGCAGGGCTGCCCGGCGTAGGCATTGTAGGCACACATCACGCCGGCCACTTTGGCATCCACTACCAGGTCGCGGAAGGCGGGCAGGTAGGTATCCCAGAGGTCGTAGTCGCTGATTTGGGCGTTGAACTCATGGCGCAACTGCTCTGGGCCGCTGTGCACGGCAAAGTGCTTGGCGCAGGCCGTAATCTTAAGATACTTAGGGTCGTCGCCCTGGAACCCTCGTACCAACGCTGAGCCTAGCTGGCCCGTCAGGTAGGGGTCTTCCCCGTAGGTTTCCTGGCCCCGGCCCCAGCGCGGGTCACGAAAGATGTTGATGTTGGGCGTCCAGAAGGTGAGGCCCTGATAAATTCCCCGCTCCCCGCGCCGCACGTACTCTTGGTGCACCGCCCGGGCTTCATCGGAGGTGATGGTGGCCATCCGCAGCATAGCGTCCTCATCGAAGGTGGCAGCCAGGCCTATAGCCTGCGGAAACACCGTGGTTTTCATGCTGGTGCGGGCCACGCCGTGCAGAGCCTCATTCCACCAGTTGTAGGCGGGTATCTCCAGCCGGTCTATCGGGGCTGAAGCGTTAAGCATCTGCGACACTTTTTCCGGCAAGGTCAGGCGGCCCACCAGGTCATCTACCCGCTGGTCGATGGGCAGGTCGGGGTTGCGGAAGGGCAGATCGGCGACGGGAACTGGGGCAGACTGCGCGGTAGTGGGAACTCCGGGCTGAGAGTTTTGGCTGGGAATGCCGCCCGTAAGAGCTGCCAGCCACAACATGATGAGTGGGTTTTTCATCTGTAGAACACAAGTAAATATTCAGTGCCCGACTATGGCCAGCACGCTACTAGCCTACAGCCCAAGGCCCGCCAGCAGGCCGCGCCATCCAAGAAGGGACGTATTAAGGCCGGCGCTAAAGTAGGCGTACCGTCAACAGCTGACCATCTTCTGCACTCTTGCCAGAAAGAAATAAACTATGCAATCGTTTCAGATAGTATTTTTTATAGGATACATAGCACCGATACTATTAATGCCTGGCACCATGCACCACCAGCTACTGCTATTAGCTAAGGCTGGGGGCAAATGGCCAGTCGAGAACCGTCACAAATAGCTCATTAAATGGCATTCCGCAGTTCTGCCCCAGCTAATAATCTATTAAACACTATGTGAAAAACACAGCCAATTACCGTCCTGTAGTAGGGGTGAATCTGTTGATGATTACCCGTGAATGCTTGCCTTTTTGTTGCTTGTGAGGAATTTCAGACTTGATAATTCACTGACCCTAAACTGTATATTCGCAGGAGAAGCATATCCATTTTCCTCTTTTACTCCGTGCAACCTACTTCCGTCCGCATGTATGCTTCTTACTCAGAGGCCACCCTGCTCGACGCTCTACGAGCGGGCGATGAAGGGGCCTTTGCGGAGATGTATAAGCGCTACAGCTTCCGCCTGTTTACAGTGGCTTACCAGAAGCTGAAAAGCCGTGAAGCAGCCGAGGAGTTGGTGCAGGACTTGTTCGAGAACCTCTGGACGCGGCGGGCTACCATACAGGTAGAGCAGCTCGACCACTACCTGTTTTCGGCTATCAAGTACCGCATCATCAACTACATCAAAACGCAGAAGCTGCGCGCGGGCTACCAGCTATACATGCAGGTAAGCGTTTCGGAAAAGAACACGGAAACCGAAGAGGCGCTGGCCTTGAATGACCTGACGGCAGCATTGCTGGCCGGAATGCAAGACCTGCCCGAGAAGTCGCGGGAGATTTTTCAACTCAGCCGGTTTGAGCATTATAGCGTGTCGGAAATCTCCGGGCATATTAATCTATCTGAGAAAACGGTGGAGTATCACCTTACCAAATCCCTCAAACTATTGCGGCGCTACCTGCGGGATTTCTTGCTTGCAGTGCTGCCGATACTGTTTTTATTGAAATAGCAATCAGCTGATTATCAAGCAATTACCAGATTATTTATTAGTCACCAAAAAGAATTTTCAGAAAAAGCATCCTCGGGTTTAGGGGTCAGAGCAAGTTAGATGACTTGTTAGATAGATGCCCGCCTAAAACCCCTG
Organism: Hymenobacter taeanensis; assembly: GCF_013137895.1. NCBI lineage: Bacteria > Pseudomonadati > Bacteroidota > Cytophagia > Cytophagales > Hymenobacteraceae > Hymenobacter > Hymenobacter taeanensis. The sequence goes on from NZ_CP053538.1 coordinate 1,484,597, forward strand.
CGAACGTGACCGAAGCCCAATTTCAAACTCTGCTCCAACGCTATCTGGACGGCCAGTGTACGCCCGAAGAGGCCCTCGTAGTGGAGCAGTGGTACAACCGTTTGGAGGAGGCCGAAGGCAAGGTGTTGCGCACCCAAAACCAGGAGGCCGTAGAGGATGCCATCTGGCAGCGCATTCAGCAAAATAAGAAGCCGGAGGTTCCGGCGCCTATAGTAGTTCAGCATCCGGCCAGCTTCTGGCAGCGCCCCCAGCTTCAGTGGGCGGCCATCCTACTCTTCGCCATGGGCCTAGGCCTGTTGTTCCCGGCGCTGAAGCACCTCCAGACCACCCAACAACCCAACAACGCAACCGCCAACGGCTGGATGCGCCACAGCAACACCACTGCCCAGGAACAAGCCTTCCGCCTCCCCGATGGCAGCCTGATTACCCTGCACCCCGGCAGCAGCTTGCGCTACGCTACTGGCCTAGCAGGCCCTAAACGCGAGGTGTACCTGGAGGGAGAAGCCTTTTTTCAAGTGAGCAAGAACCCGGCTCGTCCGTTTCTGGTGTTCACCAAGCAGGTGGTTACTACGGTACTAGGTACCAGCTTCCGGGTGAAGGCCTACGCGGCTGGCAAAGAAGCCTCAGTAGCAGTACGTGAGGGCAAAGTTTCAGTGCAGGCCCGCGAGCATGCCCAGTTGGATGCCACGCCCGTTAAGCCCGCGGCCTACGGGGTGGTGCTGCTACCTAATCAGCAGGTGGTGTATTCCGTGGCCAAGCAGCACCTTCGGAAGGAACTGGTTGACAAGCCGGTGGTACTAGTGCCCCAGTCCTTTGAATTTGAGGAACGGCCCGTAGCCGAGGTACTCACGGCCCTGGAAAAGGCCTACGGCGTGGCAATAGCCTATGACAAAGCGAAGCTAGCGGGCTGTACCGTCAGCATTGCCTTCTACGATGAGCCTCTGTTCGAGAAGCTAGGCCTCTTGTGCAAGTCGCTGGGCGCCTACTACACCATGTCGGAGGCCCAAATCACTATACACAGCACCGGTTGCCAGCCAAGCCCACAGAGCTAGGCTTCTCTGGGTGCAACCCCACTTAGCTCTGGCCTATACCCCATTACCAGTCGGGTACGCGCCTTCACTACTACCCCACCCTTAATCCCTTTACTCTTAAAGCACTACAGCATCTGAGTCGATCTTCGCCTCACCTCATTCCATCCCACAACCCCACTACCGTTCAGCCAAATCCCATGAAAAAGCTGGTACATTTCCCCCCACCGTTCCATATTACTGCTAAGGCTCTGACGCTTCAGGCGGCCATGCTTTGCCTCCCGGCAAGCCTTGCCGTTGCTCATGTTGCGGCCCCAGCTTCCGATGCCGCAGTAGCGCAACCCGCCGTAGCCCAAACGGTGCTGGAGCGCAAAATCACGTTGCAGGTAGAAGCTCAAACGATTAAAGAAACCCTGGGCCAGATTGCCAAGCAGGCTAATATTCGCTTTGTATATAGCCAGCAGCTGATTGGTGCTGAGCGCAAAGTGTCGCTGCAAGCACAAGACCAGCCTCTCTCCACGGTGCTAGATGAGGTGCTGTCGCCGCTGAAAATCCAGTATGAGGTGAGCAATGACCGTGTTGTGCTGCGGGCACCAAAACCAACCTCCGCAATCGTTTCCAATGCAAACGTTTCAGAGCTGGCCAATGTCCCGGTCTCGGGTCGGGTAGTAGATGCCAAAGGCAATGGCCTGCCCGGCGTAACGGTGGTGGTGAAGAACACTACCATCGGTACCAGCACCGGCTCTGATGGCAGTTTTAGCCTGCAGGTACCGGAAAACAGTGTACTCGTTATCAGCTTTGTAGGCTTCACGCGCCGGGAAGTTCCCGTTGTGGGTGCTACCAGTAGCCTGAGCATTACGCTAGCCGAGGATTCGCAAGCCCTGAATGAAGTTGTGGTAATTGGCTATGGTACGGCCCGCAAAAGCGACCTGACCGGCTCGGTAGCTTCCGTAAGCGCAGCGCAGCTTACTCAGGTGGCCACCGCCGACCCCGTGCAAGCCCTGCAGGGCCGCGTGGCCGGGGTAGAGGTTACGTCGAACAGTGGCCAACCCGGCTCGGGCACCCGCATCAGGGTGCGGGGTGTGGGCACCATCAACAACAGTGACCCACTATATGTGGTAGACGGGGTGCAGACCAGCGACATCAGCTTTTTGCTACCCACCGATATCGAGTCGACTGAAATTCTGAAGGATGCTTCGGCCACCGCCATTTATGGTTCTCGCGGGGCCAATGGCGTGGTGCTCATCACCACCAAGCACGGCAAGGCAGGCCTGACCCAGTTTAACGCCACCGGTTACACCGGCTTTCAGGAAATCCGGCATAAGCTAGACCTTACTAACGCTACGCAGTACGCTACGCTTGTGAGTGAGGCATATGCCAATGCGGGGGCCCCCATACCCCCCAATTACAGAACGGCCCTGCAGAACGCTATTTCCACCAACGATAAAGGGCCTAATTTCCAGGACTTGATAACGCAAAAGGGCCTGATTCAGAACTATAGTCTCTCGGCGGCAGGTGGCACTGAGCAAAACCGTTTTCTGGTGAGCGGCAGCTACTTCCAGCAAGACGGCATTATCAAGAACTCAGGCTTCAGGAAGTACGTGGTGCGCGTGAATGATGATCTGCAGCTCACCAAGCGCATTAAGGCGGGCGTTTCGGGTACGTTCTCCAGCTCCAATGCCACCGGCCAGGGCGACGGTACCGGTGGCTCCGTGCCCTATACCATTATCCAGAATGCCATTCTGGCTAACCCGTTATACTCGCCCTACAACTCCGACGGCTCCTACCACTTCGACGACCTCGTTAATACGCCCAACGTGCCTCGCTCACTAGAGGAGCAGAAGTACAACAAGAACCAGTATACGTCACTGTTTTCCACGGCGTACCTGGATATTACCTTAGCAAAGGGGTTGAGCTTCCGTTCCACCTTCGGCATTAACTACAACAACAGCCACCCCAAAAACTACCAACCTCAGTACTACCTTGGCCCCACTGACCAGCGGGCCCAGAGCGCGCTCATTGAAACGCGTAACGAGTCGGTGTCGTGGGTATGGTCGAACTACGCCAACTATACCCGGGACCTGGGCAACAACAGCTCCTTCTCCGCCACTCTAGGCCAGGAAGCGCAGCGTAATTATGGTAACGGCATTTCCGTGACGGGCTATAACGTGCCCGCTGATGCCTCCCTACAGTATATCTCGGCTTCGCGCAGCTCCAGCAATGCCATCCGTAGTTCCCAGTATGACAGCGGCCTGCTCTCCTACTTCGGCCGGGCCAATTACAACTTCCACGATAAATACCTACTCACGGGTACGTTGCGCTTCGACCAGACCTCCAAGTTTCTGGGGCCGGTGCGCACGGGCACATTCCCTTCGGTGGGCGCCGCCTGGAACATCTCCAATGAGGATTTCCTGAAAGGCATCTCGGCCATCTCCTCGCTGAAGCTTCGGGCCAGCTACGGGGCGGTAGGTAATCAAAACGCAGCTCCCAACTATGGTTATGCTTCGGTGGCCCGCGGCAACCAGACCTACACTTTTAACGGTGTAGCGGCTCCTGGCCTGGCCATCACGCAGCTCAATAACCCCGACCTGAAATGGGAAACCGCAGTTACTCAGGATGTCGGTATTGATGGAGAGTTCTTCGATAGCAAAGTGACCATCACCGCCGACTACTTTATCCGGCGCACCAAGGATATGATTGCCCTGCTGCCCGTGCCCGACTACGTAGGCCAGGCCCCAGCCAGCGCCAATGTGGGCTCCCTGCGCAATCGTGGCCTGGAACTGGCCTTGGGCTACCGCAACCAGATCGGGAAGCTGCAATACAACCTGGGGCTGAACTTCACCAAAATCAGCAACGAAATCACGGATCTGGGTGGGGCTAACCCTATTGCCAGTGGCAACGTGCTGGTGCAAACCGGCAACACTACGCTTACCAGCGTAGGCCGCGAAATAGCGTACTTCTACGGACTGAAGGCCGATGGTATTTTCCGCAATCAGAGCGAGGTTGATGCTTACAAAGGTTCTACTGGTGCCCTCATCCAGCCCGGGGCCAAACCCGGCGACGTGAAGTACCGCGACGTGAACGGCGACGGTCAGATTACCTCCCTGGATAATACCTACCTGGGTAGTGCTACGCCCAAGTTCACCTATGGTGGCTCCGTTAACCTCTCCTACAGCAACTTCGACTTTAAGGTGCTGCTGTATGGGGTGCAAGGCGCCGAAGCGGTTAATGGTGGTGCCTTCCGGCTGTTGGAGTCAAGCAATTTTGTGGGTGCCTGGAACAACTTCTACGCGTCTCGGATGGACCGCTGGACGCCCAGCAACCCCAACGCCAGCCAGCCCCGCGTGACCTCCAACGACACCAACGGCAATGACCGGTTCAGCAGCCGCTACGTGGAGGATGCCAGCTACCTGCGCGCCCGCAATATGGAACTGGGCTACACGCTGCCTACCACGGTAGGCTCGCGTTTCCACGTGAACGGGTTCCGGGTATTTGCCTCGGTTGATAACGTGTTTACCATCACCAAATACACCGGCTACGACCCCGAGATTTCTACGGCAGGATTCTACAACAACCCCCTGGCCTACGGCGTGGATTACGGTAATTACCCTCAGGCCCGCACCTACCGCCTGGGCTTCAACCTGCAGTTTTAACGATACTTTTACGCACTCAAGATGAAAACTTCCCACGCAGCCCGGCTTGTTGCCTTCACGGTGATGGCGGCGCTTTCACAAGGATGCGACAGCTTCCTGGATAAAGATCCCCTGGGTACTACTACGCAGGACAACCTATTCAAAGACCCCACGAACGCGGTGCAAGCCGTAAACGCAGTGTACGACGTAGCCGCCTGGGACCAGGGCCCCAAGTGGGGTGACCCTAACGGACAGTTCGTGCCTCAAACGTACGAGTGGATGTTCGGGGACGTGATGTCGGATGATGCCGCTAAGGGCAGCTCCCCCAGCGACTTCCCGACCCTCACGGAGCTAAAGACCTGGAACATTCCTGCTTCTAACCCGCCCGTAACTACGCTGTGGGTTCACAGCTTCACCGGCATTGCCCGAGCCAACACGGTCATCAACAACATTGACGCGGGCACCATTGACGCCGCACTGAAGGCTCGTTTGAAAGGTGAGGCCTTATTTCTGCGGGGATATTTCTACTTCAACCTCGTGAAGTCATTCGGTGGAGTACCGCTGTTCGATAAGTCGCCCACGCCCACTGAGGCTCCTAACGTAACGCGTGCCAGCATAGCCCAGACCTATGCTTTCATTGAGAAAGACTGGAAGCAAGCCGCCACGTTGCTGCCCGAGAAAAGTGCTTATGCCGCCGCTGATTTAGGCCGCGCTACCAAAGGGGCTGCCAATGCCTACCTGGCCCGCGCCATTATGTACCAGCTGGGTACCGTAAACGGCAACAACCATACCTGGCAGGAGGTGTATGACCTCACCAGCACCGTAATTACCTCCAACCAATACAGCCTGCTCCCCAACTATGCGGCTATTCATCAGGAGATAGGCGAAAACAGCAGCGAGTCACTCTTCGAGATTCAGTTTGCGTCATCTAACGACACGTACGGCCCTATTTCGGTGGGTACTACCAACAACATCTTCCAGAACAACCGCAAAACATTTGGCTACGGCTTCAACAACCCCACCCAAAATCTGGTGGATGAGTTTGAGCCGAATGACCCACGCCTGGAGGCTACCGTTATCAAAGATGGCGACGTGGTGTTAGGCGTGTTGAATACCATTGACCGCACCGAGAACGAGACGGGGTACTTAAACCGCAAAGCTGCTATTATCCGGCCTAATGCTCCGGAATCGGGCCCGCAAAACATCCGCAAAATGCGTTACGCTGATGTGCTGCTGATGAAAGCCGAGGCAGCCGCTCAGCTCAACAAAAACAGCGAAGCAATAGCCCTGGTAAACCAGGTGCGGCAACGTGCCCGTACCTCTACTCGCCCGCCCGGTACTACAGTTGGCACTCTAACCTACGCGCCCGCCAACACGCCTCCCGGCACCCTCCCCGACCTGGCCTCTGGCCTTGCGGGGCAAGCCCTGCTGAACGCCATTTGGCACGAGCGCCGGGTAGAGTTCGGGGAAGAGTCGTTGCGCCTGTGGGACCTGATCCGGACGGGCCGCTACCTGAACACTCTGCCCGCTGACGTTCGGGCCCGGGCCCTGTCGCATGCCGCCACTGAAACGTCAGTGAATCCTTTCCCGCTGCTGCCTATTTCCCTGAATGATGCACAGAGTTGGAAGCTCCCGCAAAACCCTGGCTATTAAGCCAGGAATAAGGACCCTTTTGCTTTAGAACTGGCCTAGGCATACCTCATAATTAGCTTGCGCAAGAGGCCCACTCTACCACCCATAGAGTGGGCCTCTTTGTGTGTTTATTCGACTGTACAGAGCCTAAAGCCCCAGCCGCGGCAGTTTGATACCCCAAACCAACTCGGAGGTTACAGGCAAAAGAACTCTTCTCTTACCCTGTTAACACACGCTGAACAATACCCCACTCTTAATTGTATGCTGACCTGATATGAACTCGAAAATCAATATTTCATCTTTACGCTTCTACTGAAACAATACTATTTATTTAACGTTACCACCGGGAGCTTATTTCTCGAATAAGTAAAATTTTTTGTCATGCTCTAAACAAGCTTAGCAATACAGTACTGCTCTGCAGGTACATTAAACAAACTATTAAGCCATTCACACTTTATTGAGTCATATTTATATATTATAAAAATTATAAATTTTCACAAATCAGTTATATAATAATAGACATATTCATTGGCTCCACTTGTTATATTTGTCTCTTTATCACTTTGCGTATTTGACTGAATGTCTGCTGTTGAGCTCTCTAGCTGTCTCACCACCCCGCCTGTTGCCCCCTCCGACGACCAAGCATGGCGCGTATGGGCGGAGAATCATATAGCAGCCCTACAAAATGCCTTGGCCACTGCCCAAGCGCAAGTTCAGCTTACTGAGGCTCGTTTGGCCGGATTGCTGGAAGCCTTGCCTGGTAGCAACGTGTTAGTTTCAAAGCAGGGCCAGTTAATAACCGCCAACCAGTGTGGCCTAGATTGGCTTGGCTGCGCAAGTGATAAAAAGTCAGAACCCGATTGCACCGTTGCGTTGCAGCATCACTTTCAAAACTCGGCGGCTTTTGTAACGCGCGCCCAACAGCTGCGAGCGGCAGGGCAGGCAATGCGGGGCGAAGTGGCAGTGCTAACCGATGGGCAGACTCTGGAGTGGGATTACTTACCACTCGGTGAAGGCGAGGAGGGACACCTCCTGCGTTTCCAGCCACTGTCGACGACTACTGCTCAGCGCGATTTCTACGAAACCATTCTGCAACAGCTTCCCGTGGAGGTGGCCGTCTTCGACGCGGAGCACCGCTACCGCTTCGTAAATGTCAATGGCATTCTGAATGCCACCACGCGGGCGTGGGTAATTGGCCATACCGACTTTGAGTATTGCGCTCATTTCCAGCGCCCCCTGGAACTGGCCCAGGAACGCCACCGCTGCTTTGAGCAGGCGCTGCAAACCCGCGCGCCGATTACGTGGGAAGAAATGCAGGAAACGGCCGATGGTACGCAGTATGTGCGGCGGTATTTTCTGCCGGTGTTTGCCCCCGATGGCACCTTGCACATGATGGTAGGCCTGGGCGAGGACATTACGGAGCGCCGCCGCGTAGAAAACCAGCTTGCTGAACAACGGGCCTTTTACGAATATGTGCTGGACCATCTCCCGTGTGATGTGGGGGTGTTCGACCACAAATTCCGGTACCTGTTTGTAAATGCCAGCGGTATTAAAGACCCGGAGCTGCGCAAATGGGTGATTGGCAAAGACAACTACGCCTACTTCTCCCGTACTAATCGCCCGGTTTCCATGGCGCACGAGCGCCATGCGCAGTTTGAGCAGGCAGTTCAGCAACGAGGCCTAGTAACGTACGACGAAACGTTTCTGCGGCCTGATGGTGACCGGTACATGTACCGGTGCCTGCAACCCGTGTTTCACCCCGATGGCTCCCTGCACATGATTTTGGGCTATGGCCTTGATGTGACGGAGCGCGTAGCCACGGAGCGGGCCCTGCGCCACGCCAAGCTGGCAGCAGAGTCGGCGGTGCGGGCCCGGGAGCTTTTCCTGGCTAACATGAGCCACGAGATTCGGACGCCCATGAACGCTATTCTGGGCATGAGTCAGCTACTGGCTAAAACTCCGCTTACGCCCACCCAAAGCAGCTACCAGCAGGCCATCACCACCTCCGCCGACAACCTGCTGGTCATCATCAACGACATCCTGGATCTTTCTAAGCTGGAGGCAGGTAAAATGGTGCTGGAGCAGGTAGGCTTCTCACCCGCCCATCTGCTGGCTCAGGTAGAGCAGACTCTGCAGTATAAAGCCGCCGAAAAAGGTCTGTGCCTGCGCACGCAAGTGGGGCAGGGCCTGCCGGCGGTACTCCTCGGCGACCCTTACCGCATTACTCAGGTGCTGCTCAATTTGGCTGGTAATGCCATCAAATTCACGGAAAAGGGTCACGTGGCAGTTTCGTGTGAGGTAGTAGCTGCCGACGCACCCAGCGGCACCGTAGATGTGCAATTTGAGGTCAGTGACACCGGCATAGGGATTGAGCCCGAGTTTCTGGCTCATATCTTCCAGGAGTTCAGCCAGGAAGACGCCTCCGTGACCCGTAAGTTTGGCGGTACGGGCCTAGGCCTGCCCATTTGCCGCAACCTGGTAAAGCTAATGGGCGGCGATGTGCAGCTGGAAAGCGAAAAGCACCGCGGCACGGTCACCCGCTTTACGCTGCGCCTGCCCGTTGGCACGGCCAATGACCTACTGCCTCAGGCACTGTTACCCGAAGACAGCCCCCTACGGCAGCACCTGCGCCACAAACACGTGCTGCTGGTAGAAGACAACCGCTTCAACCGCCAGATTGCCAAAACTTTCCTGCAGCAGGCGCACGTGCAGGTAACTGAGGCCGTGCATGGCGCTGAGGCCCTGGCCCTGGCGCAGGAGCAGTCTTTTGACCTGATTCTGATGGATATTCAGATGCCCATTCTGGATGGGTATGGGGCCACTACCGCGCTCCGCCAGCAGTTGCAGCTCACCACGCCCATCATTGCCCTAACGGCTAATGCCATTAAAGGAGAGCGAGAAAAATGCCTGGCGGCGGGTATGAACGGCTATCTGGCCAAGCCTTTTCAGGAGGCTGAGCTGCTGCGGGTGGTTAGCGAGTGGGTATTGCCGCAGGCCGGGTCAACAACGCCTGCTTCACAGTTTCCTACCCCTGCCACTCCCACATCAGAGCTATACCGGACTGATGAGCTTCTGAAAGTGGGCCAGGGCGACCTGACCTTCGTGAATTTTATGCTGGAAACTTTTGTGGAAAGCAGCGAAGAGGGTTTGCAGGAACTGGCAACAGGGCTTCAGGAAGGTAACGTGGCCCGGCTAAAAAGCGCGGCGCACACCCTTAAGCCCAGCCTGGCCCACTTGCACGTGACTCACCTGCTTCCGGCCGTTACCGAGCTCGACCAGTGGCAGGGCGAGTTCCAGCACGAGGCTCTGACGGCGCTGGTAACTACCATTACCCAGCATTTGCGGGAAGTTATCAGCCATATGCGTTTAGCGTTGGCTGCGCCGCAGACTATAGCTGCTGAATAATTACCTGAGCACGCTTACCGCTTTGCCCTGCTTACCGAAACCGCCACGCCGGCAGCACAGTACCCACCGGGAACAACTCCTGCTCAGGCGGTAGCTCCAGAAATGCCTGGCTGGGCAGCAGGCTGGCCTGGTCGCCGGAGCCACCAGCCCGCTCGGGGTAGGCTAGCAGACGGCCGTCGGGGGCATGCTCCAGGCTCACGAGCAGGAAATGTGTGAGCCTGGGCTTGAACTGTACCTCCTGGGCCAGCACCGCCGGTACCGGGCCGCCCAGGCCGGTGGTATCAGCTGCTATGGGTTGCTGCACGGCCAGCAGCCAGGGGCGGGCGTAGCGGTAGAAGTTCACGAAGGTAGAAACCGGATTGCCGGGCAGCGCAAATACCACGGCCCCGCCGGGTTGCTGCCCAAACCAGAAGGGCTTGCCGGGGCGCTGCTGCACCTCATGAAATAGTTGCTCCACGCCCAGCTCCCGCAGTATTTCGGGCAGAAAATCGGCCTTGCCCTTTGACACGCCCCCGCTAAGCAACACGGCATCGTAGTCGGCTAGTAAGGCAGGCAGGCCTTGGCGCAGGGCGGCGGGGTCATCGTTGAAGTGGAAGCCCGCAGTTTCGGCACCGGCTTGTTGGGCGGCGGCTTGCAGCATCAGGCCATTGGAGCGCCGTATCTGGTGGGGCTCAGGCTGCTGGGTAATGGGCACCAGCTCGTCGCCGGTGCTAACCACGGCCACCCGGGGCCGGCGCGTAACGGCCACGGTGGCGGCGCCCACGGTAGCCCCTACGGCCAGCTCGGCGGGGCCCAGCACGGTGCCAGCGGGGAGCAGCAGGTCGCCCTGGCGGCGGTCGGCGGCTTGGGCGTGCACATTGTGGCCGGCGCGTGGGGCACCCACTTGCACCTGAGCTAGGCGGCGCCCGGCTTCATCAGTGCGAATGAGTAGGTCTTCGTAGCGGATAACGGTGTCGGCTCCGGCGGGCAGGGAGGCGCCGGTCATGATTTCTACGGCGGCGTACGGGTTCTGGAGTGGCCTAGGGGGCTGGCCGGCAAACTGGGTATGCTCAATCAGAAACTCTGTTTGGCCTTCAGCCAGCGCGGCGTAGCGGAGGGCAATGCCGTCCATGGCCACACGGTTGAAAGGCGGAAAATCCCGGTCGGCATACAGCGGCTCCCGCAGCACCCGCCCAAGGGCTAGGGGTAGAGAAAGGTACTCGGGCGGCAACGGACGGATGGTAGCAGCAACTAAGCGGGTGGCTTCTTCGACGGAGAGCATGGCAGGGGAAAGGACGGTATAGAGACGCAGCCGGGCAGTGTAGTGTTGCGGAAGCTGCTGTTCTGAGAGTGGCGGAGGAGTGGCCTAGGAGTTAACTCAAATTCCTCGCCTCACTCAGAATGACAATCTTAGCGGTTGCGAAAGCAAAGTACTGGCCTAGCCGGTTTGTTCTACGTTCGCAACGCCCAAACGCAAAGTTGCGTCTTTACCGCTACCATGTCTGATTCTCCTAAATTAACTCACCTCAACGCCGCCGGCCAACCGGCCATGGTTGATGTGGGCGCCAAAGTTCCTACCCGCCGTGTGGCCCGTGCCCGCAGCCGCGTTGTCCTCGGCGCCGAGATTGTGGCGTTGGTCCGCGAAGGCGACCTGCCCACCCGCAAAGGCCCCGTGTTCCAGACGGCTATTCTGGCCGGCATTATGGGCGCTAAGCGCACCTCGGAGCTGATTCCGCTGTGCCACCCCCTCGGCCTAGACGACTGTCAGGTGCGCGTTGACTTAGATGGCCCCGATGCCGTGGTAATTGAGTGCACTGCTACCGTAACGGGTAAAACCGGCGTGGAAATGGAAGCGCTGACCGGTGCTTCAGTGGCGGCCCTCACCATCTACGACATGTGCAAAGCCCTGTCCCACAACATTGTCATTCAGGAAACGCGCCTGCTGGAGAAAACCGGCGGCAAGCAAGATTTTCATCATGTCGGATAACCAAGCTTCCACCGGAGCAGCCCCACGCACCAAGCATGCCCAGCTTGCTCGCCCTAACCTGGGCGAGTTCGGCCGCCAGGAGCTGGCCATTCTGGGAGCACCCTGTGGCAAAATAAAGGACTTGGCGGCTCGCCTTCTGCCCCTGCTCTCGCCTGAGTTGCGCGTGACCTACGTCGACGCCGACCATGCCGCCGGCGACGACGCGGCCCAGGGCGGCAGTGGCGGCCAGGATGCTATTCTGCAGGCCGGCGCCGCGGCGGAGCTGACCGACAAAATCACGTTTGCACGGCTGGATGTGAAGCGTGGGTTGGATAAGTTCAGTCAGCAGGAGTGGCTGCAGCACCAGAGCCTGGTGCTGGTGAATGGCAACCACTTTCGGGCCCAGCAGCAGCTTGTAATTCTGGACCCCACCAAGCCGGTGGAGAAAAAGCTGGACCGCCTCACCAACGTGCGCGCCCTGCTCCTGCCCGAAGGCGTAACAGAAATACCGGCCTACCTGCGGGCTCACCTGAGTGCTAGTGAGGTACCAGTGCTCCCGCTGCACGACGCCCAAGCCATTGCCCACCTCATTCTGCAGGAATGGCACGCGGCAGCCCCCCCCCTGCGGGGCCTGGTGCTGGCCGGTGGCCGCAGCCAGCGCATGGGCCGAGATAAAGGCAAGCTCACCTACCACGCCGGGCAGGAGCAGCGTGCCCGCGCCGCCGAGCTGCTGGCCGAGTTCTGCCAGGACGTGCACGTGTCCTGCCGCCCCGACCAGGTAGTGGAACTGGAAATTGCCGGCCTGCGCCCCCTGCCCGATACCTTCTCCGACCTTGGCCCTTTGAGCGGCATTCTCTCCGCCTTCCGCCTTGACCCCAACGCGGCCTGGCTGGTAGTGGCCTGTGACCTGCCCTTTCTCTCTCAGACTACGCTGGGCCACCTGGTAACACAGCGCCAGCCCGCCCGCATGGCCACCGCCTTTCAGAGCCCCGAAAATGAGTGGCCGGAGCCCCTCATTACCATTTGGGAGCCCAGCAGCTACGGCACGCTCCTGCGCTTCCTCAGCCTCGGCTACTCCTGCCCCCGTAAGTCCCTCATCAACTCCGACATTGAGCTGCTCGCCACGCCCGCACCCCAGGAGCTGCGCAACGTGAATACCCCGGAGGAGTTTGAGGAGGCTAAGCGGGATTTGGCCTCCCCCTTGACCTCATCTCCTCGGGGAAAGGGGCAGCCTGACAATTAACTGCTTAGCTCATATGTATACAAGCAAACGAGCCGCTGCTGTTTGGGGCGGCTCGTTTGCTTTCGGTCGTTTGGCTCCCCCTCTCCCGGGGGTAATGCACATCAAGCATTTGCAAGGAGCCGGAGGGGTGGGGTTACGGATGGGCGGCTACCCACACGTCGCCATCTTCATAAAACTCCTTCTTCCAGATGGTTACCACTTGCTTTAAGGTGTCGATGATGTACTGGCAAGCGGCGAAGCTCTCGGCGCGGTGGGGCGTAGATACGGCCACGATAACGGCTACGTCGCCGATGTTGAGGGTGCCTTTGCGGTGGATGACGGTTACTTTCCGCAGCATAGGCCACTGCTGCTGCGCTTGCTCGGCTACTTTGCGCAATTGGTGCAGGGCCATGCTGTCGTAGGCCTCGTACTCCAGGCGCACCACGGGCGGCCGGTGCTTTTGTTGCGCACCGTGCCAATGAACGTGTTGATAGCGCCGGCGCCATCGTCCTCCACGGTTTGCAGAGCGGCGTGTACGTCAATGGGCTGAGCGGTTAGGTCGATGGTAATCAAGAGAGGGAACGAGGTAATAAGGTGATGAAGTGATAAGCAAAGAACCAGCGGGGTAAGTAGCCTTGCCCCTGTTCATTACTTATTCTTACTGGCTTATTGCCCAACCTAGCCACCGCTTACGGGCGGGATGAGGGCAATTTCGTCGCGCTCATGCAAGGGAGCATCTTCGGCGGCGTACTCGTTATTAACGGCTACGGCCAGGCTGGAGAGGCGGTTCAGGGCCGGGTACTCCTGCTGCAAACGCGCCAGCAGCTCCTGCACCGACTGGCCTTCGGGAGCTGCCAGTTCCAGCGTCGGCTGGCCTACGATTTCTCGGGCAATGCCGAACAAAGCAATTTTCAGGTTCATATACTCTTAGGTTACGCTGTTTTAACGCCGATTAGCCGGATATTACACGGCAGCGGGCGTGAAAGGTAAACTACTGCACCGGGTTGGTTGTTACCAGGCACGCCCCGCAGCTTCGGAACATCTTCCTGCCCCAAATTTGCGTACAGGCCCAAGTACGCAGATTCCCGGTTTTAGTGCGACGATTATTCTTTAATAATCGTTTATTCTGAGGTATCTGCGCCCCTTCTGCGTAATTCGCAACCTATGTCTGCTCCTGTACCGTCCGTTTTGTTTGATAATCATGGCCGCCCGCTGGAATACCTGCGCCTGGCCGTCACGGACCGCTGCAACCTGCGCTGCTTCTACTGCATGCCCGAAGAAGGCATCAAGTACATGCCCAAGCATGAGCTGCTGACCTACGAGGAAATGGAGCGCCTGGTAGCCATTATGGCGGGCCTGGGCGTGCGCAAAGTGCGCCTGACCGGTGGAGAGCCTTTCGTGCGCCGCGACCTGGTACCCTTCATGAGCCGCTTATCTGAAATTCCGGGTATTGAGGAGCTAACCATGACCACCAACGGTGTGCTTACAGCTCCTCACGTACCGGAGCTGGCCCGCATGGGCGTGAAAGCGGTAAACCTGAGCCTCGATACCATGGACCGGGCCCGCTTCGCCAGCATTACGCGCCGCGATGAGCTGCCGCGGGTGATGGAGACGTTCTACGCCCTGCTGGCGGCTGGCATTCGGGTGAAGATTAACGCCGTAGTGATGGATGGCCAGAACACCCAGGACATACTACCCCTGGCAGAGCTCACCCGCGACTTGCCCGTTGATGTGCGCTTTATAGAGGAAATGCCCTTCAACGGGGGCAGCCACGCCGCCACGCTGCCCTGGAACCACGTGCGCATTCGGGAACACCTGGAGCTCAACCTGGGCACACTCCTACCCGTGGTTTCTCGCCCCGGTGATACGGCCTCTCACTACACTATAGCCGGCCATCAGGGGCGGGTGGGCATTATTGCGGCTTACTCGCGCACCTTCTGCGGCACCTGCAACCGCATCCGCCTTACGGCTGAGGGGGGGCTCAAAACCTGCCTTTACGACCAAGGCGTGCTGGATATTCGGGCGCTACTCCGCGGTGGTTCCTCTGATCAAGAAATAGCGCTGGCTCTCACTTCCGCCTTCCGCAACCGCGCTGCTAATGGCTTTGAGGCGGAGCAGCAGCGGCCCTTGCACCAGCTCAGTTTCGAGTCGATGAGCACGATTGGGGGGTAGGCTAGCCTATTTCTTTTTGCGAGCCAAGGTGATAGTTGGGAGAAACGCTGATTAATACGCAGAATAGCACCTCCTATGACTGCATCCGCCTCACTTCTGTCCGCACCGATAGCCACTGCCTCCCTGCGGGATGAGCTGCTGGCCAACCGCACCAGTACCCTCACCCGCCTCTACCAGCGGACCTTCCCGATGGTGCGCCGCCATGTGGTGGAGCGTGGCGGCACTACCCAAGATGCCAAAGATGTCTTTCAGGATGCGTTGGTGGTGTTTTATGAGAAAACGGTAAACGGCCACCTGGTCCTGACCTGCTCACCCAGCACGTACCTCGTAGGCGTGTGCCGCCACCTGTGGCAGCAGGAACTCAGTCGCCGCCGCCGCCTGCCCCTCTCAGAGCTTGATGAGGCGCACGCGCAGCTTCCTGATACTGCGGTGGCTCCTGTTACCGAGCCCACGCCGGCTCTGGCGGTGCTGGAGTACGTGGCCAAGCTGAGCGAAAAGTGCCAGCGCATTCTGCTCTCGTTCTACTACTTCCAGCAACCTCTGGAGCAGATTGCGGCGGAGAATGATTACGGCAGCGTCCGCTCGGCTACGGTGCAGAAGTTCAAGTGCCTGGAGCGGCTGCGGAAAGCCGTGCGCCAGGCCGTGGCCTTCACTTCAGCTCACTAGGCTATGCGTCCGGAACTCGAACATCTAGAGCGCCTGGAGTATCATCTGCTAGGCCACCCCACCCCCGCTGAAACGGCGCTGTGGCAAGCCCAGCTACAACTTGACCCGGAGTTGGCCGCCGATGTAGAGCTGCAACAACACCTGTATCATGGCCTTCTTCTAGCAGGACGCCAACAGCTTCGGCAGGAGCTGGAGGAGATTCACGTCCAGCTTTACCGCCCCCGGCGCACCTGGCTGCGCCAGGCTGTAGCGCGCCTACACCAGGCTCTGCGGTGGCCTCTGCGGCCCGCTCACCGCTAACTCTCCCTTCTGATTCTACCAGCTTTGGGTGCTCCTGCTTGGGGTGCCCAGGCCTCTCCATACCCTCATTTTTAAGAGCTCACTTCTAAGTTCTAAGCTATGTTGATGACTCCCGAATTCCGAAAGTTCGCGGTGCACGGCCGCGGCCTGAATGGCCTCACCGTTGACCGTTACCTCCACCAGCTAGAGGGTGCCGCCTACCCTAACGTGACGGGCATGACCCGCTCCGTGATTGAGGAGAGGCCTACGCGCTTCGCAGAAATCGACGTGTTTTCGCGCCTGATCATGGACCGCATTATTTTCCTGGGGCAGGCCGTGGATGATAATATTGCCAACATCATCAACGCCCAATTGCTCTTCCTGGAGTCAGTAGACAACCGCAAGGACATTCTGCTGTACATCAACTCGCCCGGCGGCTCAGTATACGCGGGGCTGGGTATGTACGACACCATGCAGTACGTAAACCCCGACGTGGCCACCATTTGCACTGGCCTGGCCGCCAGCATGGGCGCGTTTCTGCTGTGCGGTGGGGCGCTGGGCAAACGCTCGGCGCTGCCCCATGCGCGCGTCATGATTCACCAGCCCAGCGGTGGGGTGCAGGGCCCATCGGCGGATATTGAAATTACGGCGCGTGAGGTGGTGAAGCTGCGCCAGGAGCTCTACGGCATTTACGCCGAGCGCACCGGCAAGACCCCGCAGCAAATTCACGACGACTCCGACCGCGACTACTGGCTACGCGCCGACGAAGCCAAAGAGTACGGCCTCATCGATGAAGTTCTGGAGCGTAAGCCCTAAAAACGATGTAGAGGCGCGGCACCTCGCGGCCCCCGCGTGCTGATACTACAATGGTAACCTAACAGCTTGCACGTCATCCTGAGTATGCGAAGTACCTTCTTACGGCACGAGGCCACTTGTTCATGCGTGAGAAGATACTTCCTGCGTCAGGATGACGTGCTGTAGTAAGTTGTAACTACCTTGAACTGCTCATCTATAAAACCAGAGAAAGCTCTCACAATACCAATCCACCTTAAACCTCGTATTCTTGGGGCGCGATGAAAGCTCTCTTATGGATACTAGGCCTGGGGGCCGCCCTATATGTGGCCGTTTGCCTGCTGCTCTATTTCCAGCAGGAGCGGCTGTTGTTCTTCCCGAATAAGCTGGCCAAAGACTACCATTTCCGCTTCCCTGGCCGGTTTGAAGAGCGGTGGATTACAACCGCCGACGGCACCAAACTGCACGGCTTGCTTTTCCCCGCTGATTCATCTCGGGGCCTCGTCTTCTACCTGCATGGCAATGGCGGGGCGCTGGATAGCTGGGGCGACGTGGCTACCACCTATACCCGCCTCAGCTACGATGTATTCCTGCTCGATTACCGGGGCTACGGCAAAAGCGAGGGCCGCATCAGCAACCAGCAACAGCTCCTCGCCGATGCGGATACGGCATACGGGCAACTGCTGAAAGAGTACCCTGAAGAGCGTGTGGTGTTACTGGGTTACTCACTAGGGACTGGCCTAGCGGCGTGGCTGGCGGCGCATCATCAGCCCAAGCTACTGGTACTGCAAGCGCCTTATGCCAGTATGCGCGCCACAGCCCGGCAGCACTATCCCTGGGTGCCGGAACTAGTGGTGCGCTACCCCTTGGCCACCGACCAAGTGCTACCCCGCGTGAAGGCGCCCATCGTCATCTTCCACGGCGACCAGGATGAGGTAATCGACTACCACACCACTCTGAAACTAAAGGCGCTCCTAAAACCGCAGGATCAGTTTATCACCCTGCCCGGCGTAGGCCACAACGGCATGACGGAGAATCCAGCGTACCGGCAGATGATTAGGCAGTTATTGACTTAGACGGGCTAAGCGCCCAACAACTGACTTTCCAACCGTAGCAAATTTGCCGTAGCTTGTCGCCTATGCTCCGTCCCGTTTCCGTTCCGCGTCTGTTGGCAGCGCTCTGCCTTGCCCTATCCATAGCCCTGAGTGCGCACGCGCAGCAACGTAAGATTAATGTCAAGCAGGAGTTTGACCGGGCGGGGCAGCAGCTCACGCGGCTGCTCCAGACTCACCCCGACGTCACGAAGTTTCCTTACTCCAGCAAGCCCGACGGCTCCCTCAAGGATACGCCTTCGGAGTGGTGGACCAGCGGCTTTTTTGGCGGCACACTGTGGTACATGTTTGAGTATACGAAGCAGCCTCAATGGCAACAGGCCGCCGACCGCTGGACGATGGCCATGGCCCAGGAGCAGACCAACACCGGCACCCACGACCTGGGCTTTATGTTGTATTGCCCCTTCGGAAATGGCCTGCGCCTCACCCAAAACCCCGCTTACAAGCCCGTATTGCTTACCGGCGCCAAGTCATTGGCTACGCGATTTAACCCCGAAGTGGGCCTGATTAAGTCGTGGAATAACTTTCAGGGCTACAAGTACCCGGTCATCATTGATAACATGATGAACCTGGAGCTGCTATGCTGGGCCGCCCGCACTACCGGCGACTCTACCCTGCGCCGCCTCAGCATCACGCATGCCGACAACACCCTGCGTAACCACTTCCGGCCCGATGGCAGCACCTACCACGTAGTGTGCTACGATGAGCATGGCCAGGTACTGGCGAAGAAAACCGCCCAGGGTGCCGCCGATAACTCAGCGTGGGCGCGGGGTCAGGCCTGGGCTATCTACGGGTACACCACCATGTTCCGCGACACCAAGCTGGCGCGTTACCAGGAGCAGGCCCGCAAAACCGCCGACTTCTTCCTTAACCATCCCAACCTGCCCGCCGATAAGATTCCGTACTGGGATTTCAACGCCCCCAACATTCCGCAGGAAGAGCGCGATGCTTCTGCGGCGGCCATTGTGGCCTCGGCGCTGCTGGAGCTGCAGCAGTACTGCCCCGCCGCCGATGCCAAGCGCTACCGCAAAGCGGCTGAGCAGATGCTAGTGAGCCTAAGCAGCCCCACCTACCGGGCCGCCGTGGGTGAGAACAATAACTTCCTTATCAAGCACTGCGTGGCCCACAAACCGGCCAAAACCGAGGTGGATGCACCCCTCACCTACGCCGACTATTACTACCTGGAAGCCCTATTACGCTATAACCAGCTGAAATAAAGCCGCTTGACATTGGCCTACCAGGCCTGCCCAATGTGACCGAAGCTGCTACACTACCTTCGGCTGCCTGCGACTCGGGCGACGCTTCTCATAACAACACAAAGTACCTGTAGCAGTAGCCCCCCTCACACACCACCAAAGCACTGCTACCCTAGTGGCCTAGCCCGGTCTGTGTTGGTTTTGGTCTCTTACCGGGTTAGTTGCTATAGCTGGGCCGTACCGGCCCCGGAATTTTCCCTGTGCCAGCCAGAACAGGCACGGGCGCCTCGGTAGCGTTGGGTATCAGCTTGAGGGTGAGTGTGTGGCGGTCCTGGTCGGCGTAGAGCATGTGCAGCTCCAGCACCAGATACTGCGTAGTAACCGCCTGCACCAGCAGATAGAGTGCTTTTTCGTTGTCAGTGCGGGTGATTTTATCGGCGTAGCGGGTCCAGTGCGCTGCCTCCGGAGCGGCAGGCTTTTCTACTTGTGTGTTTAGAAAGCGGAAATCAAACAGCATACTTTCCCCGAGGCTATAGTACCCCTGAAAAGGCTGAGGACCTGCCTCTACCCGCACCGTTTTCCAAACCTGACAAAGTAAATTTTCTTCCATGTGCCGTTCATTTCCTAGGCCTATCCTGGAGGGCCGCAATTACCAACAGCGCCGGATTTTCCTTCGGGCCTACAAGGTAACCATCCAGCGGCAGTCAGCGGTACAACCAGCGCGCTTCCTTTAGTTGCTGATGCCTAACTACATGCCCGCTTTTGCTGTAGCTAGCCCTAACTTTTCTACTTTCGCTCTGCCAAACTCCTCCCCCTCCCATATGCTGCCCGCCAGACTTCGCACTTCCCTTTATCTGCTGGCTGCCGTTGGCGGAAGCAGCACCCAGCTGGCGCAGGCGCAAACCAATGCCACATATGACCCGCGCTGGGGCAGTTGGTTTATTGCAACGGTGCAGCTTCCGCCCGGGCAAAAAGGCTGGGGGGCATTTGCAGAAGTACAGGGTCGTGCAAACGCGGTAGCGCGCCAGTTTTTCTACTATGAGCTGAAAAGCGGCGTCACCTATAATCTGAGCAAAAGCTTTACCCTGATGGTGGCCGGAGGCCGCTACTCCACCTCCGACTACCGTGACCTGGATGACGGCCCACTAAACCGAGAAAACCGGCTCTGGGAGCAGCTCACACTTACCCAGAACCTGGCCCGCCTAAAGCTGGAGCACCGCTACCGGGTGGAGCAGCGCTGGTTTTCCTTTCGGGATGATATTAAACCCGCCGGCTCCTTCACCTACCGCAACCGCATCCGCTACCGGTTTAATGCGTTTTTGCCGCTCAACCAAACCACTATTACCGACAAAACCGTGTTTCTGTCAGTGTACGATGAGGTGTTTCTAAATCCGCGCGGGCCGGCGTTTGAGCGTAACCGGGTATATGCGGGCGTAGGCTATCAGTTTGATTCGCACTGGACGCTCCAGGCAGGCTGGGTAAACCAGGCGAATTACACGTCCGCAAACTTCCGCAACAACGTGTACACGCCCCAAACCACCCTCGACAAGAACAACCTGGTGCTGGCCCTTATGTACCGGATTAAGCGCACCAAAAGTGCGGTAGTACCTACTCCCGAGCGCCTTCCGTCTCAGCAAGATTAACCTGGCTTAGCTTCACAGGCCCAGGAGCGGCCTACTTCCCTAGGCCTACCCACCCGCGCTGCATGGCGTAGTACAAGCTAGTGCCTACTAACAGGCCCACCAGATAGCCGTATGGCAGCCCGCTGCACAGTAACCCCACCAGCAGGGCCAGCAGCAAATCGGAGCGGGAACCGCTGATGTCGCGCAGCAAGGTAGCCAGGGTCAGGGCCTCAAACAGGAGCAGTACGCCCAGCACCGGCAGCGGAAAGATGTGTACAATCTGCTGGAAACCCTGGCTGAAGAACAGGCCCAGCACCAGAAACAATAGCCCGTACAACACCACCGAGCCGCCCGTGCGCCCACCAAACGTATAGTGGCCTACCATACCGCCCGAGCCGTGGCACACCGGGAAGCCCCCCAGAAACGGGTTCACCAGGTTCATGAGGGCATAGGTAAAGCTGATTTTACGCACCGTGAGGGGCCGGTCGGGGAAGTAGTCATCCACTACCTGCTTGGTAGCCAGCACCGAGTTGCCGAGCGACAGCGGAATCTGGGGCAAAGCCAGCAACACCGCGCCCAGCAGAATATCGGCGCGGGCGGGCACGTGCCAGCTGGGCAGGTGCAGACCTACGGCGCGCTGGGCGTTAGCAAAGTCAAGCTTGAAAATGAGGCCGTAGGCCACTCCCAGCGCCAACACAACAAGAGCAGCGGGCCAGCGCCGGTTGCCCAGCAGCACCACCGTTACCAGAAAGCCGGCGGCGGCCAGCCCGTAGCCGGGTAGGCCATCGGCGGGTATATACTGTTTCAGGGCCAACGTGGCCAGCTGCAGGGCCAGACCAAACTGAATACCACGAATTACGGTTTTGGGCACCAACCGGGCCAGGCCATCAATCAGCCCCGTTACCGACAGCACCAGCATACTAACCCCCACGGCCAACCCGCCACCCCAAATCACGCGGCCCGGAATTTTCTGGGCAATGACCAGCGCGGCAAAGGCCTTCAGAGGCTGTACCGGCATGGGCATTCCATACCACAGCCCCGAAAACAGCTGCATCAGCCCAAACATGATCAGTACCCCGGCGCTATCCATGCCTGAAGCGGCAATTACCCCAATGAGCAAGGGCAGATCCGTGCCTAAATCCCCAAACGCCCCGGCCAGCTCATTGCGGTCAAAGCGAATTCTAGGGCGGTTAGGAGACGGAGCTGTGATGGGCATATGGTGAGCTTGTGGAGTGGTAAACTTGTGAATAATGCAGAACCATCATAATGAGCTTGCCGAAGCATTTCGCGTGCTGATGTGATGTAGTGACGCAACACTTTGCATATCCTAGTTGAAAGGCCGAAGTAGCACGACACTATGTAAACAACATCAGCAATACAAGACGCAAAATAGTGCGTCGCTACATCCTACTCAGCATAATGCGCGTAGCTGGTCAACCCTTACGCGTCAATGGCTTGTTCATCCCAGGCCAGGATGCCGCCGTCGAGGTTGAGCAGATTGGAGAAACCGTATTGCGTTTGCAGGCGCTCAATGGCCTCGGCACTGCGCCGGCCGGAGCGGCAGTATACTACTACCGGGTGGTGACGCGGCACGGCGCCCACCCCCTTGTCGAGATTACTCAGGGGCAGCAGGGTGGCGCCCGGAATGTGACCGGAAGCAAACTCGTCGGGCTCGCGCACATCCAGCAGAAACGGTGGGTGCTCAGATGCCAGCTGCACCTGCAGCTCCTGCGCCGACACGGCATTTACACCGGCACCGCAGAAGTCAGCGTAATCGTTCGGGTTGGCGTTGTCCAGGCCTATGGTGGCTTGATCGGGGCGGCAGGCGAACTTTAGCAGGCGCGTCTGGAAGGTCAGGGCATCAAACATCCAGAGCCGGCCCGACAGCACTTCGCCAATACCCAGAATCACCTTCAGCACTTCCGTAGCTTGGGCCGTACCCACCAAGCCTGGTAGTACGCCCAGCACGCCGGTGGCGTCGCAGTTGGGCGCTTCTTCGGCAGAAGGTGGCTGCGGGAACAGGCAGCGGTACGTAGGCCCCCCTTGGTAGTTGAACACCGAAACCTGCCCTTCAAACTTATAGATTGCCCCCGATACCAGCGTTTTTTTTAGCGTGACGCAGGCGTCGTTGAGCAGGTAGCGGGTGGGGAAGTTGTCGGTGCCATCCACTACCACATCGTAGGCCTCCAGCAGCTTGCGCACGTTGCCCAGGGTAGCGCGGCAGGTTTGCGCCTCCACCTGAATGTGCGGGTTGATGCGCCGGACGGCCCGGGCCGCGGCTTCGGCCTTGAGGTGGCCCAGGTCGGCGGGGCCGTACAGAATCTGGCGCTGCAGGTTGCTGGCCTCCACTTTATCGGCATCCACAATGCCGAGGTGGCCTACGCCGGCCGCCGCCAGATACTGCAGAATGGGGCAGCCCAGCCCTCCGGCACCTACCACGAGCACCCGGGCATTTTTCAGGCGAAGCTGGCCCTCCTCCCCAATTTCAGGGAGTTGCAGGTGTCGGCGGTAAATCTGGCGTTCTTCGGAAGTGAGCATGGGGAAGGGCAGGTGCACAAGTGGGGCGGCGCGCCGTACTATTAAATGTACGAACCGTTGGATTACGCCTTCAAACTTAGTTCTGGCCTATAAGGTTAAAGAGCTGCAGCCCTACCCTCTTTCTTTTTTATGTCAGCGCCAGTTTTTCTACCTCCCACCAGCTACGATTACGTGACCGTGCACAAAGTGCAGGGCCAGAACACCACCGAGGCCACTGATGTGCTGGCCGCCGAAGAACCCCTGGAAATCAGGGTGGGCTACGGGCCTAGCGGGCAGCGGGAACACCGCACCCTCTCCATTACCATGCGCACCCCGGGCCACGACTTTGAGTTGGCCGCCGGTTTTCTGCTCACTGAAGGAATTATCCGTAATCGGCAGGAGCTGCAAGGGGTGATTTACTGCCCTGACGTGGAGAAAGAAGAGGAGCGCGAAAATGTGGTGCGCGCGGAGCTGGCCCCCAGCGCCGCCGTAGACCTGCCCCGCCTGGAGCGCCATTTTTACACCAGTAGCAGTTGCGGCGTGTGCGGCAAAACCAGTATTGAGGCCGTGCACGCGGCGGCCTGTCCCGTGCTGCCCACCCAGGGCCCCTACGTGCACCCGGCCGTACTACATCAGTTGCCGGAGCGGCAGCGGGCGGCGCAGGCCTTGTTCGAGCAAACGGGTGGCCTACACG
The DNA here is from genome assembly GCF_013137895.1 of Hymenobacter taeanensis. Classification (NCBI taxonomy): domain Bacteria; kingdom Pseudomonadati; phylum Bacteroidota; class Cytophagia; order Cytophagales; family Hymenobacteraceae; genus Hymenobacter; species Hymenobacter taeanensis. The sequence continues at coordinate 1,508,511 of NZ_CP053538.1, forward strand.
CGGCGGCGTTATTTTCGCCAGCGGGTGAGCTGCTGCTGCTGCGCGAAGACGTGGGCCGCCACAATGCCCTCGACAAAGTAATTGGGGCGGCGCTCCTGCAGGAAATGCTGCCCCTGCACAACGCGGTGCTGCTGGTGAGTGGGCGGGCATCGTTTGAGCTGGTGCAAAAGGCCGCCGTGGCGGGCATTCCGGTGCTGGCGGCCGTGGGCGCGCCCAGCTCCCTGGCTGTGGCCGCCGCAAAAAACTTCGGAATGACGCTCTGCGGCTTTGTGCGCCAGGGCCGCTACAATGTGTATTGCCACGAGTGGCGTATCTTTTCGGAAGCTGAAAAAAGTGATGCAGCAACAAAGTGAAAAGAAGGGAAGGTGGCCTAGCCCCCTTCATCACCCCGTCACTCTATCACCCCGTCACTTCACTCCCCCATTACCCCATCACCGTCTATGAAACTTCGCCTCGAAGACAACACCCTTCGCCTCCGCCTCGACCCGCCCGAAGTTGATGCGTTTCAGCAGAACGGTAAACTGGAAACCATTGTACCGCTGGGGTTAGCCGCCGCCGACCAGCTTACGTATACGCTGGAACGTGACCCGGCAACGCCGGCCCTTACGGTGCGCCATGAGGCCAACCGAATCAGGGTGGTGGTACCAGCCCTTGTAGCCGACGGCTGGACGTCTACTGAGGAGGTGAGCTTGCGCGGCACAACTCAGGTTTCTGGTAATCAGGTATTGCATATATTAGTAGAGAAGGACTTAGGCTGTAAGCACTAAGCCCGGTCTGCCTCCACTTTCTTACCCCACCCTTCGTTCTTGCAACATGGAAGATTCTCCTATCAACGACCCTGGCAAAGCTGGTAAAACCGAGCAGCAAGGCGCTGAATCCAACGTCCCGAAAAGCGGCCAGCGGCCCGACCAGGGCACGGCTCCTACCAACGACCACTACCGCCCCGACCCGCAGGCAGACCGCGACGAAAGTAGCATTCCGGCTCCCGACGTAGCCAACGCCAAGTACATTCATCCCATTCTGGCCCAGCCCCCAGAGGCCCTGACTGGCCTCCAGCTGGAGGAGCGGGCAAAAGTTGCGGCAGGCGTTACGGCGGTTATCAAGTCGATGGAGTTCAGCTGGACGGAGGGTGGCCTAAACCGTGGTACCCGCGGCCTGCTCAATATGAACCAGAAGGATGGGTTTGACTGCTCCAGCTGCGCCTGGCCCGATCCCGACGACCACCGCTCCGTAGCGGAGTTTTGCGAGAACGGCGCGAAAGCCACTGCTTCTGATGCCGATGACAAAGCTGCCGGCCCCGAGTTTTTTGCCAAGAACAGCTTGGCGGAGCTCTCTAAAATGACTGACCGCGACCAGAACAACGCCGGCCGCCTCACGCACCCTTTGGTGAAGCGCCCCGGCGATAATCACTACTCTCCCATTGAGTGGTCGGAGGCATTCCAGATCATTGGCCGGGAGTTGAATGCGCTGGACTCGCCCAACGAGGCCGTGTTCTACACCTCGGGCAAGGTGCCCAATGAGCCGGCTTTCCTGTTTCAGCTGTTTGCTAAGCAGTTCGGCACCAACAACCTGCCCGACTGCTCCAACATGTGCCACGAGAGCAGCGGCGCGGCCCTGAGCCCCACACTGGGCCTGGGCAAAGGCTCCGTAACGCTGAATGATATTTATGAGGCCGAGGTAATCCTGATTATTGGTCAAAACCCCGGCACCAACCACCCCCGCATGCTCACGGCTCTGCAGAAGGCCAAGCGCAATGGGGCTAAAATCATCAGTGTAAACCCGCTGCTGGAGGCTGGACTCAATCACTTCAAAAACCCCCAGGATTTCATGAACCCCCTGAGAGCCCTGGGCGCCCTGCTCGGCGACGGCACTCAGATTACCGACCTGTTCCTGCAGGTGCGCGTAGACGGCGACATGGCCCTGCTGCGCGGTATCATGAAACACCTGTTTGAGGCCGAGGACGTGAACCCTGGCCAGGTAGTTGACCGCGCGTTTATTGCTGAGTATACCACCGGCTTTGAGTCGTTTGAGCAAAACATCCGCAATACCCGCTGGGAAGATATTGAGGAGCTAAGCGGCATTACCCGCGCGCAGCTGCTGGAAGCCGCTAACATGCTGGCCACCAAAAAGAAGATTATCACCTGCTGGGCCATGGGCGTAACCCAGCAGCGCCAGGGCGTACAAACTATTCAGGAGATTGTAAACCTGCATCTCATGAAAGGTGCCATTGGTAAGCCCGGTGCGGGCACCTGCCCGGTGCGGGGCCACTCCAACGTGCAAGGCGACCGGACCATGGGCGTGTGGGAGCAGCCTACCAAGGAGTTTCAGGACTCCCTGGGTAAGGAGTTCAACTTCCAGCCTCCTTACGAACACGGCTACGACACTGTAGAAGCCATTAAGGCCATGTACAAGGGCAAGACCAAGGTATTCTTCAGCCTGGGCGGTAACCTACTGGCTGCCGGCCCCGATACCGAAGTTATTGCCGAGGGTATGCGCAAGCAGAAGCTCACCGTATTTGTGGGCACCAAGCTCAACCGCGGCCACCTGGTTACGGGCAAAACCAGCCTGCTACTGCCCTGCTTCACCCACGCCGACGTGGATATGCAGCGCTCCGGCCACCAGATGACCTCCTGCGAGAATTCAATGGGCGTGGTAAGCCAGAACAAAGGCGTACTGGTACCCCTGGAGGGCCAGATGATGAGCGAAGTAGCCATCATCAGTGGTGTAGCTATTGCTACTCTGGGCGAGCGAACCAACATTGCCGACTGGGTAGCCATGACGGAAAACTACGATGTCATCCGCGACCATATCTCGCGCGTGATTCCGGGTTTTGAGAACTTCAACGAGAAGCTGCGCCGCCCCGGCGGGTTCTACCTGCCCAATGGCCCCCGTGAGCGAAAGTTTACCACCAAGAACGGCAAGGCTAACTTCACCACCACGGAGCTGGAGAAGTACACCCTGGAACCCGACCAACTGATCCTGATGACGGTGCGCAGCCACGATCAGTTCAACACCACCATCTACGACTACAATGACCGCTACCGCGGCGTGCATAATGAGCGACGCGTGCTCTTTATGAACCGTGAGGACATGGCTGACCGGGGTATTAAGGCGAAAGACCTCATTGACATCACCAGTCACTTTAAAGGCGAGAAGCGTACGGTAGAGAAGTTCGTGGCAGTGCCCTACGATATTCCGCGCGGCAACGTGTCGGCGTACTTCCCCGAGGCCAACCCCCTGGTTCCCATTGCCAGCGTAGCCAAGGTAAGCAATACGCCCACTTCCAAATACGTGATTGTAACGGTGGAGCCCACCCGTAAAACCGTAGGTGCCCCCCTAAATATCCGGTTGGCCGTAGAGGCATAGTGCACAAAAACTGAGGTAGACTTCAGCTTACTTCCCAGTATCAAAAAGGCCCCGCCACTAGCAGTGGCGGGGCCTTTTTGATACTGGGAAGTGGCCTAGGCCAGTCAGCTTGCTAGGTATGGCTGCGCATCATGTGGCCTTGCATGATGCGCAGCAGGAGCGCATCGGCATTGCTGAGCCCCTGCGTGGGTAGCTGCATCTGCTCGGGCAACAAAAAGCCTGAAACATTGCTGAGGTCCTCGGACTGAACAGGCCAGAAGGCCATGCTCCAATCGGGGAAGCTACGGGTCTCCACCTCTTTCTCGGCTAGCTTGGCCGTATCGGCGTGGCGCTCATCCTGCTCAATGTGCCTGTAGAGCTTGTATACGACATCTGCGGGGCCTTCTATTAGTTGCATAAAGCGTCCCTCGTGGTAGAGCAGCAGGCCGGTAATACCATATTTGACGTTGTTCAGCCTGGCCTGCTCCAGCAATGCCTGTAACTCCTCATCCGTCATCAGACGGGTGGCCGTACTAATGTAAATGAGTTGATACATATGGTATCTACTTCTACTTTTTACTTAGCTGTCCAGTTCAACTTCAAAACGCAACCTGCTCACAGAAAGCTCGCCTAAGCGCCATTTCCGGTAAGTACAAAGGGCTCTATACCCACTGAAGGCCGCGCAACGGAGGGGTGCGCGGCCTTCAGTGGGTATGAGGCTCAAGTAATGGTAACCACTAGCTTTTTCGGGGCCTGACAGGCCTAGAGCTTGTCCTGCTCGGGCTTCTGCACGCTGTCGTCTTTGTGCATGTCGCCGTTGATATAGTCTTCGTCGCCTTTGGCGGCGCTGTGCAGGTGGTAGGTGTCGTCGCCCATCGTCACGCCGGCCTCGGGGTCAGTTTGCTGCTGGCTGGGGCGCGGGTTGCCTACGGGCGTGTTGCCGTCTTGGCGCTGGTTGCTGACAGTCTGCTGACTATCTTCTTGTGGAGCGGGTTTCTGTGGTTGCTCTGCCATAATGCGGGAGGGTAGGCTGCCAGGGAGGCAGCGATGCGGAATAGAGTGAAAACAACGCCAATAAGGCCATTGCGTAGCCCAGCTATTCTGGCCTAGGCCAGTTTAAACCAAGTAGTAGGCTATACGCACTGCGGCAGTAGTGGTTATGACCCGCCCAGCACCCGCTTGGTAGCTTAGAAGGGGTAGCCAATGGCAATGTTCAGGCGGCCCTTATTGTCCTGCACGTTATACGAGGAGTTTATGCTTGGCCGAATGACTTCCGCATTGTTGTAAGGTACGCGCAGGGGGTAAGCATAATCAAAGCGAATCACGAAGAATTGCACGTCAATCCGGATACCAGCTCCGGCACCTACGGCCAGCTCCTTTAGGAAGGAGTTGAACGCAAACTGTCCGTCTTTACCGTCGGGGTTGCCATCGGCATCAACGGTCTGGCGGCTGGGGTCGGGGTTTACCAGCCAGATGTTGCCCGCATCAATAAACAGTGCACCCTTCACGTACGGAAACAGGTCTTGGCGGTACTCAGCGTTGGCCTCAAAGCGCAGGTCGCCCACTTGATCGTAGAAGTAGCTGTTCTCGCGCGAGACGGGCGTACGGTACGTACCAGGCCCAATGCCCCGAGCCGGGAAGGCCCGCACACTGTTGGGGCCGCCAATACCATACTGCTTCAGGTAGGGTAATACCGTGGAGTTCTTGTAGGGCAAGCCCGCCCCAATGAGCACCCGGGTAGCAATTTTGTTGCCGCTGGTAGGGTCAGCACTGATACGGAAGTAGTTCCGAAATTCCAGGTCTACCTTGGTGTACTGCGCAAACTGCTGGCCAATGAGGGTGTAGGCCTGGCGGCCATCGGCTGTTTCGGCTTTGGGCTGGCTGGTAAGCGAGCTGAACAGGTAAGCCAGGTTGCCGGCCAACTCTATGCCCCCGCTGAAATATACCTGGTTGCGCCGCTGCGCCAGCGCCTGTTGGTTGTAAGTATAGCGGTAGGAGCTGGCCAGAATGAACTGCTGCCGGAAGGAGTTAGCTAGGAAAGGCCGTTCTACCAGCAACGAGTCAAAGGAGGGAAAGGTATTGCCTAAGCGCAGGTACTGAATGTCAATGGGGCGCAGCGTTTGCTCGTTGGTGAGCTGGGTTTTCCAGGTGTAGCCGTAGTTCAGGTTAAAAAGGTCTTGCTGGAAAGCCTGGCGGCGCTCTACGCGCTTCACGCCCGCTCCAATAAAGGTGCGGGCTGAAAGTCGGAGTTGGGCAGACTCACATCCAGGAAAGGCAAGGGCGGCGTAATCAGGCGCGGAATCTGCAACTGAGCATCCACTCCCAGCTCGTAGCTGGTAAGGCCAATGGTGTTAGAGTTGCTGCGGGTTTGGTTCTCAAATGAGCCGGTAGCATTCACCACCAGCTGCTCTGCTCCCCGCAAGGCCGAGCGGTTACGAAACTGCACCCGGAAGCCAGGGCCCACAAATCCGTTTTCCTTGCTCACCAGCATCACCTCTGCCCGAATGCTCTTCTTGGGCTCCTGGGTCATGCGCACATACGAGTTCAGGAAGCCATAGCCCGCCGAGTCGGCCTTGGCCCGCGCGGGCCGAAAGCCGATATCGACGTACCGGAATACCCCTAGGCTCATCAGACGGCTAAGGGTCTGGTCCTGGCGGCGGCGGCGGTACACGCTGTCGGGGTACAGGAAGGTAGCATTGGTAATAGACTTGGCCGAGAATACGTCCTCACTGGGAAAGTACAGATAACCCTTGTACCGAACGGGCCGGTCAGTCAGCGTTGTATCTGACAATGAGTAGTCGGTGTTAAGGCGTATGCGGTTGAGCACGTAGGGCTTGGCGGCCCGCGCTGGGGTTTTCTCCTTCACCTTCAGGTATACATTCACCTGATTATCCAGGGTGCTGTCCACCTGAAACAGAATGTAGTCGGGGGCAAAGTAGTAGTAGCCTTGGTTTTTGAGAGCCGCATCAATCCGCACCCGCTCATTGGTGAAGGTTTGCAGGTTGTAGGGGTCTCCTACTTTCAGCAGCGTGGCAGGCTGGGTGGCCCGCACGGCACTGGGCAGCAGAGAGTCACCCTCGGGGAAATGAATTTCCTTGATGGTGTAAGGCTTGCCAACGGTGGCCGTGTAGTTGACGTGGGCCGCCTGGCCCGTGGTTTCAATCTGACTCTGGACGGTGGGTTTGAAATAACCGTTATTGTAGAGGCGGTTAATCATCAGGCCCTTCACCTGTTGGGTGTCTACCTGGCTGAGCAGCACGGGCTTCTCGCCGTACTTGTTGGCCAGCCACTTGCCCAGGCCTTTAGTTTTGCCCTCACCCAAATGCCAGAAATAGATCTTGGGCCGAATGCCCAGGAAAGACGCATTGGGCTTGGGCGTAATCACGCTTTCCAGCTCAGTGGTAAGAGCCGCTTCCTGCGGAATAGGGTTTTCTGATGTCAGCTTAACCGCGCTACCCGTGTATAGCTTGCTGCCTTCAGGAATGTATTTGGTGCCTGAGCAGGAGGCTAGCAGTGAAGCAGAGAGCAGAGCGGTGTATACCCTGCTTCTCCACGCTCTTCCCTCGTGCGGAGGGAAAACCGAATGATTTGCCGCAATAGGCTTTGCGGCGGACAGGAGAGAGAGCAACCGTTGGTACATGAACAGCTATTTCGGGAAACAATAACAGGTGCGTAGGCCACCTAACTAATGGCCTACAGATACTTAGCGTTTAGCCGCCCGCACCGTATCGGGGCGGTTGGGGCGGTGGGTAGAGTCGGGGCGGGTAGCGGGGAACTGGGCAGCAGCCGTAGAGTCGCGCTGCGAGCGGCGGTCTTGACGGCGGCGCTGCCGCTGCAGCTTAATGTCTTCTTTCACGTTTTCGTCAATGCCCTTAAAAAGGTCGGCCAGGGTCTGATAGTCGCGCTGGAACACAATGGAGGCGCCGTTTCGCACAAACTGCCCATCTATATCACTGTAGGAGTTGTTGCGGAATACGCGCAGACGAATCCGGCCATTGGCCAGCACGTTGTACTCAATGCTCACATCGCCGGCAAAGGCGCTTACGCCGCTGGCGCTTTGCCCCTGCGTACCCTGGTTGCCCCCGCCCAGTGGCACATCAGTACCTAAGCGTACGGTGAGGCGGTTGTTGAGCAGCTGCCGCCGCACGGCCACGTTCAGATCGGTGCGGGTTTTCTCCTGGCCGCTGCTAAAGTCGGCGTAGGAGTTTACGCCCAGCTCTACGCCCAAATTAGAGAGGTAGCTGCCGGTGAGGTTATTGAGCTGCTGGGTAAGCACCTGGCTGGCGGAGCCACGTAACTGTTCAGCCACCAGATTGCCGCTGCTGCTCCGGAAGGGGTCATCGGCGAGGAAGCGGCCCAGCACCAGCAGGGAAAACACCTGCTTGTTCAGGTCACTTTCCTGCGAAGGCTGCCGTAACTGTGCTAGGCGGTTCTCAATGGGGCCACGCAAATCAGTACGGGCATCTTCCGGCAGCCGGATATCAAACCCGATAACGGGCTTCAGCAGGTCGCCGGTTACTTTCAAATCCACCACGAATGGCACCGGGTTGCGGGCCAGTGCGCTCTGAGTTTCATCAGCAACGCCCTGCGCCGAGATAAGCTCAGCGGGGGCAGTCCGCACGTTGTAGAGCGCCGTTACGTTGGCTTGCCCATTGTAAGGGTCGCCACTCCAGGCAATGGAGCTGCCGGGAGCAATGTCAAACTCCCGCGAGGCCAGGTCATACAGCGACATCTGGTACTTGCCATCGGCCACATCAAGGCGGCCCGTGAGGGTAATATTCCCGGTCCGGTCAATGGCGGTGTTCAGGGTGCCATTGGAGCGCACCTGCAGGTTGTCGCCGGAAATGTCATCCACCACAATGGTGAACAAGGCCTTATCGGTTACCGTTACCAGCGCCTGAATATCAAAGCCAGCTACCGTTTCGGCGGTATCCAGGGGCACCTGGCGCGCCAGCATGGTATCCAGCGGGGCGCTCTTATCAATGAACTCCACAATTCCATCGCGCTCCACTTTCACGGGGTCGTCGGTGGGCAGGCCTACGAACAGGCTGGAGCCATCGGCTACGCGGGCCCGGGTACGCACAATAGGCAGGTTGAGGTTGCCGGTAATGCGCGAGTCAGAGTCGACGAGCAGCTTACCCCAAAACAATGGGTTGTCGCGCTGGGAGCTTTGCACGGCCAGGAAGTTGTTGGTGGTGGCTTCCAGATCGAAGCGGAAGTCGCTTACATAGTCGCGGGTGCGCACGTAGCCGTTGATCAGGGCTTCACTCCCCAGCGAGTCGCGCACGGCAAAGTTGTCAAAGCGAATTCCCTCGTTGCTGAAGGCAATGGGCTGCGAAACCAGGAAGAACGGCGCCCCCAACTGCGTAAGCGTAAACGTGGCATCGGGGGTGGTAGTGAGCGTACCGTTAATGTCGGGCTGGCTTACGCTTCCCCCCACGGTAAGCTGGCCGGTTAGGCCGCCGCCCATATTTTGCAGCTGCCCCGCCGAGAAAGGCTCAATGATCTTAAGATCAAGCCGGTTCACGTTTACGGCGAACTGAATGGGGCTGGGCGGCGTGGCCAGGTAATACCCTACGGCCTGCACATCCATACCCTGCGCATTGGTCAGGCGCACATCTACATTGTAACGGTCAGGGGTGGGGTTGGTGGCCTGCAGGTTTACATTGCCAATAGCCGTTTTGCTGTAGGCAAAGCCATTGAGCGCCATGTTGGCAGTGAAAGCCTGCTTGGGCTGGCCCAAACTATAGGCCACCGCCTGCCCATTCAACGTACCCGCTACCATTGAGTCAGGCATGCCGGCAGCCTTTGCCAGGCCATTGATATCGAGGTTGGTGAGGTTTACCTGCAACGGGAATTGGGCCCCGGCCAGCGTCTGGAGGGCAATCAGCTGGTTGCCCTGGCTCAGGCGTACATTCTCGGCCCGCACGGCCCCGGTGGCTGTGTTATAGCTCACGCTGTTGTTGGGCGCCACTGCCCACTGCTGGTTGCTGATCACCAGTTTGGGGTCGAAGCTAAATGCGTAAGCATTGCCCTGGTTGAGCACCTGCAGCGCGCCGGCCAGGTCCAGGGTGGTCGTGCTGTCGTTCTCGGCAATGCGCAGGTGGGTTCCTACCGTATTATTTGCCACGCTGCCCTTCAGGCTAGGGTTAGGCAGGCGCAGGCTGGTGTCTTGTGAAATCTGGCGCAAGGTTAGTCCGTAATCCAGCTTCTGCGGGTCAGAGCCCACGTTCAGGCGCAGAGAGTCCATGGTGTAGCCCATGTACACAATGCGCGGAATGCGGGTGTTCAGGCGCAGGTCGGCGGCGCGGCTATCAAAGCTACCCGTGAGCTGGAAGGGCGAGAGGAACTTCAGATCAGGAACAAACTGCCGGACAATCTTGGTGTTCTTCAGGTTGGCCTCGAAGGTGAACTGCTGGTCAGTGTTACTAGGACGATACTGTACGCCGGGCAAGTCAAAATACCGGTCAATGTGCTGCTGCAAGGCCGTGGCAATATCGCCGAGGCGGGTATTGCCGCGCAGGGTTACATCGGCCACGTTTGAGGCAAAGTCAACCTCCGTACGGCCCGTGCGCTGCAGAATGCGGCCACTCAAAGAATCGAGGGCAATGGGCTGGTTGTCGCTGACAATCACCACGCGGCTGCCGCTGAACGTGCCGTTCAGGCTATTCAGGTCAGAGCCGCTCAGGTTGGCCGTCAGGTCGCCCTGCACGCGCAGGTCGCCGCCGGTATAGAAGCCCAGGGCCGTGAGGTTGGCCCCGCGCAGGTTCAGGCGGTCTACGCTGTAGGTAGGGTTGGCGGAGTTGCGCAAATCCACCGTGGCCAGCAGATCCAGGTCGAGGTTGGGGTCTTCCTTGCTGCTGGCATCAATCACGTAGCGGTTGCGGTCGATGTCTACATTAGCCACAATGCCCCGGTAGGTGTAGCCCTGGTAGGTGGCTTTTTGTACCCGCGCAGTGAGCTTACCCCGCATCTGGTTAGGGTCGAGGCCACGGGCGTTGAGGGTACCAGAAGCCGTAATAGCCCCAATGGTGGGGTCGTTGAGGATTTTACCAACGTTGAAATTCTGCGTGCTGAAGGTGGCCCGCACGGGCTCCTGGCCGGCGGGGCCCGCGCCCATATCTACTTTGGCGGCTACGTTGCCAAAGGAGGTGGTAGCCCGCAAGTCAGTATCGAAGACCATTGCCGTGGGCCGGCCCTTAAACGTACCGGCCACCGTAATGCGGGGCGGCAGCGTATAGCCAGCCGGAATGGTGCCTGCGGGCACCAGGCTGCGAATGTCGTCGTCGGTGGTGGTAAACTGCTGAATATTCAGGTCGGTGTAGAGGCGGCGGTCTACCTCGGGCAGACCCTGAATGCGGCCACTGGCCCGCACAATGGTATTGCGGAAGCCTACCAGCTCCAGGTTTTGCACCCGGAAGTCTTTCACGCGCCCATTCACGCGCCCGCTCACCAGTATTGATTGGTTAGGGCCTGTGTTAAAGGGGGCGGTGCTGGCCAAATCGGGGGCCAGGTACAGAATATCCCGGAAGCCCAGGCGCGTATTGCGCAAGTCGCCCTCAATCCCCAGGTTCGGGATATCGTCGGCAATAGCATCCAGTGACTTATACTGCATAGCCAAGGTGCGCCGGATGCGCGTGTGCGGCGTCACCAGGTCCAGGTTGTCGAGGCGGGTTTCTACTGAGTCAAACACCACATCGGCCTGGGCACTGGTTACGGCAAAGCCGCTCTGCTCTTTACCGGCCAGCTGATTGATGCGCACGGTAGTGCGGTTCTCCGAGTAGAACAGGTTCTGGGTATTGAGCGCTAGGCCAGTAAACCTGAGGTGGTTGTAGTCCATGCCGCGTACGGCGGTGCGCTGCCGGGGCTGGTTGAAGTTATCAAATGCTACCTCTACCCCTTCAATATCCGACTGCTTGAGCGTAACTACCCAGCTGGCTTCCTGGCCGGTAGCATTTTCTACTGACTTGTTTAGGTCGCGCACGGCCTCGGCGGGGTTTACTACGCGCTGCTCTACCGGTACGTTCTCGTTTTGGGCGTAAGCAAAGGTGGTGTTGCGCAGCCGCAGCGTATTCAAGTCTACCCGGCTGTTCACCAGGTCAATCCGGTCGGCGGTGATATCGGCCTCGCCCACGCGGGTACTGATGAACTGCGCCGATGGTTCATTCTTGTACGTCAGGCTCACGTTATTGAGGCGGGCCCGGTTCAACCCAAACTCCAGTTCCAGCGCGGCCGTGTCGGCGGGGGTATCTGGCGGCACTTTGGTCTGCACAATCCCGATGCTGGTGTTGCGCAACGCGGCCTGATCTATGCGGTAGGTGGACCCATCCACGTCTACTTCGTCCATATTCACGGCCAGCTCTCCCACCTTGGTGCGCACGTTCATGCCGTCTACCTCATCATTATAGGTAAGCAGCACGTTAGTCAGGCGTAGGTCGCCGATGTCGTACTTAAAGCCCGCGCCAGTGGTGTCGGCGGGCGTGGTAGTGGTGGTATCGCCGGTAGCGAAGGCATTCACAATGAAATCGTAGTTGCTGATGCTATCGGGCTCAGTGCGCTTAATTGCCACCCGGCCATCGTTAAGCTCCAGGCTCTTCACATTAATCTGCGACTTGGTCAGCGCCCAGATATCCAGGTCAACGCCCAAGTGGCCTACAGATAGCAGCGTGTCGCCTTTCTGGTCTTCCAGGTATACTCCATCCAGGCTGATGGCATGCTTGAAATCAGTACGAAATTTGGCGATTTGCACCTCGGTTTTCAACTTCCCACGTAGGTACTTCTCAGCCTGCCGGGCCGCGAAATCTTGGCCCGCTGGGAATTGCAGGAATAGCACCACCCCGCCCACAAGCAGGATGATGAGCAGGAGCAGCCCCAACAGGGCATACAGGATACGGCTGATAGCTAGTGGCAAGGTGTAGAATAGTGCGGCGTAAGAAAAGACTCCGGCTTGATCCAACGCAGAATCGTGCTCTTAGGTTGGGAAAGGCCTTTTCCAGAAGCCTGTTGTGGCTAGCCTTGGGTACCCAATCAGCTCTAAAGAACAAGCTGGCCGCCCGGTTGAAATGGCCCTTGCTGGGCCCCACCCGCACTGTGCAATTCCATGCGTTTGGGGCGGGTGAGCGGCTGGTCACTTTTGCGCTGCTTACAACCCATTTTCCGGAGCATTTATATCCCGACTGATACCCTATTACCCAATACTTGAGCTATGTGCTCATGTTTGCCAATTTGCCTGTAGGCCACTTCGCCCGCCCAACCTATCGTAGTATCTTTCGCTACAATTTCCGAAGCCCGCCCCTCATGATTCTTCGTTTTACTCTGCCCTTCCGCACCGTCTGGGGCCAGCGTCTGGTTGTGTGTGGCTCCCTGCCCAGCCTGGGCCAGTGGAACCTCGACCAAGCACTTAGCCTGCACTATAACTCTGACTACGGACTTTGGAGTCAGGAAATTAGCTTACCCGATGACCAGCTCGGCCAGATGGCCTACAAGTACGTATTGCTGGATGAGCGCGATGGTGGCAAGCACTGGGAATGGGGCCCCAACCGCACGGTGAGCTACGATGCGCAACGCTTCACCCGCATTGTGCTGGAGGACTTCTGGCGCCCTGCCGCTCAGCCTGAAAATGAGCTGCACACTGCCGCCTTTACCAAGGCCCTGATGCGCCGCGCGGCGCCCACTCAGCCTGCTCCTACCCACCCGGCTACGGGCTCCGTGGTGCGCTTCCAGCTATCGGCCCCGCGCGTAGATTCCAATCACCAGATTTGCGTGTTGGGCTCTGACCCCGCCTTAGGGGCCTGGGATGCCCAGCAGGCCGTAGTGCTTTCTGATACTGAGTACCCTACCTGGTGCGCCGATGTAACCCTGCAGAACCCTGAGCAGACGGCCCAATACAAATACGGCATCTGGGACCCGCAGGAGAGGAAGATTCTGCACCTGGAAGCCGGCGAAGACCGCCTCGTTTACCCTTCTCCCGACCAGCGCACCTTGCGCGTAAAGGCCGACGACAACTTTCGCTACTCTACTGGTAACTGGCGGGGCGCTGGCGTAGCCCTGCCGGTGTTTGCCCTGCGCAGCCGCCGCGGCTTGGGCGTGGGCGAGTTTCCTGATCTTAAGCTGCTCGTTGATTGGGCCGTGGCCTCGGGCCTGAAGCTGGTGCAGGTACTCCCCATCAACGACACCGTAGCTACCCACACCTGGGTTGACAGCTACCCTTACGCCGCCATTTCGGTGTTTGCCCTGCACCCTCAGTACCTTAACCTCGATGCCATTGCCGAGCTGCAAGACCGCGCCGCGCGAGAGGAGCTGGAGCAATTGCGGGAGGAGCTAAACGCTAAGGATTTCGTGGATTACGAGCCCGTGATGAACGCCAAGTGGAAGTTCATAAGGCTGCTGTACCAGCAGGAGAAGGCCCGGTTTCTGGCCGACCCCGAGTTTCAAGCTTTCCGGGCCGAGCAGGAATCCTGGCTGGCACCCTATGCGGCCTTCTCAGCCCTGCGCGACCGGTTCCAGACCGCCGACTTCAGCCAGTGGCCCGAGGAGTTCCAGACGCCGGAGCGCGTGGCCGAGCTGACGGATGAGACTTCCCCCAATTTTGATGAGACTGGCCTACACTTCTTCACCCAGTTCCACCTCGATAAGCAGCTACGCGAAGCGGTAGACTATGCCCGCCAGCATGGCGTGGTAGTGAAAGGCGACCTGCCCATTGGCATCTACCGGCACTCCGTAGATGCCTGGACCCAGCCGGAGCTCTACCACATGCACCAGCAGGCCGGCGCCCCCCCCGACGACTTCTCGCTCACGGGCCAGAACTGGCGCTTTCCAACCTATAACTGGGAGCGAATGGCCGAAGATGGCTACGCCTGGTGGAAGCAGCGCATGGGCACCCTGGCCCGCTACTTTGATGCCCTGCGCATCGACCACATCCTGGGCTTCTTCCGCATCTGGGAAATCCCGGGGCATTCCGTGGAGGGCCTGCTAGGCCACTTCTCCCCCGCCCTGCCCTTCTCGCAGCACGAGATTGAGCAGCGCCTGGGCTGGTTTGACTATGGCCGCCTGTGCGTGCCCTACATCCGGTGGCATATGCTACCCGGCATTTTCCACGGCCAGGCCCAACAGGTATTTGATGAGTTTATGGTAGCCGATGAGTACGGCGCCATTCAACTCAAAGAGCACGTGCGCACTCAGCGCCAGATTGAGCAGGTTTTCGAGGAACGCATTGCCGCCGACCCCAGCAACACCGACCATTACAAGTGGCTACGCACTGGCCTATACAAACTGGTAAACGAAGTGTTACTGGTGCCCGACGACCAGCGCGCCGACTTCTACCACCCGCGCATTACGCTTCACCTCACGCAGTCGTTCCGCGAGTTGGATGAGCCCTCCAGCCACCGCCTGCGGGAGCTGTACGTTGACTTCTTCTACCGCCGCCATGAGGAGTTTTGGCGCGAGCAGGGCATGGTGAAACTACCACCCGTACGCTACGCCACCGACATGCTCATCTGCGGCGAAGACCTGGGCATGGTACCCGAGTCGGTGCCGGGGGTAATGAAGGCCCTGGGTATTCTGGGCCTGAACATCCAGCGCATGCCCTCTGACCCCAACGTGGAATTCGGCCACCCGGGCTCCGCGCCCTACCTTTCCGTGGTTAGCCCCGGCTCACATGATATGAGCACAGTGCGCGGCTGGTGGGAAGAAGACCGCGAGAAAACGCAGCGCTTCTTTGAGCACACCCTAGGCCACTATGGCCAGCAGGCGCCTCCGCACTGCGAGCCGTGGGTGGCTCGCGAAATCACGGCGCAACACCTCAACTCGCCCGCCATGTGGGCCATCTTCCCGCTGCAGGATCTGCTGGCTATGGACAGTGGCCTACGCCGCTCAGATGCTCAGGCTGAGCAGATCAATGTGCCAGCCAACCCCACCCATTTCTGGAAATACCGGTTACATCTGAATTTAGAGGAATTGAATGCGGCTCAGAGCTTTACTCAGGAAGTAAATCAGCTGGTTGAGCACAGTGGCCGCGCTCAAACGTACTAACCTTTATACCTACCTGAAACGCAAAAAGCCCCGCCTAACGGTGGGGCTTTTTGCGTTTTTATCATATGACTAAATCCAGTCATATAGGCTTTTTCGTAGGGCTTTGCGCACTTATAAAATGATGAATTTCATTGGTTTTAAGCTCCTCCGTTTGCCAAGTAAAACTGAACCGTTTAGCGAGGTGTACCAGCCATTCACCGAAAACGCTTACCTCACCTTTTACTGGTAGAATAGTTTTGAAGAGCCATAAAGTGCTATTGCCTTCGAAATACATAACTCACATACATTCTCCGGCTCATGAAAACACTCTTACGAGTCTTGCTTCTCCTCTTAACCTGGACTAGTCTGGGTAGATCGGCTGGGTGGGCAGCACCTATCGTACCGTACGTAACAAGCACAGTACGGACCAGCACCACTGGTAGTGATGGCTACCGTATCACTGCTTTGGCAGCCGCACCAGATAATGGCACCACAATCACAGGATACACGCTTAACAACGTACCCACTGCCGCCCAAGGTGGCCGATTGGCCTATTTCTCGGACGCAGGCGGTACCACAGGTACTCTAACGGCTGTTACCCTCAATAATACTACTCTCACTACTGGCCAAGCTGCGAATCTGTATTTCGTGCCAGCGGCTAACTTCACTGGAGCGGTGCTTAATGGGAGTACTAATTTTAATGCTCGTTCCTTCACGTTTACGGCTAACCAGTCAAATGGCCAGAGTACAACGGCTGATTACACTGTGTTTGTAGCTTCTTATAACACAACGAGCAATACCTTTAATATTCGGGGGGCAGACCAATCAGCGGTAAATATTCCAAGCAAAAATGGCTTGATTACATTACCCAGTTTGAGTGCTACTACGGCAAATAACACTGTTCTGACTGGATACCGGATTTTGACTTTGCCAGCCGCTGCCGGAGGCACTTTGTTGCTTAATGGTTCTGCGGTAACTATTGGGCAGAACTTGACCACCACACAAGCTGGGCAGCTCTCTTTTCAGCCCGCAGCAGGATACCAAGGTGCCCCTTTTTTTACCTATTCAGGTTATGATAGCAACAACCAGTCAGGTAACCCAGGCTTCTATCTATTGCCTGTATCCAATGTACCTGCTGTAGCCATCAATCCACTTGATTTCAGCCGCCAGCCAAATGGCGAGGACTGGAAAGCTCACGCAAACCTCTTAGTACGCGGTACCAATATTAGCACAAGCGGGTTTACCTCGTCGGTAACTGGCACCAATACCAACACGTTTGCAATAGCAACAAACCAAGCGCTGCTTGTTCCTTCACTGGTATGGCAGCAGAACCCGCAGGGTGTACAGCCAGCCGACAGCAAGTCGCAGGTAACATTCACGTTTGACCGTCCAGTCAATAACCTATCAATGGCTGTATTGGATATTGACCGTGACTTAACGCTTGCTGGTAGCTTCATTGATGAGGTGACCTTTGACGGTTACACCACAGATGCAGCCACTACCCCAATCGCCCTGACGGCTACCAATTTTACGCTAGCCAACGCTGGCGTTAATCAGTTTATCGGCAATAATACTGTGCAGGGTATTGGCACCAGCAACTCCGATGTTAATGCCACTACGGTATTGACGTTCTCTTCGCCTGTTAAAAAACTGACGTTAACCTTCCGAAACGCGGCTCCTTATGTGGATGCTAACACCGCTCGAACCCATACAATTGGCCTAACCTCATTCATCTGGAGCGCGCAGGCCGATGTTACAACAACACTCAGGGCACAGGCTTCGCCCGTAGTCGCGGGAGCTCAAGGTCAGTTCAACGCTACCTTCACAAACAACGGTGTAGATGGGGCGGCCCAAGGAGTAGTGGCACAGATACAATTACCTTCTGGCCTAGCCAATGTAGTGGCTACAAACGGAGGCAGCTACAATAGCAATACAGGTCTGGTTACGTATCCAAACACCACTTCTCTGGACATAGGAGCTTCTCTAACTTCAACTATTACGTTTACGACTCCGACTTCTGGAACAGTAACCGCTACCTCTGCTATCAGCACAACGTCTGATGAGGGCACCAATACCGCTCCCAACTCAGCTTCCGCTAGTATCAACGCAACCCCGATTGTACTGAGCGGCACAATCTTCGATGATGTTAACTATGGTGGTGGTGTTGGACGCAACTATACAGAAGCAAATGCGGCTGCAGTAGGCTTTACTTCTGGCGCTATCCGGCAAGCAGGTGCGGCTGTTGAGCTATATGATGCTAACGGCAATTTTGTTGCTACTACTACTACTAACGCATCAGGCTTATACAGCTTTAATGTTCCCTCCGCTGCTACCTATACGGTGCGCGTAGTAAACTCTACCGTTAACTCTGTTCGAACCCTCAATACCGGCTTTACTACTGCCAATATTCAGGCAGTGCAAACCTTCGTGAACGGCGTTACCAACCGGGTAGGGGGCGAGGCCCCCGAAAAGCAGGATGCAGCTGCTAACACCGGCTCTCAAACCTTAGCTAGTCTTACTACAGGCACCGGAAGCACGGGCTTAACGCCTCAATCCATCACTAGTGTAACCGTACCGGCTGCTGGCACCACAGGTGTTGATTTTGGTTTCAATTTTGATCTTGTAACTTCCACGCGAGACGCGGGTCAGGGCTCGTTACGCCAGTTTATTATCAACGCCAATGCCTTGGCTAATACCAACCTGGCGCAGAGTGGTCTAACTGCTGGTCGTGAAACCAGCATTTTTATGATCCCCTCAACCACAGCTACCCCGGGTTTGCGGGCTGGGTTGGCTACGGGCCTTACCAATGGCGTTGCTGTTATCAGCCCGGCCACGGTACTGCCTACCATCTCTGATGCTAATACTGCTATTGATGGCACCCGCCAGACTGCTATTGTTGGCAACACCAATAATATAGCTCTGGGTAATGGGGGCACCGTGGGTGTAAATGCGACGGCGCTAAGTCAGCTAAACGGCCCAGAGGTACAACTTGTGGGCCCTGGAGCTACTAGTGCATTTAACGGCTTAACGTTAGCTGCCAACAACACGACTATAACAGGCCTGGCTATTTATGGCTTTGGCAACTCGGCCAGCAACACTACCTCGGGCAACATTTACGTGACTACTGGTGCTACTAGTGGTACCCTGATTACGGGCAACGTGATTGGCACCACCGCGCGTAGCTTCTCTGACCCTGGCGCTACTACACGGTCAGCAGCCCACGGCATTTTCCTGCAGAGCAGCGGCGATGTTACCACCCTTTTCAGCGGCACTATCTCGAATAACCTGATTGGCTACAACGCTACCGGAGGAATTGAACTCATTGTTAATAGCAACGGCAACGGTACTTCTACAGGTTATTTCGTAGAAGGCAACGAAATCAGAGGCAATGCTATTAGTAATTCCTCTTCCGATGGTATTCGTTTGGGAGTGAATGGCGGCGTAGTGCGCAATAACCTGTTTGCCGCCAACCAAGGCCCAGGCGTAGATTTGGCAGGTAGCACCGGTAATGCTCTTGTCACCAACAACACCATTAGCAATAATGGCTTGAATGGCGGGGGTCAGACTCCTGGCGTGCGCTTGCAGGGTACGGCTAACACTATCAGCCAGAACATCATCAGCAACAACTACGGCGCCGGAATTCTGGCTCAGCCGTCTACTACGAATAGCACTTTCAGTCAAAACTCTATTTTCGGCAACGGCTCCGTACTAACCTCCGCCGGCGGAGCAGCTAGTGGCCAAATCGGCATTGACCTAGAGAGTAGCACAGATAATACTAACCAGGGCACTTCGCCTTTCGTTACGCTGAATGACAATGGTGATGCCGACACGGGCGCCAATGGCCTAACTAATATGCCAATTGTTCAGACTGCTACTATCCGGAACGGCATGCTTTACCTGACGGGTTTTGCCCGCCCAGGTGCGCTGTTGGAGTTCTTCATTTCCGCTCCCAATGCAGCTTCTCTGAATGCCGTCGGCGCTAACTTCGGTCAGGGACAAACCTACTTGTTCTCCCGCACCGAGGGCACGACAGGCAACCCCAGTGCTACTCTAAACGACTTGGATGCTACTACGGGTAACTATACCGGGCTGATTAATGGATTTAACCAAGGTACAGAAACCGGCCAAAATCGCTTTTCTTATGCTATTGCGCTTTCAGCCCTCACTTCTGGGCAGCAAGCGGCTCTCACGGCTGGCACCGCAAAGCTTACTGCTACTGCAACCCAGGTGACACTGGTAAACGGCAACCAAGGCACCTCCGAATTCTCAGGTAATGCACCCGTTCAACTAGCTCCGGTTGCCAACAACGATTTCGCTTCTACTACTCCCGGAACCGCCGTTACGCTCTCAATTACCGATAATGACCAGAATGGCATTGATGGTGGCACAGTAGCGGTTAACGGCCAAGCAGCCGGTGGCACTACTGCTGTTACAGTAACGGGCGGCACGTTCACTTTCCTTGGCAACGGGCAGGTAAGTTTTGTACCAGCTGCGGGCTTTACAGGGGTCGCTACTGTTCCGTACACGGTGAATAACACCTCAGGCATTACTTCCAACACGGCTTTCATCTCAGTTGCCGTATCGGGCACTACCTTTAACCTGGCTACCAGCTTCTCCACGGTGCCTGCAGCCACAGTAAACGCTGGTTCTTCTGTTAGCTACACAGTAGTATCTAGCAATCCTGGCACTGTAGCTGCTACTAACGTAATAGAAACAGTACAGCTGCCAGCTGGTCTGAGCACGGGCTTCACTGTAGGCGGTTCCGCGGGTACACCTAATGCTTCTACAGGTATTACCACCTTTGCAGGCGGCAGCTACAACCAGAACACGGGCTTACTGACGCTTACTATCGGCAACCTAGCCGCTAACGGCGGTTCGGCTTCTACTGCCTTAACGTTCCCAGCCCCGCTCAATAGCCCCTTAGTGGTTACCGCTAATATCAGCGGTGCTGGTGGTGTCGAAACAACCACTACCGACAACACGATAGTATCTAAAATCGATATCACGCCTCGCTTCGACGTGACGACGGCCATCGGTGGTCCCACGACCGTAACCGCTGGCAACGAGGTAACCTACACCGTGGTTACCAATAACCTCAGTGGTACCACCACGCCGGCTAACGTCAACTCCATTTCTCCGGCCGTCAATGTAGAACAGACGGTTACTCTGCAGGGTAACCTTACGGGTGCGGGCATTTACGCTTCCAATGGTGGCATGGTGGCCTACAACTCTACGCTGAACGTTACGGTTGTTACTTTCCCCGCCATTGGGGTATTGGCTGCCGGGCAGTCGCAGGTAAACACCATCACCTTCACAGCTCCCAACACTAGTTTCTCTGCTCCGACGGCTGTAGTTACTTCAGGCTTCACCGGTTCCAATACCGGTGACCTGAACTCTCCTACCGCTGGCACAGACAATAATACTGCTCAGCTGAACGGGGCTGCTACTCGTCCTACCATCACACCCGCCACGCGGACGGGTACGGCAGCCAACGTCTACACGAACATTTCGGCTTCGGCAGCTAATGTGGCTCCGGGTGCTAACATCACCCTCACCATTATGGCAGGCAACGCAGGCGCTGCCGCGGCTAGTGGCGTGCAGCAAACCATATCTCTTCCCACAGGACTGACCTTCAGCAACCTGGGGGGCGGTTCTTATAATGCTGTCACGGGGGTTCTGACCTTCCCGGCCCTGACGTCGCCGCTGGCGGCCGGTGCTACGCAACCGTACACGGTAACCTTCGCGGCACCTCAGCAAGGCTTTGTGCTGGCTACGGCAGCCGTAACAACCACAACTCCAGACGCAATACCTGCCGATAACCTGGCTCAAACTAAAGTTGAGGTAACACCGCTGGTAGATGTGGCCACTACACTGGCTGGCCCTGTAGTGGCACTGCCAGGACAAACAGTAAGCTACACGGTTACTACAGCAAGCAACGGCCCTGCGGCGGCTGATGGCGTGGTGCAAACGGTGCAGCTGCCAACGGGCCTGACGAACGTGCAGCTGAATTCGCTGAGTGCAGGTTCGCAGTACAACGCAACCACTGGCACTCTTACTATCCGCTTCCCTGACCCGCTGGCCACTGGCTTTAGCCAGACCAACACCATCTCGTTTACAGCTCCTGCGGGGGCGGCTAACCTGAACGTTTCTGCGGCTGTAAGTACCAGCTCTGCTGAAACCGTTGTGACCAACAATGCTGCTACCGTAGTAACAGCTCTAACCCCTGCGGCCGATGTAGCTATCCAGGTTACGGGTCCGCCCACTGTTACGGTAGGCAACCCTGTGCCCTATGTGGTATCTACCACCAACAACGGCGCAGCAGTAGCTACTAGCGTAATTCCTACTTTGCAGCTACCTGCGGGCCTGGGAACGGCTAACGTAACCTTCCCAGCCGGAGCCGCTACTGGATCATACAACAACGCTACTGGCCTAGTAACCTTCTCAACAGTAGCAGTACTGGCCAGCGGAGCTACTACCTCCAGCGTGATAGTCGTAACTATGCCGGATGCCTCACAACTTTCGGCCGTAGGCCAGGTTACGACCACCAGCACCGATACGAACCCGACTAACAATTACGCTACAGCCGCCACTACGGCCACCACAGTCACTACGGCCACGGCTGACTTACGTACCACGCTAACTCCGGCTACCACCACGGTAAATGCAGGAAGCAGCGTTACGCTCACCGCTACATTCAGTAACTTAGGTGCCGGCACGGCAACCAACGTGGTTCCGCAGCTGCTGTTGCAGCCAGGCCTGACGGGCGTTACCGTTACAGACAACGGCACGGTTCGCAATGCTGATTACAACGCCACCACGGGGGTAGTAACCTTCCAGTCGACGGCAGCGGCGCTGGCCTCCCTGGCAAGCGGGTCTTCGTTGCCCGGTACGTACACGGTATCGTTTAACGCTCCGGCCACTGGCCCAGTGTCGGCAGTGGCCAGCATTTACTCGGCTACCTCCGATGGAGTACTTTCCAACAATACGGCCTCAGCTACGGTAAACGTAACGCCTCAGGCAGATGCGCAAACCAGCATTGCAGGTCCGCTCACGGCCCAGCCAGGCTCACGGGTAACGTATGAGATTACCACCTCCAACAACAGCACTGCGGTGTCGCCTTCCACAAATGTTGTGCAGACCGTAACTATACCTGGTACGCCTGCTAATCTAACGTTCTCGGCAGGTGCTTCTTCGGCGGTTGTAGGAGCCAACACGGTTGTTACTTTCCCCACGGTTGCCTCTATGGCTCCCGGCGTGGCCGGTGCAGTAACCAACTTCATCTCGTTCACGACCCCAGCTACGGCTACCACGCTAAACATTACAGCTAATGTAACCTCAGCCGCCGATATTAACATCTCGGCTGCTTCAAACTCAGCCAGCATTTCGACCATTGCGAACAATGCCCCAGTGGCCTACAACGTAGTGAACAACTTGCTGCCAGCGGGTGAGGTACGCTTTAATCAGGTGATTGAGAACACGGCTACCACGGCCCAGCCTATCTCGCCGCTGGTAGCTACGGATGTAAATGCTGGCCAGACGCTGAGCTATACTCTTGCTTCGGTACCCACTTCCGGTGGCCTATATATAGGCACCAGCACGACGGCCCTGATTTCTGGCGCTACAATCTCGGCCTCAGAGGCTGGTCAGCTGCGCTATCTGCCAGTTAGCGGGTTCATAGGCAACGCCTTCTTTACGTACACAGCTACAGACAACGCCACCCCCACATCGGCCACTTCGAATGTTGCGCTCTACACTATTGCGGTGGGACAGGATGCTAACTCTTCGTACACAACAACCCCTGTGAAAGGCGGCGCGAGCCCCTACCTGACAGGTGATGTATTGGCTAATGTGTTTGATGCAAATAGCGGCACGTACAACTCAGCTACGCCTCAGGCAGTAGTGAAAGATGGTGTTAGCTCGGCTACTCTCGTAACTACTGGCCTACCCGCTGGTGTATCAGGCAGCTTCCCTCCCGGCGTTGATTTTAACACAACTAATCCTAATCAGATCGGGCAGATTGTAGTAACCAACAACCGACTCTTGGTGGCTGGTACTTACACGGTTCAGATCAGAACGATTGATGCCAACGGTGGTACAAACACCCAGAACGTCACCTTCACCATTGGGGTACGTCCGCTGCCCGTGCAGTTGGCGAGCTTCACGGCCAAAGCCGCCGGCCCGAATGCAGAGCTGACGTGGCGCACGGCCCAGGAGCTGCGCAACGACCACTTTGTGGTGGAGCGTAGCTTCGACGGCCGCAGCTTCTCGGCCCTAGGCCAGGTACAGGGGCAGGGCACGACCACGCTGGCCACCGATTACCAGTTCCTGGATGCACAGGTAGCGGCCAAAGCCGCTGGCCAAACGGTGTACTATCGTCTGCGCCAGGTTGACACGGACGGCACCAGCAGCTTCAGCGCCGTGCAAGCTGTGGCCTTCACTAAAACGGAAGTCGCTATCAGCCTGTACCCGAACCCCGCTTCAACCAGCACCACGCTCAACCTAACAAGTCTGCCCCAAGGCGCTTATCAGGTAAGCATTATTGACGCAGTAGGCCGGGTAGTTCGCCAGGCACGCTATGAGGGCGGTACTACCCCAACGCTGTCGGTGCAGGAACTGCCCGTGGGTAGCTACCAGGTATTGATTAGCGGTGCAAGCTTTAACAAGTCGTTGCGATTTATCAAAGAATAGGTGAGAAAATCCATCTTATAAAAAAAAGCCCTTAACTGAGTTAAGGGCTTTTTTTTATAAGTTAAGTTTAATGAATTACCATATGCAAAGAACGGTACACGAGATGATTTCATAAGCTCAGCACTATAAACATTATTCAATAATTAATAAATATAATCAAATTGATATCTATTATTTAACGCCTATTTTTGCAAATCTCTAAAATCGAGAAGCAATTCTCGGTTTTGGGAAATATTATAGTATCTAATATATAGCTACTTATACGTTCACCATGAATGCAGTTTCTAACATTGGTAATTAAAACTCTCAAAATTGAATCAATACTGTTTTCAGCAAAAACATGTATTAGAAAAATTTTCATACAACATAGTATTTCATGAACAAAAATTTACACGCTATAGCGTTGTTGCTATGGAGCTTTATTGGGTTAAGTACCGCTCATGCACAAACCGTCCCTACATTGGAGTTTTTCTCGGGAGCAGGTAACCCTACTGGTAACGGACCAACAATTGCTAACCAAGTCATTACGTTTCAGAGCAATACCAATAATCCTACGGATAACACGCCTGCAACGTATACTCCGACGACCACAGCCACGCTTTCGTTAAGCAACCAGCAGTATACATTGCCTACAACAAAAATAGCAACGGGTACTGGTGTAGCTTTTGGCGGCAATATCAGTACAACGACGGCCGCTCCTTCTACTGTATTATTTGATGTTCTTAGTGCATACGGGAGCTCTAACAATACACATTACACTTCGGCTAATGGGGTAAATCAAGGAATAGAGGTAACTGTCAATCGTGGAGTTGAATTATTCGTTTCTGTTGAGCCTTTACCCCAAACTGTACCACCCAATGCACGCTATCAATTTGCGGACCTAACCATCACATTTAATAGGCCAATTGCTAATCCAGTGGTTCATGTAACCGGCTTAGGTGGCAACTATGGAGGCGGCATTGGCTTTACTACCGAGTTAGAGCTACTTACACCAGGGGTCATATTATCGAAATTAAGTGGTTCACCTGAACTCAATGTTACGGCGGATAAAATTCTTAATAATGCTATTGTTCCTGGAGCTACAACTGGCTCCGGGGCTGCTAGTGGTTCGGTACTAGCATCTACCATTTCCAATGCCGGAGTAACTACCTTACAATTCCGAATGTATTTGCGGCCAGACGCTGCCGGAGGAGAGATTCACACTAACAATGTGCGCCACACTGGCGATGCATTACTAATTTCGTTTTCTTCTACTGCAGTCACCCCAATCACAGGCTACGTATTTGAAGATGTTAACTACGGTGGCGGTGCTGGCCGGCCGCTCACGACTAGTGGCACTTCAGTTCGGCCAGGTGCCCGCGTAGAACTCTATAACTCGTCCGGAACTTTTGTATCCGCAGTAAACACTGACGCCAGCGGTCAATATAATTTTAATCCTGTCGCAGGTAATTACAGTGTACGGGTGGTCAATAACACTGTGACCAGCAGCCGGCCGGGCTCCGTTAATACACTCATTCCAGTACAGACTTATAACGGTCGAACGGACTATGTAGGAGGAGAAACCCCTACGAAAGTTGATGCTAGCGCTGGCACTACTGGTACTACGCTTGCTAGTTTGAACACAGCAACAACTATTGCCCAAAGCCAAGTAGGTGTAACGGTAGCAACTGGTACAACGGCCGTTGGCGCCGACTTCGGCTTTAATTTTGATGCTGTAGTAAATTCCAACAACTCAGGTCAAGGGTCTTTGCGGCAGTTCATCGTCAATAGCAACGCCCTGACCAATGCAGGCCTTGACCAGGAAGCTTTCAATGGCACCCCGGCTACTGGCACAACTGCCATTGACCCCGCCGCTGGTAGTGAGTACGCCATATTCATGCTCAACGATGGCCGCACTACTGGCACCGCGCTGCCTGGCTTGCGCCTAAACATGACGGCTTCGACTGGCTATAGTGCAACAAATAAGACCTTTACCTTTTCCGGGCTATCTGCATTGCCGACTATCACCGATAACAACACGGCTATTGACGGCAAACTGCAGACAATACTAACCGGAGAAGGTACTACTCCTACTGCTAACAACTTGGCGGGTGAGATTATCTTAGACTTCAGCAACTCCACGACTGGTGGAATTTCCGCTACGGGTGGTAATACCCGTATTGCATCACTGAATATTACGGGTGCTGGTATAGCAGCTGGTAGTAGAGCCTTAAATACCACGGGTGCCGTGCTAGCAGATGGCGCTGCTATAGTATTCACGGGTGCTACCTCCTCTGGCTCTATCGTGACGGACGTAACTGGTCAAAACAACACGATTGCCACTGTGCTTCTGAGTAATGGGGCCCAAGGGGTTACACTTCGCAATAATGTGTTTCGTACGGGCCGCTCAGTGGCAGCAACTGCTAATACAATTGCTTACGATGGAGCTGGTATCCTGCTATCAAACGCCTCTGGCAATACTATTAATAACAACAATATCAGCAACAACAATGGGTTTGGTATTGAGCTAATAAGTGCCAGCAACAATATCATCAGTGGCAATACCATTAGTTCAAATGGGGTAAGCACCACTACGTCAGATGATGCCGGTATAAGCATTACTTCAGGTAACAATAACCTGATTAGCACTAACACCATCACAGGCAACTCGGGGGATGGAATTGTAGCGCTGAGTGGAACTTCTGGCAACCGGTTCACAGAAAACAGCATTTCTGGAAACACCGGCTTAGGCATAGACCTTTCAGCTACTACTACAATTACAGGGGATAACGTTACGAAGAACGCCAGCGGCAAAACAGCTTCCAGCGGCGCCAACGGGCTGCTAAACTTCCCGGTTATCACGCAGGCTAAAATCAGCAGCAGCCGTCTGATTGTAACTGGGTTTGCCCCTACCGGCTCCCTGGTAGAGTTCTATATTGCTGCCGCCGACCCAACCTCATTCGGGCAGGGCACTACTTACCTCTTCAACGCCACGGAAGGTTCCACAGCCGATGGCGATAATAAATCCAGTTCGTACAACAGTGCCTCCTTTGTTCCAAGCTTCGACCAAGGTTCTGAGACTTACGCTAGCCGGTTTATTTTCTCATTCCCTCTGACCGCAACACAAGTAACATCGATAACTAACGCAAAGCTTACTGCTACTGCTACCGTGTTGGCTACTGTTAACAACATAGCGGTTGGCAACACCTCCGAGTTCTCGGGTAATATCACGGCAACTTCGGGCCCACTCCCTGTCAGGCTGGTTAGCTTCACGGCCAAAGCGGCCGGTCAGGATGCCCAACTGGCATGGCGCACGGCCCAGGAACTGCGCAACGACCAATTCGTTGTGGAACGTAGCTTTGATGGTAAGAGCTTTAGCAGCGTAGGCCAAGTAAAAGGTCAAGGCACCACAACTCTGGCTACTACCTACCAGTTCACCGACGAGCAGGTAGCGCCCAAAGCCGCTGGCCAAACGGTATACTACCGCCTGCGCCAGGTTGACTCGGATGGCACCACCAGCTTCAGCACTGTAAAAGCTGTGGCCTTCACTAAAACGGAAGCCGCTATTAATGTAGTGCCTAATCCTGCTTCCAACCAGGCACACCTAGATTTAAGCGCGCTACGCGAAGGCCCTTATCAGGTAACAGTGCTTGACGTGATGGGCCGCTTAGTACATCAGGCGGCAGCTAAGGGTGGCCTAGTGCACGAACTGCCCGTAGGCCAGTGGCCCGCGGGTGTCTACCTGATTCAGGTGAAGGGGCAGGCTGGAACCAAGACTACCCGCCTGATTAAAGAATAAGTGTTTGAATTACCTTCTAAAAAAGGCTCCCAATGATTGGGAGCCTTTTTTTGTGCCTATCAAATGCCAATCGGTGCTAACCACGAGGGCCTTTTAGCGGTATAGATACGTCGTTACCAACCCTGCTTTATGCCTGCTGCAACCACTCCCCGCCACCGCGCCCCTGCCCAGCCTACTACCGACTACGATGTGATGATTATTGGGGCCGGCAGTGCGGGCCTGAGCGCGGCCCTGGTGCTGGGCCGCTGCCTGCGCCGCGTGTTGGTGTGCGACGGCGGCAAACCCCGTAATGCCCCCTCTCCGGCCGTGCATGGGTTCCTGACCCGCGACGGCATGCAGCCCGATGAGCTGCTACGCCTGGGCCGGGAGCAGCTCACGCCATACAAGTCAGTAGAAGTTCGGGAGGCACGCGTTACGCAGGTGGATGTGCTGAGTAAGTACTTCCGCCTGACTCTGGAAGGCGCCACCGGTCACAGCACTACGTATACCACCCGCAAGGTACTACTGGCTACGGGCGTTGATGATGAGTTGCCGCCCCTCGATGGCATGCGCGACCTGTGGGGCAGTGGAGTGCTGCACTGCCCTTACTGCCATGGCTGGGAAGTGCGCGATAAGCCCTTGGCGGTATATGGCAAACACAAGAGCGTGACCGGTCTAGCGTTGCTGGTAAGCCGCTGGAGCAACGACATTACGGTGTGCACCGATGGTTGGAAGGGCCTGACCCCAAACGCCCGCCGCCGCCTGCGCCGCCAGGGCATTACGGTACGAGAGGAGGAAGTGGAGCGCCTGGAGGGCACCCCGGAAGGGGACCTGAAGCACATCGTGTTCAAGACCGGAGAAAAGTTGGCCCGCACGGCGGTATTTATTCACGCGCACCAGCACCAACGCAGCCCTTTTGCGGAGCAGCTGGGCTGCAAGCTCTCCGAAAAAGGCGCCATTGTGGTGGACAAGGACCAGCAAACCTCCGTGCATGGCCTTTACGCCGCCGGCGACATTACGCCCGGCACCCAGCAGGCTTTGCTGGCCGCCGCAAAGGGCTGCCAGGCCGCCATCTGCATCAATGAAACCCTCACCCGTGAAGAATGCCCCAAATGATGTACGCACAGGCAGCTAGGCCAGGTGCAAGCCAGGCCCTCATCATTACAGCAGACACATATTGCCAACCACTTTTGCCACCACCACCACCTTCGACAGCTCATGTACGCAGAGTAGCCAGCTGAGAGAACTTACCGGGTTGCCGGCTTGGTTGTGTTTGGAACCTGTGTATCTTACCCAGTACTACCTTCCCGCCCTCTGCCCTAATTTGTTTACCGCATGAAAATCGTTTACCTGCTGCTACTGCTATTGCTGCTGGTAGGCGTAAGGCCCACTTGGGCGCAGCGTGTAGTGTTTAGTGGCCGGATAACGGAGGCAGCCACGGGTAAGGCGGTTCCCTTCGCGTCGGTGTTTGTGCCGGGTTCCGGGCAGGGTACCACCGCCGATGAGAATGGCCGCTATCAGCTCCCGGTGGCGGCACCCGTTGACTCGCTGGCGGCGTCCGCCATTGGTTTTGGCACGGTGCGCAAACGCGTGAGTGGCCTAGCCACCCATACGGTGAACTTTGCGCTGGGGGCGGGGGCGGTTTCGTTGGGTGAAGTGGTAGTGCGGCCCCGGGAGAACCCCGCTTATGTTATTCTGCGCCGGGTGCAGGAGCACAAGCCGCAGAACAATAAGCGCAACCTCAAGGCCTTTGAGTTCGACAGCTACAGCCGCACGGAGGTGGCCCTGAACAACTTGCCCAGTCAGGTAAGCCGCCGCAAGCTGCTGCGCCAGATAACGCAGGTAGCCGATAGCATGGGCCTGCCGCGCGACGAACGAGGCCAGCCAATAGTGCCGTTTTTCGCCTCAGAAGTGCTTTCGCGCTTTTACCAGAACAACCAGCCCCTGCGCAAGCGGGAGGAGATTAAGCATACCCAGCTACACGGGGCAGCCCCTCGGGAAGGCTCCGTGACGTCGCAGATTCTAGGCTCTTCGTTTCAGGATTGGGATTTCTACCCCAACTGGCAACAGCTGTTGGGCAAAGATTTTATCTCGCCCATTGCCGATGGCTGGAAGTTTACCTACGAGTACGACCTGCTGGACTCTGTGTTTGTAGGCCAGGACTTCTGCTATAAGATTGGAGTGAAGCCCCGCCGGCTGCAAGACTTGGCTTTTGTGGGCACCATCTGGATAACGGCCGAAACCTACGCCCTGCGCCGGGTAGACTTGGCCGTTAGTCCCAAGGCGAACCTCAACTTTGTGGAGCAGGTGCGCGTGAAGCAGGACCTCACGCCCTCGCCGGCTGGGGCGTGGCTGCCCAAACGCACGGCGGTAGTTATCGGGATTAAGCCTACTAAGGGCAGCACGGGTATTTTGGCCCGCTTCACCATCGTCAATTCCAATTTCGACGCCAACCATCCGAAGCCGCTTCCTTTCTATGACCGCCCCCTGGAAACGGCGGCCGATGCCTTCGATGACGCCAAGGACTTTTTCGAGCAGAACCGGCCCGATTCTCTAACCCAGCAGGAGCAAGCAACGCTCATGGTGCTGGACTCAGTGCGCCAGCTGCCCGCCATGCGCAACCTGCTGGAGGTAGCCGATATTGCCGTGAATGGGTATTACCGCGCCGGTAAAATTGACTGGGGGCCCATTCTGACGGCGTATAGCTTCAACAACATTGAGGGCAACCGCTTTCGGGTGGGCTTCCGGACCACGCCGGAGTTTAGCCGCGACTGGCTGCTGCGCCCTTACCTGGCCTACGGCACCCGCGACGGGCGCTTTAAGTATGGCCTGCGGGCGCAGCGCATTCTGGAGCGCCGGCACTGGACGGTGCTAAATTTTGAGCATCGCCACGACCTGGACCAGGTGGCTCTGCTTGATAACGACTACGCCCTGGAGAACCCACTGTTTGAGGCTTCGGCCAGGCTGGGCAACATTACCTCCAGCCGCCCCCTCCTCCGCGACCTGACCACCATTGCCCTGCAGACCGACCTATTTAGGGGCTTTACGCAGCGGGTAATGCTGCGGCGGCAAAGCTTCAACCCGCTGTACCCCTTTGCTTACTACACCCAGGAGCAACGGCCCGGCGCCCCCACCGACGACCACTTCGACTTGTCGGAGGTGGTGGTGGAGTCGCGCTACGCCCGCGATGAAGTGCTGGTGCCCAACAACCAAAACCGCCGCACGGCTATTGGCCTGAAGAAGTGGCCCGTGTTTACCGTGCGCTACACGCTGGGCGTAGATAAGCTGCTGGGCAGCGACTTCCACTATCAGAAATTTAACGTCCTTATTGACCAGAGCATACGGCTAGGCCAGGTGGGCCGCACCGATTACCGCCTGGATGCCGGCCTTATTCCGAGCACGGTGCCCTACCCGCTACTGAAGTCGCACTTGGGCAACCAGTCGCCGTTTTATAACGCGGGAGCGTTTAACCTGATGCGCTACTTTGAGTTTGTGAGCGACCGGTACGTTGCCTTCCGGTTTGAAAACCAATTTGATGGCTTCCTGTTAAACTCCATCCCGGCTATCAAGCAGCTCAACTGGCGGCTGGTGGCCACGGGCAATGTGCTGTGGGGTGGCGTAAGCGACGCCAACCGCCGCATCAACCCCACCGAAGACCCCGTGAATGGTGGCCCGCTACCCACATTTCAGTCGTTGGGCCGCACGCCGTACGCCGAGGTGGGCTACGGTATTGAGAACATTTTCAGAGTGGCCCGCGTCGATTTCCTGCATCGGCTCACGTACCGTAACTCACCTGGGGCCCGTACCTTTGGGGTAAAGGTGAGTTTTCAGTTTAAACTCTAACTTACAGCCAGCCAATCTGCAACGCGCTCTTTTTGGGTGAAGTATGCCGATAAAAGTGAATTAAAAAGGCTGTTTTCTTGTAGAAAGATTCAATATGCCAAAGTACGAAGTTGAAAACCTGACCCTGGCGGAAGCCACCCGCCACGCCCCCTTCGTTGACTACGCCCGCTGCGTAGATGCCAGCCAGCGCCCCTACAACCACGTAGGCGACTGGCCCGAAGAAGGCCAGCTCTACCCCGTTCGGGTGGTAGACTCCCGCACCGAAGGGTTGCCCTTGGTGCACGTTCTCGGCTTCGAGGGCGAAGCCCCGTATTACAACGCCTACGCGCCTCACCGTTTTGAAATGCTGCTGACCGTTTGGCTGAACTAAGCTAACACCCGTATCAGCACATAAAAAAGCCCGGCCTTCTCATGAGTGAGAAGGCCGGGCTTTTTTGCTACCTGCCCGAACTGTCGTTTTGAGCAGGGCGAGTAATCTGGAGACTGGCCTAGAAGCTACCCCAGATTCAGCGCTGCACTCGGAATAACAGGTTATTACCGCTCCAGCTTGAAATCCGGGTCTTGGGTCAGGCGCTGGGGCGTGGCAGAAACGGCCCAGCCGGTGGCGTACATCCAGCGCGTCATGCGGGTGAGCTTAGCCACATCAATGCGCGAGGCCTCGTCACGGGGCGTGTGGTAGTCGGGGTGCAGTAACGTGGTGAAGAACAACGCCGGGATGCCGGCACGGGCGTAGGGCAGGTGGTCACTGCGGAAATACCAGCCCTCGGGGTGCTTGGCGTCGTCCCAGGAGTTATCGAGGGTGAACTTGCTGACGTTCTGGTTGGCTTTCAGGGCCATGTTAACCAGGGCCTCTGAGTTGCGGTGCGGAGCAGTAGAGCCCAGCAGCGCCGCCGAATCGGGGGAGTTGCGGCCCATCATGTCGCCGTTGAGTACGGCCACAATGGAGGATTTTGGTACGGTGGGGTGGTCTACAAACCAGCGGGAGCCCAGCAGGCCGCGCTCCTCGGCGCCGTGCCACACAAACAGGGCCGAACGGGCGCCCGGCCGTTGCTTCCAGGCCCGGCCAATGGCCAGCAGGGCTACGCTTACGGTGGCGTTGTCGTCGGCGCCGTTCCAGATGGAGTCGCCAGCTACGGGCGTCCCGATACCGTCGTGGTCGTGGTGGCCGCTGAACAGCACGTTCTCCTTGCGAAGTTCGGGGTCGGTGCCGGGTACGCGGGCCACTACGTTGATGGAGGGATACTCAAAATCATTCAGGTCAAGCTCGGCCTGAAAACGGGCTTTCGGCGCCTGCAGCGTAGCAGCCATAGCTTGCCGCACGAGCAGCACTGGAATAGGCGCGGGCGGCACCGGCATGGAGGGCAACAAGTACTGCCCATCCTGGTAGCGGTGGCCTACAAACTCCAGGCTGGGCTCAGTCATAGCATCGGCGGCCAGGATGATGCCCGCCACCCCGCGTGCCCGCAGCGCCGCGCTCTGCTGGCCAATAGCAGCCAGGGCGTAGCGCATACCGCGCAAACTGATGTTGGCAACCGGCAGCGGCGTGGGCGGCAGCAGCGACATGGCCACAATCTTGCCGCGCAAATCGCGCCGTACAGTATCAGCCAGGGAGTTAAGCCAGACTACCGGGCCAGTGAGGCGGGCGCTGATGGGCGCCGTAACCCAGGCGTCTTTCCAGAGCGCGAGGGGTTGGCCGTTTAAGCTCATCCGGGAGTTAGGGGCTACCGTGATGCGGTGCAGGGGGTAGAGCTGGAAGTAAGTGCCATCGTCGCCGGCGGGTTGCAGGCCGGCGGCGCGGGCACGCTCCGCTACCCAAATGGCGGCGCGCAGCTCATCGGGGGTACCGGCGCGGCGGCCGCGCATGCTGTCGCTGGCCAATGAGAAAAGGTCGCGGCGAATTTCCGTTTCCCGGATGGCTTCCAGAGCAGGCGGCTCCGTGGGGGATGCTACGCCCGAGGTAGAAGGTGTTCGGGCGCAGCCTGCCAGCAGGCCCAGCGCCAGTGCAGCACCCGGCAGAAGAGTAGTAAAACGCATAAGCAGAAAGGTAAAAAGTGGCTTGCCAAAGCAGGCCGAGGGGATGGTGTTTGTGGTGGGGTAAGATAGGCCGCAGGAGGCATCTATCATATTTCCGACAATAAATTGTAGGGTGGTAATGCAGAAGGAAGCGAGTACCCTGAGCAAGCTTTTAGGTGAGCTAGGATTTTCTCGCTTCACCTGGAGTAATATGGTAGGTAGTGGCCTAGGCGTTGCCTAGCTGCTGCAGCGTTTTCTGGTCTTTGGTGCCGTTGAAGAACTTCTGCAGTACTGCCTCAAATACCGGATCGGGGTTATGAAGCGCGGCAAACAAGGTCATGGAGGACTTCAGCTTTATATCATCGGGGCTGCCTAGCACTTGGGTAGCGTTGTGGCTGTCCAGAGACAATAGTGCCTGGCAGATAGCTACCAGCCGGGGGCCCAGCACGGGGTGGTGCAAGTAGGCCTCAGCCTCCTGCCTGTTCTTAATGGCATAGAACTTCGAGGTTTCGCTAAAGCCCAGCCCGTGTATTTGCGGAAAAATATACCACATCCAGTGGCTACGCTTGCGGCCATTCTTAATTTCGGCCAGGGCCGTGGCGTAATCCGATTCCTGGGCGGCAATAAATCGTTGCAGGGTGTTATCTAAGGCCATTGCGGTCAATAGTTAGAGGAAAGAAGTAGCCCTTGGTGCTCATGTAGCCTGTAACCAAGCAGGGCTCGGCTAGTTTGGCGTGTATTGTTTTACTATGTGATGGCCTACCATCATTGTAAGCATCATTTACGGGGCCACTGTAGCAGGCTGTTGCAGTATGGGCTGTAGCACAGCCCACACGTTGCGGGCTACCAGGCGGTGACCGGCGGGCGTAGGATGAATCCCGTCGCGCTGGTTGAGTTTCCGGACGCCGCCCACTCCTTCCAGCAGAAAGGGAATGAGTTTGACCTGATTTTTCTGAGCCAGCTCGGCGTAGAGCTTCTTGAACTGCGTGGCGTAGTCGGGGCCCATGTTGGGTGGTATTTGCATGCCGGCCAGCACAATCTGCGCCTGGGGGCTGCGGCGGCGCACGGTATCGATGATGGCCTGCAGGTTGCGGCGCGTATCGGGGAGGGGCAGGCCGCGCAGGCCGTCGTTGCCGCCCAGCTCTAGCACAAACACGCTCACCGGCTGGCGCAGCACCCACCCCACGCGGTTGCGGCCCCCGGCAGTAGTTTCTCCGCTCAGGCCAGCGTTTACGATGGTGTAGGCCAGTCCCGCTGAGTCTAGCTTCTGGCCGATGAGTGCCGGAAAAGCTTCCTCAGGCTCTACCCCGTAGCCAGCCGTGATGCTGTTGCCGAAGAACAGAATAGTTTGCGGGGCAGCTTTGCTCGTGGCCTTCGGCGGCTGAGCAGCCGTAGTGGCCGCCGCAGTGGTTTGCGTAGTTGTTTGGGAATCGGAATTACAGCTGACCAGGGCGCACAGGAGCGCGCCACTCAGCAGGGACAAAACAGTTCTCATGTAAGAAGTATTTACTGATAGTTGCGTAACGAGAGAAAGTATGCGCAAGGTTAATGCGTCTGCTAATACGTAAGCGGTTATGTCTGGCCCATGAAGTGCCAGCAGGCGCAATAGCGTAGGCCTCATTGCCAGAAGTCCAGGTGGGTACAGCCAATGACTGGCCTGGTACGCGGCAGCCTAAACAACCTCAGCAACGAGGAGACGCAAATCCGCGTCTCTACATCGTTCATTATTCCTGATTCAACTTAGATATTTTTCGTGCTTAAAGTCGAAAACCTCACCAAGTCCTACTCCAGTGGCGGCCGGGCCCTGACCGTGCTGGAGTCCGTCAGCTTTGAGCTGACCGCCGGCGACACCTTTTCCATTGTTGGGCCTTCGGGCAGCGGCAAAACCACCTTGCTGGGCCTGTGCGCGGGCCTCGACCGGGCCACGTCGGGCAGCGTGTGGCTCAATGGGGTGCAGCTAGATACTCTCTCCGAAGACCAGCGCGCCGCCGTGCGCAACCAATACGTGGGCTTCATCTTCCAGAACTTCCAGCTCTTACCTACCCTCACGGCTCTTGAAAACGTGCAGGTGCCCCTAGAGCTGCGCGGCGAGAAAGGCTCAGCCCGCGCCGCGCAGGAGTTGCTGGCCCGCGTAGGCCTGGCCGGGCGCGGCCACCACTACCCCACCCAACTCTCGGGCGGCGAGCAGCAGCGCGTGTCCCTGGCCCGGGCCTTTGCCAACAGGCCTACCATCTTGTTTGCCGATGAGCCCACCGGCAACCTCGACGCCGAAACCAGTGCCACAGTAGTAGACCTGCTGTTTGAGTTGAACCGCGAGGCCGGCACTACGCTCGTGCTCGTAACTCACGACCTGGAGCTGGCCGCTAAAACCCAGCGAGTAGTCCGGATCAAGGGCGGCACCATGATTTCTGATTCCGGCACCCCTGTTTCATCTGCGGCCTCTTCCTCTGCCCTATGAGCCAGTTACCTTCTGCCGGGCCAGGGGCCGGCTGGTTGTGGCGCATGGCCTGGCGCGACAGCCGCCGCAGCCGGAGCCGGCTGCTGCTGTTTATCTCGGCCATCGTCCTCGGCATTGCGGCCCTGGTGGGCATCAACGGCTTCGGTGATAACCTGGCCCGCACCATTGATGAGCAGGCCCAGGAGCTGCTGGGTGCCGACCTGGTGCTGTCGGCGGGCCAGCCGTTTAAGCCAGATTTTCAGCCCGTTATTGGGCCAGCCGTTGTGAGTGCCAGCTATGAGGCTGCCTTTCCCTCTCTAGTACAGTTCCCGAAGGGCAATGGTGTGCGGTTGGCACAAGTGCGAGCCATTCAGGGTGACTTCCCCTACTATGGTATATGGCTTACTGAGCCCACCGCAGCTGCGCAGGAGTTCCGGCAAGCGTCGCGGACCAACCAGCCTATTGCCCTCGTCGATGATGCCTTGCTCGTGCAGTTTGCGGCCCGCGTCGGCGACTCTATTCGGGTGGGGCGGGTGGTATTCCGCATTGCGGGGCGGGTGCGCAAAACCCCGGGCCAGTCGGAGTTTAATGCGGCAGTGGCTCCCACCGTTTTTATTCCCGGCAACTACCAGCTTACCACTACAGGGCAGCCCGACTCCACCTCGCTGCTTGCACGCACGGAGCTCATTAAGCAAGGCAGCCGGGTTCAGTACCGCATCTATTACAAAATGCAGCCGGGTATAGCCCCGGAGCGGCTGCGCGACCCTTTGATGGACATCCCCAGCCAGGAAAACATTCGGGCCGAAACGGTAGTCAGCCGTAAGGAGCAAACCGGGCGCGCTTTCTCTGACCTTACTCGCTTTCTGAATCTGGTGGCCTTCGTGGCCCTGCTGCTCGGGTGCGTGGGCGTGGCCAGCGCCGTGAGCCTGTATGTGCGCGAGAAGGTGGCCTCAGTGGCGGTGTTGCGGTGCTTAGGAGCCAGCGGCCAGCAAGCCTTACTCATTTACCTGCTGCAAACTGCGCTTATGGGCTTAGTGGGTGCCGTAGTGGGGGCAGCGCTGGGCACAGCCATTCAGCTGGCGCTGCCGCGGCTATTTGCGGGCTTTCTGCCGGTAGCCGTGAACATTACCATCTCCTGGAGCGCCGTAGGCCAGGGCATTTTAACGGGGCTGCTGGTGGCGGTGCTGTTTGCCCTGCTGCCCCTGCTCAGCATCCGGCGCGTGTCGCCGCTGCGCACCTTGCGGGCCTCGTATGAGGAAGACGCCACCCGCCCCGACCCACTCCGCTGGGTGGTATTTGGGCTGATTGTGCTGTTCATTCTGGGGTTTGCG
Source organism: Hymenobacter taeanensis (assembly GCF_013137895.1). Taxonomy (NCBI): domain Bacteria; kingdom Pseudomonadati; phylum Bacteroidota; class Cytophagia; order Cytophagales; family Hymenobacteraceae; genus Hymenobacter; species Hymenobacter taeanensis. Next base: position 1,545,934 of record NZ_CP053538.1, read on the forward strand.
TATCTGCAGACGCGCGACGTGAAGCAGTCATTAGGGTTTGTGGGCGGCCTGGTGGTGGCCTTTGGCGTGCTGGCGGGCGTAGGCCAGGGGCTGCGGCTCCTGGTGCGGCGCTTCTTCCCGGTGTCGTGGAGCTACGTGTGGCGCCAGGGCCTGGCCAACCTGTACCGGCCTAACAACCAGACGCTCCTGCTTACCGTGTCCATTGGGCTGGGGGTATTTCTGATGGCCACGCTCTACCTTCTGCAGGGGCTGTTGCTGAGCCGGGTGCAGCTTTCAGCCAGCGGTAAGCAGCCCAACCTGGTGTTGTTCGATATTCAGACGGAGCAGAAAGCCGGGGTAGGCCAGTTGCTGCAGCGGCGCGGCCTGCCCATCATGCAGGAAGTGCCCATTGTTACGATGCGCCTGACCTCCATCAATGGCCGCACCATCTCCCAGATGAAGAAGGACACGGCCAATGGCCCGTCCACCCGCATGCTCACCCGTGAGTACCGCGTTACCTACCGCGACACGCTCAACCCGGGCTCCGAGAAGCTGGCCGCTGGCCAAACTCCACGGCTCGGGGCCGATGGTATCCCGCGTATTTCCATGGACGAAGATTTTGCCCGCCGGCTCAAGCTTGAGCTCAACGACACCCTGGTGTTCAACGTGCAGGGTGCCCCGCTCACTACCATTCTGGGCGGCACCCGCACCATTGACTGGAGCCGGGTGCAAACCAACTTTCTGGTGGTATTTCCGAAAGGCGTGCTGGAACAGGCCCCACAGTTTCATGTGCTGCTCACCCGCGTGCCCAACAACCAGGCCCTGGGCGCCGTGCAGCGCGACTTGGTGGCGCAATTCCCCAACGTATCGGCCATCGACCTGGGCCTGATTCTGCAAACCCTGGATGATATTCTGAGCAAAATATCCTTTGTGATTCGCTTTATGGCCCTGTTCAGTATTGCCACCGGCGTGGTGGTGCTCATCAGCTCAGTAGTTATCAGCCGCTACCAGCGCGTGCAGGAGAGCGTGCTGTTGCGCACCCTGGGGGCTAGCCGGCGCCAGATTCTGCGCATTACGCTGGTGGAGTATGCCCTGCTAGGCCTGTTGGCGGCCGTGGCCGGACTACTGCTGGCGGTGGGTGCCGCCTGGGCGCTGGCCACCTGGATATTTGAAGTGGCCTTTGTGCCGCAGCTCTCACCCTTGTTGGTATTAGCAGCCTCTACTACGGCGCTTACGGTACTCATCGGCCTGCTCAATAGCCGCGACGTGCTGACTCGACCGCCGCTCGAAATTCTGCGCGGCGAGGCGGGCTAGGCCACTTGTTTACTGGGTGCAGAAGCCTTGCCGTTTCCAATAACAACCTTATGATTACTAGCACGTTAAAGACCTGCCGCAGCACAACAGGCAACTGGTGTTTCCTCGGCTATGTTTCATGCCCTTAATTCCCTTCCCCATGAAAAAAGTATTGGCTGTTGCCGCTTTTCTTGTAGCGGGTGTTGCTACGTCTAACGCCCAAACAAGCACTACCACTACCACGCAGTCGCAGACTACCACCCCAACCCAGGGCACGGTAATCCAGACCACTCCCACCACCACGGAGACAACCAAGTCGACGACGACCACCACCACAATGGACCAGCCAATGTCGGGCACCACGTCGGGTTCAATGATCGAAACACGGTCGGGCACGGGCGTCACCCAAGGTACTGCCACGGGCAAGGCTGATGTAAAAGTCAAAGACAAGAAGCGTAAGTCGAAAGTGAAGGCTGACCCTCAATAAACTAGCCGTAGCGCTTCGCGCTTAGCCGCTAACTCCTAGAAAGCCCGACCGCCAGTGTGTGCGGTCGGGCTTTCTGCTTTAACTTGCTTACCGAAGGTGTGCCCTGTGCCGCCGACTGCCCCCTCGACCTGGCCTCGGCTTCTCATGAACGACCCCGAAATCCGCGCCCTGCTCTACCCGCTACTCACTGAAGGCGTGTACGTTGATGAGCTGCCCACCGGCACTACCCGCGCCGATGTAGTGCACATCACGCCGGCCTTCATGCACGGCTACGAGGTAAAAGGCGACGGCGACACCCTGCAGCGGGTGGCGAACCAGCTCCGCTGCTATGGCGAGGTGTATGACTTCGTGACGTTCATCGTCACGGAGAAGCACCTGGCTAAGCTACTGCCGCTGGTACCCGAATGGGTGGGCGTGCTGGTGGCCGCACCGGGTCAGGAGCTGCGGGTGCACCGGGCGGCCTCCTACAACGCTACCGTAGAGCGCGCCCCGCTGGCTGGCCTGCTGTTACTGGAAGAAGTAAAGCAATACTTGCTGGCCTTAGGCCTCTCGGGCGTGAGCACGTTGCGGCGGCGTGAGGTCATGACCTTCTTGCGTACTACCCAACTGGTGCCTCTTTCCGGCCTGGCCCAGTACGTACGGGAGCGACTAATAGCGCGCCTACCCGAGCGTCTGCTGCACCGCGCTGAGCGCAAAGTCGAGCGGCAGCGCATCGGGAACCGGCGCCGTCGCAAGCCTACCCACAAGGCCAAGGTGAAGGCAAAGGCAAAACCTAAAGCCTCCAAACGCAAGCCGACAAAAGTGGCCTAGCGCCCCCCTATAAGGGTAGCAGCAGCTGGCGACCGGGAGTGTCTTCTCCCATCGTATCAAGGTTAGATAGCGAGGCGCCTAGCAGCCGGATGCCCTTAGGCAGGGGCCATAGGGAGCTGAGCACCTCCCGCCCTACTTGCTCTAGCGCGGCTTGGCTGGTAAAGGGCGCGGGGCAGGTGCGGCTGCGCGTGAGCAGCTGAAAATCGTTGTACTTCACCTTCACCGTGAGTGTACGCCCCAGAACGCCCGTGCGCTCACAGTAGCTCCACACTGACTCCAGCGCCGGCTGTAGGCCACTCATTAACTCCTCCTGAGTAGTTAGGTCTTCCTCAAAGGTGGTTTCGGAGCCCACCGATTTGCGGACCCGGTCGGCTACTACGGGGCGGTTATCGCGGGCGCGGGCAATGGCGTAGTAGTAGGCGCCGGCCTTGCCAAAGTTCTGGCGCAGAAAGGTTTCTGTTTGCTGGCGCAAGTCCCAGCCCGTGAAAATGCCCAACTGATTCATGCGCGCCGCCGTTACGTGCCCAATGCCATGGAACTGGCCTACCATGAGGGCTTCTACGAAGGCCAAGCCCTGCGCGGGCTTTATCACAAACTGCCCGTTGGGCTTGCGGTAATCAGAGGCCAGCTTGGCCAGAAACTTATTGTAGGAGATGCCCGCTGAGGCGGTGAGTTGGGTTTTCTCCAGAATTTTGGCCCTGATTTCCTGAGCCACCTGCGTAGCCGAGGCAAGCTGCTTCAGGTTGTGCGTCACGTCGAGGTAAGCCTCATCCAATGATACCGGCTCAATAAGAGGCGTGTATTCCGCAAAGATCTCCCGAATCTGCAGCGACACTTCCTTATACACCTCAAACCGGGGCTTCACGAAGATCAGCTCAGGGCACTTGCGCTTCGCCACTGAAGAGGCCATGGCTGACCGGACCCCAAACTGCCGCGCCTCGTAGCTGGCGGCCGCTACCACACCGCGCTGCCGCGAGCCGCCCACCGCTACGGGCCGGCCCCGCAGGGCGGGGTTATCGCGCTGCTCCACAGAGGCGTAGAACGCATCCATGTCCAGATGAATGATTTTCCGGCTTTCTTCCTGCTCCACTAAATCGGGTACCTGACTACCCCACGAAGATACAACTCGGCCGCCGTGCCTCAAGGGGCCCTGTGCGGTACGCTCTCCCTAGAAAATCAGAAAGCCGGCCTGGGCCTCACACGCAGTGAACTCAGGTCGGCTTTAGCTATGCCATCGATTGCGGTAGGTACGCTAGGCCACTTCCGGTAACCGGAGCAGCCGGGCGGCTAGTGGCCTACCAGAGCTTGGTGTCGTGAATACCGGCGGGCAGCGGCGGCCGCTCACTCAGGCCCAGCACACACCAGCCGGCTTCAATGCCAAAAGAGCCGCCATGAATAATATAGCTGACCCAGCGCGTAATGCTGCGGCCGCTATACTGCTCGCTTTCCGGCTCGTACTCCCGCAATACCAGCGTGTCGCCCACGCAGAAGTCACGGTCGTTTTCACGGACATCGAAGGGTTTGTCTCCGGCTTCAACCGCCGCGAAGCAGGCTGGCCAGATTTTTAGTTCATGCGTGTGCGCATGGGTATGGGCGGCCGTGGGGCCGAAGGTTGCTAGGGTAGACTGCATGTGAATTCACCAGTAAAGAAAGGACCCGCCCGGGCGCTCAGCGCCAGTAAGTGCCATGGCCCTTTCGGGGTAGAAAATAATACCGGGCACGAAAGCCACCGGTAGTGGTGCATTATGGAGGAGCTTACAGCAGCTAATAACTCGATTTTGGCCGATACTGCTCGCTTACTCCCTTGAGTTGTGCGGCGTTGGCCATTCCGTGGCCGGCGTTTGGTAGCTACTACTGCCTCCCGCCATTCAGCTGCCCTCCGCATAGTTCCTGCACCACAGACTATAACCACAAAGGTAACTAATTCGTGCCGAATGGTTCAGATGGTTGGCTTGCCTGAGCGGGCGCCCCGACTCAAGCAGCTGCTTAAAATGCTTTATGTAACAATAAGTTACCGTTTCCGCATTCATCAGAAAGCAAGGCCAGTGGTGCTAGGTTGGCCCGAGGTGCTCCGGTTTGCGCTACCGCTGCCAGCGGCAGATTGAGCTAATTTTTTCATCTCGCTAAAACCCGGGTTTCGGCCCCCTGAAAATCAAATTGAGGGCTTATATCGCACTATTCTGCCTCTACTATTGGTTTACCCATCTGGCTTCTGCCTACCTCACTTTTTGCCGCGAGCCTTATCTTTACAAACCGTAGCCTGCCTGCTTTCTATGTCCATTACCTCCGGAACCCCTGTCATTCTGCAACGTCTGCGCAGTGAAACCCGCCCCTATCACGACGCCCTGGAGCAGAATGAATTCAACCAGTCTTTATCGGCTGGTCAGGCCTCAGCCGGAGCAACGCAGTGGTTTCTGGCTAAGCTATACGGTTTTCTGAAGCCCTATGAGGCGCGGCTAGACAACCACAGCTTTGGGCCGGCCTGGGACATAGAGCAGCGCCACCGGGCCCACCTGATTCTGGCCGACGTACCTACCAATGCCCCGTTACCCCTGTGCCCCGATATGCCGCCACTTACCACCTGGCCCCAGCTACTGGGGGCCATGTACGTACTGGAGGGCTCTACTCTTGGGGGCCAGGTAATTACGCGGCAGCTTGCCCAGGCGGGCATTGGGAGCCGCACCTACTTTACGGGCTACGCCGAGCAGACGGGCCCCATGTGGAAGCGCTTCTGCCAGCTCCTTGCGGAGGAAGCCACCCCTGCCAACCAGGCCGAGATTGTAGCGTCGGCTAGCCTCACGTTTCAAAAACTACACGCGTGGATCAATCAGCCGTAATATATTCCGATGAGAGCCTGATTAATGCTCCTATCACGCTCACCAATTGCGACCGGGAGCCCATTCATATTCCGGGCTCGGTGCAGCCCTACGGCTTTTTGCTGTGCCTTGACCCCGACACCAAGCAAGTGGTGCACGCCAGCGAAAACACGCAGGCTCTTATTGGCATCTCGGCGCTGGAGTTGGTGGGCAGTGGCCTGGAGCAGTTGCTGAGCCCCGGCACCTTAGCGGAGCTAACCCAGCTCTGGCCTACACTCACGGAGGCGGCCAAACTACTGGGCGTCCGGCTGGAGCAGGTAGCCGGCCAACCGTTCTACAAGCTCATCCTTCACCGCTATGATGCACTTCTGTGGCTGGAGTTCGAGCCCGTGGAGGAAACCGGCGCCAGCGTGCTGGACCTGCCCTCCCTGAACGTAGCGCTGGGCCAGATGCTGGCGGCCACCTCGGTGCTGGAGTTTTGTGAGCACGCCGTGGAGCAAATCCGCGACATTACGGGCTTCGACCGCGTGGTGATGTACCGCTTTGCCGAGGATGCCAGCGGAGAGGTAGTAGCCGAAGCTAAACGCGCCGACCTGGAACCCTTCTTGGGCCTGCACTACCCCGCCACCGACATTCCGCAGCAGGCCCGCGCCATGTACCTCAAAAATTGGCTGCGCTTTATTCCGGATGTGGCCTACGTGCCCGCCCGCCTGCACCCCGTGCTGCACCCCAAGGCCCCACGCCCCCCCGACATGACCCACGCCGTGCTGCGGAGCGTGTCGCCAATTCATATCGAGTACCTGCGCAATATGGGTGTGGCCGCCACCATGACCATTTCCATCATTCAGGATGGTGTGCTCTGGGGCATGATTACCTGCCACCACCTCACCCCGCGCCTGGTGAGCTACGAGCTCCGGGAGCTGTGCTTGTTTATTGGCAAAACGTTTTCGGCGCTGTTGCGCAGTAAGCAGCAGCACGACGACTATGCTTACCAACTGCACATCCGGGAAACCCAGGCCCGCCTGTTTGAGCTGGTAGGGCGGCATGATAACTTCATGGAGGGTCTCTACAAGCGCACGCCTACCGTGCAGGAGGTCATCGACTGCGGCGGGGCGGCTATTTGCTTTGAGGGGGAAATCATTACCCTGGGCACTACCCCTACAGTACCTCAACTACAGGAGCTGCTGGAGTGGCTGGGGCAGCATGCAAGCCAGGAAGACATATTCTATACTGATTCTTATGCCCGCCACAACCCAGCCGGCGTGGCTATGCGTGGCACGGGCAGTGGCCTACTGGCTATTTCCCTCTCGCAGAAGCCCGGCGACTACATCATCTGGTTCCGCCCCGAGCAGATTCAGACCGTGACCTGGGCCGGTAAAACGCAGAAAGCCGAGGTACTGCAGGATGGGCAGCTTCACCTCTCACCCCGGCAGTCATTTGAGGCCTGGAGCCAGACCGTTGATAATACCTCGGCCCCCTGGCGCCCCATGGAGATTGAAGCAGCCCAGGAAATCAGGTTGCACCTCTCCGATGTTCGCCTCAAGATTTTTAATGAGCTGCAGGCCCGGGCCGCCAGCCTGAGCCGCCTCAATACGGAGCTGGAGCGCAGCAACGACGAACTAGACTCCTTCGCCTACGTGGCCTCCCATGACCTGAAGGAGCCCCTGCGCGGCATTCATAACTACTCCATCTTCCTGCTCGAGGATTACGCCGAGCAGCTGGATGCTGAGGGCGTGAGTAAGCTTCAGACCCTGGTGCGGCTGAGCCAGCGCATGGAGTCGTTGATTGAGTCATTGCTGCAGCTCTCCAGAGTGGGCCGTCAGGAGCTCACGCTGGTAGAAACCAATGTGCAAGAGGTGGTAGAAGATGTGCTGGATATGCTGCAGCCCCGGTTTGAGCAAACGGGTACCACGGCCACCATCATCAACCCTTTGCCAATCATCCGCTGCGACCAGGTCCGGATTCGGGAAGTGTTCAGCAACCTGCTCACCAACGCCATGCGCTACAGCGACGACGCCCGGCGGGAGGTGCAAATAGGCCTAGCACCCGCTGCAACGCGCGGCCCCCGCGGTACCGGTGACCCCGAAGACTATTATGTTTTCTGCGTGCGCGATAATGGCATTGGAATTGATCCGAAGCACCACGAGAACATCTTCAAAATTTTCAAGCGCCTGCACACGCAGGAGAAATATGGGGGCGGTACCGGAGCTGGCTTGGCTATTGCTAAGAAAATGGTGGAAAAACACCACGGCGAAATATGGGTCAACTCCGTACTAGGCCAAGGCGCAACCTTCTTTTTTTCTATTTCAAAACACCTGTAAGTGTCAGCCTTATCCCTCAAGCCCATTTTGGTGGTAGAAGATAGCGTGGAGGACTTCACGGCTCTGGGCCGGGCCTTCCGAAAGCACGCGTTGCCCAACCCCATCCTGCGCTGCGAAGACGGCGACCAGGCTCTGGAATATCTGCAAGGGTACGGTAAGCGCCCCGGCTGGCCGCAGCAGCTCCCGGCATTTGTGCTGCTCGACCTTAATATGCCCGGCACCGATGGCCGGGCTGTGCTGGCCGTGCTTAAGCAAGACCCCCAGTTGCAATCTATTCCGGTTATTATCTTCAGCACCTCTACCAACTCCCGCGACATTGAGGAGTGCTACCGGCTGGGTGCTAACAGCTACCTGACCAAGCCCATTGACTACGCCGTGCTGGAGGAGAAAACCCGCCTTTTGGTGAGCTATTGGCTTAATACCTCAGAGCTGCCCTTGCTGGGCTGAGATTGTGTCTTGCGTGAAGAAGATTTTACTTATCGACGATAATGAGCAGGACCGCATGCTGTACAAGCGGTACCTGGGCAAACAGTCTGGCCACGAGCGGTTTGAGATTACGGAAGCCTCCTCGGGCGCCGAGGGTGTGGCCATGTTCCGGGCCCAGCAGCCCGATTGTGTGCTGCTGGATCATAACCTACTGGATACGGATGGCTTAACGCTGCTCAATGACCTTAAGCGGCTTACCCCGCCCGATACCCTGTGCGTGGTGATGATTACGGGCGGTGGCAGTGAGTCTTTGGCCGTGCGGGCCCTTAACACGGGGGCCTTGGACTATCTGGTAAAGCAGCAGTTCGACCAGGAGTTGCTCTATAAGACGGTTGTTCACGCCATCGAGAAAAATGAGTGGCGGCAGTACATGAGCCGGTACCATGCGCAGTTGCAGGCCGTTAACCAGCAGTTACGCGAATCGTTGGAGGAGCTCACTGAAACCCGCCAGCAGATTCAGCAAGCTAACACGCAGCTTACTGCCGCCAATGAGGAAGTGCGCACCCGCAACCAGGAGCTGCGCACCACAAATGAGCAGCTGGCGCGTACCAACGCCGACCTCGATAACTTTGTGTACGCGGCCTCTCACGATTTGCGCCAGCCCGTGCATAACCTGCAAGGCTTGTTTGAGGAGCTGCGGCGCTCTGCCACCTTCCACGACCCGGAAGCCAGCCAGATGCTGCGGCTCATGGAGGAGTCGTTCAGTGACCTTTCCACCACCATTACCGATCTGGCGGCCGTAGTGCAGGCTGCCCGCCCACCCGGTGAGCAGATTACCGAGCAAGTACCGCTGGCCGACCTGACGGCCGACGTTCTGCAAACGTTACGCCCGCAGCTGCAGGATGCGCAGGCCAATATTCAAACGGACTTTTCTACTCTGCCCGAGGTGGAGTTTGTGCGCAGCAGCCTGCGCACGGTACTGCTCAACCTGGTAGCCAATGCCGTGAAATACCGTCACCCTAACCGGGCAGCGCAAGTACAGCTGCGTAGCCGGCGGGCCGGCGGGTACGCCGTGTTGGAGGTGCAAGACAATGGCCTAGGACTTGACCTGGAGCGGCACGGCGCCGAGCTATTCCAGCTGTTCCGCCGTTTCCATCCGAATGCCGGTGAAGGCACGGGCGTAGGCCTATTCCTGGTAAATCGCTTAGTACAAGCGGAGGGCGGGCGCGTGGAGGTAGAAAGCGTGCCGGAGCAAGGCACCACGTTCCGGGTATTTCTGCCAAACTAAGCCCCATAGGCCACTGCTGCTTCCGCATACTCTACCCTATGACAGGGCCTGCGGTGGCGGCGACCCTGAGCCGGCCGGGCGCGTACGGTCTTGGGGTAGGGGCACAAACTCGTGGTTGTCGTTGGGAGGCAGCATAATGCGGCCGGCCTGCCAGTCGGCCTTGGCCTGCTCTATCCGCTCCCGGCTCGACGATACAAAGTTCCACCAGATAAACCGCTCGCCGAGTGGCTCTCCGCCCAGCAACATCAGCGTAGTGGCCTCCGCTGCCACCAGCACCGGGTCGAGGCCGGGGGTAAACACTAGTAGTTGTCCGGCGCCATAGCGGTGGCCGCCCACTTCTAGGCTGCCCTTCACCACATAGGCCCCGCGCTCAGGATACCCCCTGGGCAAGCCAAAGCGGGCACCAGCCTGCAGCACCACGTGCAGATAGAATAGTGGTGAGTGAGTTTTAACGCTGTTCCGGAGCCCAAATGCCTCGCCGGCAATCAGGCGCATCCATACACCTGGCTCAGTAAAGATAGGCAGTTTCTGGGGCTGGTAATTGCTGAATGCTGGAGCGCTTTCTTCATCGGCGGTGGGTAGGGCCACCCAGGTTTGCAGCATTTCCAGGGCGCCGCCAGCCAGGGTAGCGGGGTCCTCGAACCGCTCAGAGTGCGCAATACCGCTGCCGGCCGTCATCCAATTCACTTCCCCCGGCCTGATAATCTGCTCCACGCCCAGGCTGTCGCGGTGGGTTACCTGCCCACCAAAGAGGTAGCTGACCGTAGAAAGGCCAATATGCGGATGAGGCAACACATCCAGGGCGGGCAGCAGCTCCGGAGCTACTTGCACGGGCCCGGCATGGTCCATGAAAATAAACGGCCCCAGCATGCGTCGCAGACGGTACGGCAAAATTCGTTTTACCCCAAACCCGTTACCGAGGTCAGCCGGGCGAGCATCAATTACCAGATCTAGCATACGTGCTTGAATAAGGGTGACACGCCCCAAGGTACTGATTCTGCCAGGCAAAGGCTGGGCTCTCGGGCTAGGCCACTTGCCTAAGTTTGCGTCCAATAAGGCCCAAAAAGAAACAACCCGGCTGCCGTAATGGCAACCGGGTCGCTTAGGTAGCGGGGACTGGAATGCAACCCACATTTTCAGACCGACTGTAAAACACCGTAAAAAGCCCTCTCAATAGCCTGAAAAGGGGTTTTGCGTTTTCACCAATCGGTACAAATCGGGGTAAATATGGTTAAAATCGGCTAGTGTGTACCCCTGCGTGTACCCCGGCAAGGGTACACACCCTATCTTTGAAGTGGCAACTACAAAACACTTCAATGGCTACTGTTTCATTCCACCTGAAAGAGCCGGGGGCAGACCGCCCGACGGCTATTTACGCCCTGCTCACCATTGACCGCCGACACCGTGTCAAAGTCTATACCGGGCAAAGCATTCACCCTGACCGCTGGAACAAGGCCGACCAACGCGCCCAGCTACGCGGCAAAGGCAATGAGCTGAACGGGCACCTGAACGATGCGCTGACCGGCATAAGCGAGCGGCTGCTACTGGCCTACGCCGAGAGCCTGGCTACCGGCACCCTGCCCACGGCCGCCGCCCTACGCGAAGCCGCCGCCCCTGAGCGCCCTGCCGAACCCGACCCCGTAGAAGCGGCTGGCCGTGGGCCGCAATTCTGGCAACGGTATGAGGAATGGGTGAACTACACCCGCGCCGCCGGCACCGTGCGCACGGCACAAGCCCACGCCACCGCCGGCCGGCACTTACGGGAGTTCAGCGACGCCAACGGCTACGCTATTGACTTCGACACCCTGACGCCCACCGTAGGCGACCGTTGGGCAGCCTATCTGCTGAATGTAGCCGGCCTGACCGATAACACCATCAACAAGCACCTGGGGCGGCTCAAAGCCTTTATGAAGTGGGCGGCTAAACGCGGCTACACCGAAAACACCGCCCTTGACCGCGTAAGCTGGGCGCGGCGGGAGCCGGACGTAATTGCCCTGAGCACCGCCGAGCTGGCCGCATTGGAAAACCTGCCTTTACCCGTTGGCTCCCGCCTCGACAAAGCCCGCGCCTGGTTTCTGCTGGCCTGCTATACTGGCCTACGGTATTCCGACCTGGTAAGCATCCGGCCCCAGCACCTACGGCCTGCCACTGATAAGCTGCCTGCCCACCTACGCCTGACTGCTCAGAAAACCCGCGCCGTAGTGAACGTGCCCCTGAGCGCCCGCGCCCTCGATATTGTGAACCGCCTGCTGGCCGGCGAACTAGCTACCCTGAAAAGCCAGCCCATCACCAACCCCGTGCTGAACCGCTTTCTAAAGGAGCTGGGGCCGCTGGCTGGCATAGATTCCCCCGTGGAAGTTATCCGCTACCGGGGCGGCATAGCCGATGTTACCACCTGCCCAAAACACGAAAAGCTGACCGTACACACCGCCCGCCGCACCTTTGTAACCCTGAACCTGGGCAAAGGCATGAGCGCCGAATTTGTCATGAAGCTAACCGGACACACGTCTTACAAATCCTTTCAGCGGTATGTAAACCTGACGCCCCAACGGGTTGCTGAAGAATTTGCTAAGTTTCACGAAATGCCGGATTAAGGGCATTTGATGTGCTTTAATTGATATATAAAAGAGCTGGCAAGCTATGGTAAGAGAAATAGTTGAGCGCGATGGACGGTATTTTGTTCAGTGCTCAGATGGAGAATATGAAACGACTGTCGAAGAAATACAGCAGTTTGAGGAAGGCGGAAAGAGGATGTTAGCCTACCTTGAATTGAGGCAAAAAATGTATGGGCATAAGAACTGGACAGTAGGAACCACACCACCTAACACTGATTTCCATGTTATACTGGCCCTATTTTTCCAGGACTTAAAAAAATATTTTCAAGAGAAATATCACGCTGGGGAAAGCCTTTGGACTGCCTATAAAATGTGCGATATGGCTATCCTAGAAGGTAAGGAAAGTCTACTTAACCCCTACGCTGAGACAGAAAGAACAAACGCTTGGATTGGACGCTGGCAGACTATGAAGGAATTTTTAGACTTGTTTCCTAAGCGTGGAGTATTTGATGAAACCCCGCCCACCGTCACACCCATTACAGAGTCAAAGCCTATCGACACCATAGCTACCCAGCCCGCCGGAGAGCCGGTAAGGCTTATTCGCAAATATTATTCACACCTAGGAAAACATTTACCTTCTCCAACCCTGCCAGAGTTAGCAGGGGAATGGTATTCTGACCTCTCTAGGATAGGGAAAGAAGGGCTTGAGTACTATGTTACCAACTTGCACGAACGAGCGAGTAACAAAGCGGAATTTTTAGCCTGTTTAGCTATACTACTTGCTGAGGTCGAACAACACGCCCACCTGCCTGGCTACGGCTACCGGCAACATTACCCGCTGGACTACCTGACCCCTGAGCGAGAATGCGAAATAGAAGCCAGCGGGCGGGCCGCGTTGCAGAGTGTTCGGGAATGGCACACGCTAGCCAGTTTGTCCCCGATAGAGCAGTTTTTAGACCGCGCCCGCAAAATTGAGCTATGGCAGAATGAGCGGCACCAGTTAGCTACTCGGAAGGACGGGCATGAAGAATGGAATGAGGAATACGGGGTAATGCTACTGGCTTTGCAGCGAGCCGTTCCTACGGCCAAAAAGAAGTTGTTGCGAGCGGCCTATACTGAGCTAAAGCGGTTGCTGCCCACCATAAAGGCCAGCCGGCCGTTGAAGTGGCAACGGCTTTACGATGATGGGCAACCGTTCTTTTCGAGTTCTCTTACCGCTGCGTATGCCTACTCAGAGTTTGCCCCATTGCGCCCAACGCAAAACACTACAGACCAAATATCTGAGTTCTTTTTTCAGTACCTGCATATACACCTGTTTGAAAAAGAGTGGCACGTATGGCAGGCTTTAATACTACTAGCTGGGGCGTTGGGTGAACCGGCCCCTCCCACGCCCGAAACCTTTCAGGAAAAGCAAATACAACCCACCGCCCCGGCCCTCGACACACCGGCCCTGACTAGCAATTTTGCGCCCCACCTGCTGAATTACACGTTGCCTGAACTAACGGCACTTCTAACGGCACTGGGGCTAGTTGATACCCGTAAACAAGCAACCCCAGCGGCAACCCCTGGGGCTTGGGTTGGCGTTATCTATGCCTTGATTGATGAAAAGCGGCCCCGCCTTAAAGGAAGCAAAGCTGCTATTGGGCGGGCCTTTAGTGCAACATTCGGAGCTGTGGTTAGTGAACGAGCTATTCAGACCGGATTAGGGACGCGTGAAAGTGAGGCTGATCAATTCAAAAACAGGGCGTTAGTATTACTGAATACTTAGACAAGCATTGCGGAGTATTGCGGAGTATTGCGCCCGCAAGGTTCCGCAATGAGTAAGCCCGCCCTTTGTATCGTTCCCGACCGGCAAACTCCCCGGCGGGAACGGTACAAGATGCTGGCAAACAGCCCTGGGTTAGTAGTTGCTGACTACGCCCAACTACTCGAAGATGTGCGGGCCGTTGTCCGGCACGAGCTACACCACGCCTCGGCGGCTCCCGCCGGCCCACCCACGGCCCCGGCCGATGAGCTGCTGAGTATCCGCGAAGCCGCCGAGTTGCTGGGCGTAACGGTGCAAACTGTGCATGAGCACAAACGTCTGGGTCGGCTCAAATACCATAAACTCGGTTCGCGTTCCTACTTGAAGCGAGCCGAAGTAATGGCTGCCCTTACGCCCCAGCAGCGGACGGTAAAAAGCGGGAAAGGAGGGGCGGCCCGTGCTTGATTCGCCCACTCGAAACCTGGTAACCGGCCGGGCGCTGCTCATAACCCGCCGGGGGCTGTCCGTCTTTCTGGACACCCTGCAAAGCCTCGACTTCTCCGAGAAGGGGCGGGCGAACGTAGCCCGCCGCTTTGACTTATCCGATGACGAATTATCCGCCGTGCTGGCTGCTTATCGGAAAGGTCGTAACCGATGAGCGTTGCCCTACTACCCACCCCCGCCCGTCCCTTTGGTTTTGACACGCTGGCCTGTGCCCTCACCTTAACCGGCAAGGCTACGCCCACGCCCGACGCGCTGTCTGCCGCCCTGGCCGAAATGTACCCCGCTGGCACCGGCCCTACCGTACCCGACCTGCTGGCCGCCGGCTGGCTGGTGCCCACCATTGACGGGCGCGGCCTACGCCAACCGCCCCTAACCCCGGCCGAACAAGATGCCCGGCTGGCAATGGCTGAAGCACCGGACAAAACAGGACACCCCAACGCGCCCGCGCCAAGTGAAAGCAGGCATGAAGCAGGCGTAGAACCGGATGAATCGGAGTCCCCTATTTATGCCGGTAACAGGAATAAAGCAGGAATAGAATCCGAATTTTCCGAAAGCCTAAAACAAGTCGATAGCAGAAACGAAGCAGTAATAGCTCCCCCCCGATTCAGCTACTACCGGGGGGGCATTGCGGCTACTGTGCCCTATGCCGCTATTACCCCGGCCCAGCTTTTCGCCGTGCTGACTTCACCCCGGCACCACGCCCGCACCGAAGCCCTACGTGCGGCCCCCGTGGGCAGCCCTGAGCGGGCAGAGCTGAAAAAGCGCCTCGACTACGTAACGCCCGCCGGCACCTTCACCCGCCGCGCCAACGATGCGCTGGCCGAACCATCGGGGCTGCTGGTACTGGACTTCGACCATCTGCCCGACGTGGGCACGGCCCGCGCCGCCCTGCTGGCCGATGAGCTGCTGGCCCCTGAGCTGGTGCTTCTGTTCACCAGCCCCAGCGGCGATGGACTGAAAGCCTTTGTACGCACCGACCCCACGGCCGCCCACCTCGACAACTTTCGGGCCTGTGCCGCCTACCTGGCTGCCCATTATGCCCCGCTGGGCTTGTGCCCTGATGAGGCTGGCAAAGACCTGGCCCGCGCCTGCTTTGTGCCCTATGCCCCCGATGCCTGGCTGGCTCCCGCTTACGCGGTCTGAACCCTACCAATCCCTACTTCTTTCTAGCTGGCAACACAATGGATATTCACAAGCTACGGGCCGCAACACCCGCCCCGCCGCCGCATTATGCACCCAATACGCCCGCGTACACGCGCCCGCGCACGCACGCGCGTACTGCTCCTGTAATGGCCGCCCCCGATGCGCTGGCCTGGTGCCTGACGCAATACGAAACGCACCACGGCCCGCTGCCCGTCCCCGGCAACGGCCGCAACAACTGGCTGGCCGCCCTGGCTTTTTTCTGCAATGAGCGGGGCGTAGCGCTGGCCGACCTCGAATCCCATGCCGTGGGCAGCTACGCGGCGGCTGACTTCCCGGCGCGGGAAATAGAGCAAACCCTACGTGGCATCTATACCCGCGAAGCCGCTGCCCACGGGAGCAAACCTTTCACCGCATTAACAGGGAATAAACTGGGTTTTACTGCCTCTTTCAGACAAAAAGAAAACCGCCCGGCCGCACCCTTGCTGGACACGTTCCCAGCGGCCGTGTACGACGCGCTGCCCGACTTCCTGCAACGGGCTTGCGCGCCCTTTGACGGGCACGAAAAAGCTGTAATGCTGCTGGGCACGCTGGCCGTGCTGTCAGGTTGCTTTCCGGCCGTGGGCGGCACCTACAACAAGCGCCGGTTTGGCCTGAACCTGTTCGCCTTCATCATTGCCCCGGCGGCCAGCGGCAAGGGCACCTTAGCGTGGGCACGGCGGCTGGCCTGGCCGCACCACAAAGCCCTGACCGATGCCAGCCGCGCCGCCTGCCTCGACTACGATGCCGAGCTGGCTGCCTACAAAACCGCCGGCAAGGCCAAAGCCAGCCTGACCCCGCCCCCCGCGGCCCCGCCGCCCTACAAAATGCTCTATCTACCTGGTAACACCACGGCCGCTGCCCTGCAAACGGCGCTGGCCGAAAACGACGGGCGCGGCATTATGTGCGAAACCGAAGCCGACACCCTGACCGGGGCACTGGGAACCGACTTCGGCAACTTCAGCGACGTGCTGCGCAAAGCCTTTCAGCATGAGCCTATTTCGCTGCTGCGCAAAACTGACCGCCAACACCTCGACCTGGCCCGCCCTGCCCTGAGCATTGCCCTGACCGGCACCCCCGGCCAGCTCCCGCGCCTGATGCCTTCGGCCGAAGATGGTTTGGTGAGCCGGTTCCTGTTCTACGTCTTTGAGCAAACGCCCACCTGGCAGGACGTAAGCCCCAGCGCCGGCCCGCCCCTCGACCCCTACTTTGACCTGCTGGCTGCCGAGCTAACCCGTATGATTGCCGCCGTACCCGAAGCCGATGAAGCCGGCAGCTATCCGGTAGAAGTAACGCTGGCCGCTCCCGACTGGCAGCGCCTTAATACGGCCGGGGCCGCCGGCCTTGATGAAGCACTGGCCGTAGCGGGCGGGGCGGGTGGGAGTTCGGCCTACCGCCTGGGGCTTGTGGCCTGGCGCGTAGCGGGGCTGCTGACGCTGCTGCGCTGCTTTGAAAACGGGCAAGCCCCCACCGGCCGCCTGGAAGCCGACCCGGCCGACGTAGGCACGGCGCTGGCCCTGATGGATACTGCCCGTGCCCATGCGCTGGCCGTGCTGGCAATGCTGCCCACGCCCGGCGACACTACCGGCCGCTACGCCGCTAAAGCCGGACAGGAAGCACGGGCCAGAGAGCTACACGCGCAAGGGCTGGGCGTTCGGGAAATAGCCCAACAGGTAGGCGTACACTTTACCACCGTAGCCCGCTGGCTGCGCTTTGAGGATGGGTAGCTGTGTAGCGCGTAGCAAAAATGCTACGCGCTACACAGCTACACCCCTGCCTGACTTTCCACCGCTAAACTCTTATCAGTATGCGTTTCACCATTCTCGAAGAAATCAAAGCCGAAACCCCGCTGGCGCACCTGTTCAACACCTATATGCGCGGCCTTTCCACCCTGGAAATATTCAGCACGCCCCGCGAATCCATGCACGAATGCCGGGTACGGTTTGCCAAAGAGCAACGGGGCGAAGTGCCCACGCTATCCATTGTCGGACAGGCCCAACGCTACTATGAGCTAACGGTGCTCAGCAACGCGCTGGGCAGCCTCTACAGCCATATTCAGGATGCGGCCGACCTGCTGACCGCCTTCTACACCAAACACGGTGGCGACCTGACCGCCTACGCCGTTGCCAACCGCCGGCACCACCTGAATGAGTACGGCGGGGGCGAAGATGACGACTGGCACCACACCGGCACCGGCAACCCTGACGCGGGCGAAGGATGGGAAGTAACCGACACCACCGACCCCGCCCGCCTGGCTGAGTACAGCCTACACCGGGAACTGGCCCGCTTCTTTCCCGACTCCGAAAGCCACGGGGAATATATCGGCACCAGCGGCCCGATTGACTTTCACCGCTTCACGGTAGCCGTGGAACACCAAACCGACTTTGCCCTACGCAAAATGTTTGCGGCTGTGGGCGGGCACGAAATACCCATCTATCGGCAGGATGAAAGCGGTGAAATGGTGCCTATCCCAGTTATTGAACAGATAGAGCAGGAAATAAATGAGGACGTGGCTAACGAACGGCTGACCGCTTACTTCAACGCCGTGCTGAACGCCGGTCAGCGCTTGGCTGAGCTACACGCCACCATGCAACCAGATGATGCCACCGGCTACGAGCTGCTGCATGAGTGCCTGAACAATATGCTAGCCGTCAGAATGGAAGCGTACCCGCCGTTTTAAAGCCGAACGGGATAGGGGGGGCAATTCCTTGCGTCTCTCCCTCCTCACACCGTAAACCAGAGCCGCAAACACACGCGTGCAAAATTCAACCATAAAAGTCCGGCCCCCCTACTGTAAATAACAATTATTAACAGCCTTCAACTCCCTTACCTATGCCTTACGAATCTGGAACCAGCGGCAACCCAACCGGCCGCCCCGTCGGCAGTCCCAACAAGGCCACCGCTGCCGCCCGTGAAACCATTGCCGCCGCCCTGGCCGGGGCCAACGCTGAAAAGCTGGCTGCCGAACTTGACACCCTGACGGGCAAGGACTATATAGACGCCTACGTCAAGCTGGCAGAGTTCATCACTCCGAAGCTGCAACGCACGGCCCTGAGTGCGGAACAGGAACGCAGCCCCCGCAAGGTGACGATTACCATTGGCGGCACGCCCGAACAACGGGAAGCCAACATTCAGGCTGCACATTACCTCACAGGTGGGAAAGAGTAGAAGTAAGAAACACCGCTATGCAGTAGGTACTCAAAGCAACTGTACCGATTCGGTATGTCAGCCGCAATTGACCGTAAATGGCCGTAATTATCGGCAAAGGCACTTAGCCAAGGGAGCGTAGTACATCTGCTAAATGACGAAAAAGCCCCGCACCCTAAATGAGGATGCGGGGCTTTTTCAAGGATTGACTATTGCCCTAAGATTACGTTATGTTCTTCGAGCAAAGTGCGAATAGTATCTACGGTATAGTCACCTATACCGTCTAAACGACCAAGTTTCTTTGCTCCTTGTTTCCCTAGCTGCAGCCACGTTCTAATACTATTTTTCTCTAGATATTCATTCATGGATTCAAGCGCAATTTGACTCAATCCATTTTCTAGTAATTCTATATCTATTTCTTCACCCTCAGTTACCGAGCCAGCGGAAATAGGCTTTAGAACTGTCCACTTCGCATTATATGCTTGGCTAACTAATATCTCTATTAAAGCCAATTTTGACACTTTATTTTGTTCAGATAGTTGTTTTAATAGGCTGTCAGTGGCCTGGGGTATGTAAAAGTTGTTTTCGTTTTCCATAAGACGAGGTTTTCCTTATATGATACAGTAAAAAGCCCCACACCCTCTATTGAGAAATGTGAGGCTTTTGCCTTTTAGGCAGAGCTGGCAACTACAAACCTTTAGGCTAGCCAAAGATACGTAATAGGTGAGCTTAAGCTGCCGGACAGTCAACTTATGTAAGGCAAAAGTCAGGGCGTGTACCCCTACGTGTACCCTTGGAAAAGAAAAAGGGCGTTTCCGGATTGGAAACGCCCTTTTAGGTAGCGGGGACTGGACTCGAACCAGTGACCTTTGGGTTATGAGCCCAACGAGCTACCAACTGCTCCACCCCGCACTGTTTGGTGATGCAAATGTAGTAGGGTTTTTCGGAAAAGCATGCCCTCGGGTTACAAATACTTGCTCGAATCCTCTTTCCCGCTGAGTATCAGGGCAAAAATTTATTGACACAGTTTCTGGCGGAGTGTTGAGTACATGATTTTGGCCTTGGTTCGTCGTTGCGGTAACTCGCGCGTAGAATACTTCATCTTTTTACGCAACTCTGTCGCACCAAAATCCTATGAACTTCCCTCTCCTCTCCTCTGCTCCCCTGGCCTCGTGGCGGTGGGCGGTACCAGCCCTGGCGCTTGGCCTGTCACTGGCAGGATGCAACTCCCCGCAGAACGCCGAATCGGGAGCGGCCGGCAACACCTCTACTACCGATGGCATTTCTGCCGCCGACACAGCCGCTTCTTCTATGGCTACCAACGGCCCTGAGGCCATTAAGCCTAGCGGACCAGCTCCGGCCTGGGCGCCCAACATCAGCCCCCAGATGCAAGCCGTAATTGAGAAGCTAGAGAAGCTGCAGGGCCCCACCCCGCCCGAGAAGCTTCCGGTGGCCGAAGTTCGCAAGGCTCCTTCGCCAGCTGATGCGGCTATGGCCGTGATGGCTGACTTTCACGTGCAGGCGCCGCCATCGAAGCTGGACACCATGAGCAAAATGATAGCGCCCGGCTTGAAAGCCCGCATCTACACGCCTCAGGGCGCTACCGGTCCGCTGCCCGTGGTGGTGTACTACCATGGTGGCGGCTGGGTAATTGCCACCATTGATACCTACGATTCGTCGGTGCGGGCGCTGGCAGAGAAGAGTGGAGCCATCTTCGTGTCGGTGGCCTACCGGCAGGCACCGGAGCACAAGTTCCCTACCGCTCACAACGATGCTTTTACCGCTTACCAATGGGTGCTGAACAACGCGGCCTCCATTAAAGGCGACCCTAAGCGGGTGGCTGTAGCCGGTGAAAGTGCCGGTGGCAACCTGGCCGCCGCCGTGTGCATGATGGCCCGCGATAAAGGCGTTATGCAGCCGAAGCACCAGCTGTTGGTGTACCCTATTGCCGGTTACGACTTAAACACGCCTTCTTATCAGAAAAACGCCAACGCCAAGCCCCTGAGCAAGCCCTTTATGGCGTGGTTCTTTGATAAGTATCTGCGCACCCCCGCTGATGGTAAAAACCCGCTGATTTCACTGGTTACGGCCCCCAACCTGAAAGGACTGGCTCCCGCCACGGTTATTGGTGCGGGCATTGACCCCTTGATGAGCGAAGGCAAAACCTACGCCGACAAGCTACAGGCGGCCGGTATCCCGGTAAAGTACCAGCTGTATGACAACGTAACCCACGAGTTTTTCGGCATGGGAGCCGTTGTACCCTCGGCTATGCAGGCAGAGGAGCTGGCGGCTGGTGAGCTGAAGAAATCTTTGATGGCTCAATAACCTCCTATCAATTCGTATAGAAAAAGCCCTGCCACCTTAGGTGGCAGGGCTTTTTTGTGTTAGCAAGTGGCCTAGATGTGAGAGTTAGCAAAATCGATAAACCTCTTTTTATGCTAAGTAGAGTCAACGCATCGTGAGTGCTGAGAGCAGAAGAATGGCTGTAGAGACACCTAGTTGTGGCTCGTCGCTAAAACCGGTTGGTAATACCGAAGTGAATTTTGCCGGAGCCAAGGGCAAACTTCTGCTGCTGGTCGCGGCCGAGGGCGTACACGAACTGGAACTGGCCGGCGGCGGTCCGGAAGCTCAGGCCGGCTCCTAGGCCAGTAGGTGTATCCTGGCGGGTTTCAGTAGTGATGTCGCGCCGCAGCCAGGCCTGATCCGCAAAGACGAACACGTAGGAATCGGGGCTGGTAAACTGCCGGAACTCGGCGGTGCCGATGGCGTACTGGCTGGCGTAATAATTCAGCTCATTGAAGCCGCGCAACGTGGCTAGGCCACCCAGCCGGAACAGGTCGTTCAGAAACAGCCGTTGATTAAGCAAGGCCTCACCCCGCACCCGCGTAAACAGCACCCCGTTGCGGCCCACCCGGAAATAACATTCTACGCGCGCCCCCAGACTGATTTGCGTGGAGCGTAAGGGTACCGTCTGGTAAAGCTGCTCCTGCAGATCGGGGTTCCGACTAATACGCTTGGTGCCAACTGCCCCGTGGCCACTGGCTAGCATCCCGCGCCGCGGCAGGTACGGGTCGTCGAGGGTGTTCCAGGCGTAGTCAACGCCATAAGAGTTAAACTCAGAGTCAATGTTTTCCGGCAGGCTGGCGGTGTATACCGATAGGGCTGCGGAGTCGCCCAACAGGCGGGAGCTACGGCGCTCCGTGAAGAAGGCCACTCGCCCCGCGTGGGCCGTGGGGTAGGTAACCTGCAGGCGCGGCCGCACCGTCAGAAACTGGTCGTTCTGCTTGAGCAGGTTAAAGGTGCCACCTACCTCCAGGGGCGTCCCGAAAAAGCTGGGGTGCACGTACTGGGCATCGAGGAGCTGGGAGGTGGCATCGAGCTTGCGCCACTGCAACCCAATGCCCTTGCCGCCGCCCTTAATGTTGCGCAGGTTGAGGGTAACGTCGCCGGTAATCTGCACTTTCCTCTGGCCTACGCCGGGGTTGGCATTGGGTAGCACGCCCACTATGGCATCAAACTGGCTGGAGGCTCGGTCTTCCAGCAGCAAGTACACCCGCGCCTTACCCAAAGCAAACCGCACTTCGGGTTCAGCTTTCAGCTGCAGGTAAGGAAGCTGCCGAAGCCGGCGCGCAGCCTCCTGAATTTTCTCCTGACTATAAGGCTGCCCCGGAAAAATCTGCAGGTAGCGCGTGAGAAAGCCCACCCGCGTTTTGGTCTTGCCCACAATCTGAATAGAATCGAAGACCACGGCCGGGCCCCGCTGCAACACTATGCGGCCCGCCACCTCTGCACCATTCAGCTCCAGAGAGTCGAGGGTGACGGTGGCGAAGGGAAAACCCTGGTTTTCGGCTTCGTGCAGGATGTTTTCCTGGAGCTGGGCCCATTCTTTTGGCTGGAAGGGCTGGCCCCGGAACAGCTTTTCGCGGTAGCCGGCCCGGGTCATGAGACCGTCGCCGAGGTTGCCGTTGCGCAACTGGGCCCACTGAAACTTCTCGCCCACGTACAGGCGCACCCGCAAAGAGTCGTGCCCCCAGCGCATTTCATCAGCCGAGGCCGTGAGGAAAGCATCGCCCTGCAAGGCCAGCAGCAAATTGCGCAGCTCCCGCACGGCCGCGGCCGAGTCAGGCAGCACTCGCCGGTAGCGGTAGCGCCGCACCAGGGGCTGGTCTTCGGCTTCTACCTGCAGCGCCAGCGTTACGGGCCTCCGGGCCGGCAGTACCCGCCGCTCCGCGGCTGAGTCAGGCCGCTGGACTGGCCTAGCGGGAGCTGGCGGCGTTTGCAGGGCGGGCTGCGTTAGTGTGTTGGGGAGAGTTTGCGCGCGCACTGCTCCTAGGTCACTCAACAGCCACCAGCAAAGCAGACCAAGAAAGAGAAGGCGGGCGTACATTTGGGAACTGAAACGCAGAAACGCGCTTTTAATTTCCCGAAAGTACGCCAGAGTACAGTTGGCCTTCTTTCCCATCGGCCAGAGCACTTTTTCTGGCGCACCTTGTTCGGCCTTGCCCTGTTAGTAGAGCGTCTGCCACCAGGCCAGGCCACTCCTTTGCTGTTTCCCTCATGTCCGGCCTCTACCTTCATATTCCCTTCTGCAAACAAGCCTGCCACTACTGCGACTTCCACTTCAGCACCTCCATGGCGCTGAAGAGCCGTTTTGTGGAGGCGCTGGTGCGGGAAATGGAGCTGCGCCGCGACTACCTCGGTCCGGCCCCGCAGCTTTCTACCATTTACTTCGGAGGCGGCACGCCTTCCCTGCTGACTGCGCCCGAGCTCGACACGATTTTTGAGGCCATTCACCGGAATTTCTCCGTAGCCCCCGATGCCGAAATCACCCTGGAGGCTAACCCCGACGACCTTACGGCCCTGAAGCTGCGGGAGCTGGCGGCCTCGCCGGTTAACCGCCTGAGCATCGGCCTGCAAACCTTCCACGAGCCCCACCTGCGCCGGATGAACCGGGCCCACTCCGCGGAGGAGTCGCGGGCCTGCGTGGAATGGGCGCAGGACGCGGGCTTCGAGAACATTTCCGTGGACCTGATTTATGGGGTGCCAGCTGAAGGCCACGACATCTGGGAGCGGGATATGGAAATTGCTTTCGGGTTGGGCGTTCCGCATATGTCCTGCTACGCCCTCACCATTGAGCCCGACACGGTATTTGGGCGGCAACTGAAGAAGGGCAAGTTTCTGGCGGCCCCCGAGGAGTTTGTGGCCCATCAGTTTGAACGGCTGCTCCAAGAAATACACCGCCACGGTTACCAGCAGTACGAAATCAGCAACTTCTGCCAGCCCGGCCGCGAGTCGCGCCACAACTCAGCCTATTGGCGCGGGGTGCCTTACCTGGGCCTGGGCCCCAGCGCCCACTCCTTCAACGGGCCTAGCCGCCAGTACACCGTGGCCAACAACCCGCAGTACGTGCAGGCCATCCTCGACCGCGCCGAGGTGCCCGCCACTATAGAGCAACTCTCCCCCACCGACCGCGCCAACGAGTACCTCATGACCAGCCTGCGCACCGCCCAGGGCTGCGACCTAGGCCACCTTCGCGACACCCTCGGCGTAGACCTGCTGGGCCCGCGGGCCGCCTACCTACAGGAGCTGCAACGCGCCGGCTGGGCCACACTCAGCCCCCAGCATGTGCTCCTCCTCACCGACCAAGGCAAGCTGCTGGCCGACCAGATTACGCTGGAGCTTTTTCAGGAAGAGCAGTAACGCAGCTCAGCTCGGCTGTTTGGCAACTAGCGTGCGGCTACTCAGCTAGTTAGGGCGCGTCAGCGCATTTTTACCGGAATAAGGCCTATTTGCCGCGCCAAAAGTCCTAATTTCCCTTTCCCATTTCAGGCTGGAGCAGCCACAGCCGAGTGCAGGCGCTGGCTATTCCTGCGCCTGAAATGGGCAGACTTTTAGCGTATGCTGCAACTTTAGTGCTGGTATGAGAAGACTTATTGATGCCCTCGCCGACGACACCGATTTCTTCATCGAGCAGGTGCAGGTTACGGCTATTGTTTTTGACACATCCGACGACGTAACTATCTGGGCTACCACCCTTTTTGACCAGGAGCTTCACTTTTTTCACCTGGGCCTCCCCTTCCAGCAGCTTGATCTGCTGATCAGGCTGGCCGGCCCCCGAGCCGAAGCCGTGCAGGAAGACGTGGCCGATGCGCTGGCCACCGTAACCGAGTGGCCCTGCCTGCTGGAGTACAGCAGTGAGGAAAGCCAGCCCGTACTGCTGCCTAACGTGGCCCTCAAGCTCTCCTGCACCTACCCCGCCGATGGCCCCTTCGGCGACGAAGATGAAGACGGCGAAGAGGGCGAAGATGAAGACGACACCTTCGACATCAGTCTGAACGCCGAAACCGAAGACCCCGAAGAATACGAATCCGACCAGCCCCACAACATCTTCTACCTGGAAGGAGTATTCCTGCGCATTGAACCGTGAGTAAGGTGACGAATTGATGAAGTGATAAGGTAGCAGGTTAAATGGCACGTCATCCTGAGCTTGCGGATAGTCTTGTCACCCTAGCACAACGACTCAGACCAGCTTAAAGGAGCACCATGCTTGATCTGGCGTCCGCGCAGTCGACGCATTTCTTCCTCTGGCTGACTCAACTGGCCTAGGCCTCTGCAACGAAGCGGTAGTGCTACTTCGGCCAGTTCACCATAACGAGCTTTCTTATCTCATCACGGTTTACCTCATCACCTAATCACTCTTCCCCCTCATTCACCGATGATCTACCTCATTCCTGGCTTGGGGGCCGACGAGCGGATTTTCCGGAACCTGCAGCCTCTGCTGCAGCACAAGAGCCAGGTGGTGCTTTGGCTTACACCCGAGCCGGATGAGACCTTGCCCCACTACGCGGCCCGTATGTCGGCCAAAATTCCGGCGGGGCAGGTGGGGTTGTTGGTGGGCGTGTCGTTCGGTGGAATGGTGGCCCTGGAAATCACGCGGATGCGGCCGGAGCTGCGCACGGTGCTCATTTCCAGCATCCCCGACTCTAGCTGCCTGCCGCCGCTGCTGCGCCTGATTCGGGCTACGGGCGTGTACCACTTGGTGCCGCCCCGGCTGCTAAAGCTGTTCCCAAGGGCGGGGCAGTGGTACTTTGGGGTAAAGAACCAGGAGTACCCACTGTTCAAGGAAATTCTGCGCGACATGGAGCCCGTGTATACTAAGTGGGCCATCAACCGCCTCATGCACTGGGACAGCACCAACGCCGGCACCAGCATTCAGATCCTGGGCACCCACGACTGGGTATTTCCGCCCGGCCCTACGCCCGTTGAGTACCTCATCCGGGGCGGCGGCCACTTCATGGTTATCAGCCACGCCCCAGAAATTGCCGCCATCCTGAATAAGCTAGCAGCTGAGTTTGAGCATACAGCCAAGCTCACAAACGCTACCTCCTCGCATTCATAATAGCTTAGCCCCCTGCCCCACACAAAGGTTCCTCAGACTGAGCAGTCTACCCAACAGCCTGTTCACTTAGGGCGTTGTGCTTGATCTGGCGTCCGCGCAGACGAAGCATCTCTACCTCTGGCTAACTACTTACTGGCCTAGAATATCAGCAACGAAGCGGTAGAGACGCGTTGACTGCGCGGACGCTAGATGAGGCATGACGTTCTTTGTGGCCTTACCCCTCCTGGTTTCACGCATCCCTTCCCCACATGTTCGCTACTTATCCGTACCACGGCCGCACCTTTTCCTTCAACCCACAAGCTCCACTGGATATTTCTCTGCCTTTGGCGCCGGGCGAGAATCAGGTTAACTGCTTCTGGGCCGAGCCGGTGCAGTTTGATGTGATTCGGGTGGGCAGCTTCGTGGGCAGTGTGGCGGATGGCGGCAGCACTAACTATAAGCGCGTGCACGTGACGCCCCATGGCAATGGCACCCACACCGAGTGCTACGGCCATATCTCCGCTGAGCCGCATGCCACGCTCAACCGTTGCCTGCGCCGCTTCCTGTTTGTGGCGCGGCTGGTTTCGGTGCAGCCCCGCCCCCAACCCAACGGCGACCAGGTAGTGATGCTGGAAGATGTACGGCGAGAGCTGGTAGGCGGCCCCGCTGCTGCCGTTCGTCCCGAGGCCATTATTCTGCGGACCCTACCCAACCACAAAGCCAAGCGCACTCGCCACTACTCCGGCACCAACCCCACCTACCTGGAGCCCGCGCTAGGCCAGTACTTAGCGGAGCAGCACGTTGAACATTTGTTGTTGGACCTGCCCAGCGTAGACCGCGAAGAGGATGGTGGGGAGCTACGGGCCCACCACGGCTTCTGGCAGTACCCTCACGCCACGCGCCACGCTGCTACCATCACGGAGCTCATCTTCGTGCCCGATGAGCTTGAGGACGGCCTATACCTGCTTAATCTGCAGGTTACCAGCCTCGAGCTGGATGCCAGCCCCAGCAAACCAGTGCTCTACGCCCTAACCTAAGTACCGTACCAAGAGTGCTTAGGCAGTAAAAAGAACATCATGCTTTATCTGGCGTCCGCTTGCCTAAGCATCTCTACCGGAGCTAGTCAAAGTAAGTTAGCCAGCGGTAGAAATGCCTGGGCAAGCTCACCATGACCGGCAGATGTATACCAGGTTACTTTTTGGCCAACTACTTAAAGTCATTGACAGGTAGCACGCAATGCTCGTCAGGCCCCCCCTCTCCCTGGGGCAATGCGCATCAAGCATTTGCGGGGGCCGGGGGGTGAGGTGCCTCCACCAGCACGAAGCCATTTAAAGAACCGCTCCAGGCCACTCAAATGCAAAAAGGGACTGCCCTCGCGAGCAGTCCCTTTTCACTATTTCTAACTCTGGAGTTACCGAGAGTTATGCGTTGTCGTGTGCTTCAGCAGAGGCCGTAGCCGACGTGTGTACTTCAGCAGCTTCTACTACACCGGGAACTACCGATACGAACGAACGGTCTTTGCGGCCCTTGCGGAACTGCACTGTGCCGTCGATCATAGCGAACAGGGTGTGGTCTTTGCCGATACCCACGTTCTGACCGGGGTGGTGCTTAGTGCCACGCTGACGAACGATAATGTTGCCAGCGATGATGCCCTGACCACCGAAAATTTTCACGCCGAGACGCTTGGAATGCGATTCACGACCGTTGTTGGAGCTACCTACGCCTTTCTTGTGTGCCATGGTATTGTTGAGTTGAGAGTAGTTGGTTGCCGGCTGCCAGGATCAAAGCCGAATTCTACTGAACTGGCCACTGGCAACACAAAACAGGCAACTCAATTACCCAATAGTGTTGATCATTACTTTGGTGAACTGCTGACGGTGGCCGTTCAGCTTCTTGTAGCCCTTACGGCGCTTCTTCTTGAACACCAGAACCTTATCACCCTTTACGTGGGCCAGAATGGTTCCGGTTACAGTTACGTCCAGCAGCGGAGCTCCAATGGTAACGGTTCCGTTATCATCGGTGAGGAGGGCTTTACCCAGCTCTACGCTGTCGCCGACGTTGCCAGCCAGCTTGTGGGCGTATACAAATTTATTGGCTTCGACCTTGGTCTGCTTCCCGGCTATGTTGACAATTGCGTACATCGGCGTCTTCGCGGTTTCTGAAAAATGGAAGGCAAAAGTAGAAGGATGATTTTACAAATCCAAACCTAACTCATTAAACATCATCGCCCCTGCCCTTCTGAGCTCCTGTAGGCCTATATGCAGGAACGCGCCAGCGTACACGCGAATAGCATATTTGTGGATAACCAAGATTGTCCACACATCAAATGTGGATAACTTTTATAAAGCTGGACTTATTCCAGGATATTCTGGCACCTTGAATTGTCGCGCTCAATCAGCAGTGGCCTAGCGGCATACACAAAAATTAACACACAAAAAACGCTACCGCTGAGCCGACCTTCCCAAAAGTCAGGGTTATCTTTGGCTTCCTGACCCGCCTGCGTTTCTGGCAATGCCTTTGAACAATCCCGGCGTGGCCAGAGTTAGGACCCCGCCCCCACGCCTGGTGGGTTTTGCTACTACTACTCACTTTCTATCCTGCTGCCATGGAACCTCTGCTTACCGAGAACCCAAACCGCTTCGTCCTCTTCCCAATTCAGCACAATGACGTGTGGCAGATGTACAAGAAGGCCGAGGCCTCTTTCTGGACGGCCGAGGAAATTGACCTCTCTCAGGATCAGAAGGACTGGGAAAACCTCAACGACGGCGAGCGTCACTTTATCAGCCACGTGCTGGCTTTCTTCGCGGCCTCCGATGGTATTGTGAACGAGAACCTGGCCGTGAACTTCATGCAGGAAGTGCAGATGGCCGAGGCCCGTTGCTTCTACGGCTTCCAGGTGATGATGGAAAACATCCACTCGGAGACCTATTCCCTGCTGATTGACACCTACATCAAAGACCCCAAGCAGAAGGACTACCTCTTCAATGCCCTGGAAACGGTACCTGCCGTGGGCAAGAAGGGTGAGTGGGCTATCAAGTGGATTAACTCCGAGAACTTCACGGAGCGCCTGATTGCGTTTGCCGCTGTAGAGGGTATCTTCTTCTCGGGCTCGTTCTGCTCCATTTTCTGGCTGAAAAAGCGCGGCCTGATGCCCGGCCTGACCTTCTCTAACGAGCTTATCTCCCGCGACGAAGGCCTGCACTGCGACTTCGCCTGCCTGCTCTACAAAGACCACCTGCAAAACAAGCTGCCCGAAAGCCGCGTGCACGAAATCATCAAGGACGCGGTGCAGATTGAGCAGGAGTTCGTGACCGACGCGCTGCCCGTAAACCTGATTGGCATGAACGCCCAGCTGATGTCGCAGTACATTGAGTTTGTGGCCGACCGCCTGCTCGACTCGCTGGGCTACAGCAAGATCTACGGCGCCACTAACCCCTTCGACTTCATGGAAATGATTTCGCTGCAGGGCAAAACCAACTTCTTCGAGAAGCGCGTGGGCGAGTACCAGAAGGCCGGCGTAATGAGCGAGCGGACTTCCAACGCCTTCTCTCTCGACGAGGACTTTTAATCGGTGAGCTGTTACGGTAAAACTACCGCGCGGCCCCCAGCCCAAGCAGTAGCCTAGCCAGCTTCATGCAACCAATAATAAGGGGGTGCTAATCATATGATTAGCACCCCCTTTTGCGTTTATAGTTAAATCACATTATTGCTGGGGATGGGGTTAACGGGCCCGAATCAAGCATCCCCTACACCTACCACTTATTACCCTCGACTTATCCTTTCCTTACCCTATGAAAAAGGCCATTACCCTTCTGGCGGCTCTCTTGCTGAGCAGCCTTGTCTTCGCCCAAAGCGAGTTCCGGAAGCTTAACCAGCAGGCGGCAGATGCTTATGCCACCAAGCGCTACAAAAGCTCCGGGGAGCACTACGACCAGGCCTTCAAGCAAGCCAAAGCCCAACCCACCAGCACCGACCTCTACAACGCGGCCTGCAGCTGGGCGCTGGCGGGCAACGCCACCAAAGCCTTCCAGTACCTCGACAAAGCCACTGCGGCCGGCTGGGAAAACGTGGCCCACGTGAAGCAGGACACCGACCTGACCACCCTGCACGCCAATAAGCGCTGGCAGCCCATGATAGCCAAGCTGGAAGCCGCTGTTGCGAAGGGTGAAGCCAACTACAACAAGCCCCTCAAGCAGCAGCTAGATTCTATTATGGCCTCCGACCAGGGCGGGCGCATGAAGATTCAGGAGGTGGAGAAAAAATACGGCCAGCAGTCAGCGGAGATGACGGCGCTCTGGAAGGAAATTGAAGCCACCGATGCCCGCAACCTGCAGCGCATCACTAAGCTGCTGGATACGCACGGGTGGCCTAGAAAGTCGGAAGTAGGAAACACGGGGACCCAAACGGTGTTTCTGGTGATCCAGCACTCCAACCTGCCCACTATGGAGAAGTACTTTCCTATGGCCAAGCAGGCAATGGAGCAAGGCGATTTATCGAAGTCGGCTTTTGCGCTCTTGCAGGACCGCCTGCTGATGTGGCAGGGCAAGCCCCAGATATACGGCAGCCAGCTCAAGGGCGACGCCAATGGCAAGATGGTGTTTCACGAAAGCGAAGACGAAGCCCACGTGGATGAGCGCCGCGCCGCCATCGGCATGGAGCCCCTGGCCAGTTATGCCAAGCGCTTTGGATTAGAGTATAAAGTACCGGCGAAGTAAGTGAGCTTGCTTTCGGGTTTCCAACGCGCCCCTACTCGCACCCCCTCCTGTCTAGGCCACTCCCCCTTCCCCACCGACAATACCATTTCTGCGGGAAATCAGCAACCTAATTTCTACTCGTTTTAGCTGGCTATATAGACCTGCCTGAATCATAAAAAAGGGCCTAAGCACTAGCGTTTTAACGGTATGTGGAAAACTTCTAAAGAATAGGTTTGTCCTGAGATTCCAGGACGGATATATTCGGAACCGTTGACCTGCCCTGGTGGCTGGGTTACCGCCGCTTATCTGCCTGAACTGTTTGGCCGGCCTGCACCGGCTACACCTATACTTCACCCCCTCCATCAACTGCTACGCTTATGTTGGTAATCAAACGCGACGGCCGCCGCGAGTCCGTTAAATTCGATAAAGTAACGGCCCGCATTGAGAAGCTCTGCTACGGGCTGAACCAGAACTTCATCTCCCCGATTGAGGTGGCCAAGAAGGTTATCGACGGTATTTATGACGGCGTAACCACCATTGAGCTGGACAACCTGGCGGCTGAAACCGCGGCGTCGCTCACCACCAAGCACCCCGACTACGCTATTCTGGCGGCGCGCATTGCCGTGAGTAACCTGCACAAGGTGACCAGCAAGTCGTTTAGCAGCACCATGAAGCGGCTGCACACCTACGAGGACCCCAAGACCGGCGAAAACGCCTCCTTGATTGCCCAGGACGTGTGGGAAATTGTGCACGCCAACGCGGCTACCCTCGACTCGGCCATTATCTATGACCGCGACTACAACTACGACTATTTCGGCTTCAAGACGCTGGAGCGCTCCTACCTGCTGCGCCTCGATGGCAAGGTAGTAGAGCGGCCCCAGCACATGATTATGCGCGTGGCCGTAGGCATTCATAAGCACGACATCAACGCCGCCATCGAGACCTACAACCTCATGAGCGAGCGGTGGTTCACGCACGCCACGCCTACGCTGTTCAACGCCGGTACGCCCAAGCCCCAGCTCAGCTCGTGCTTCCTGCTCACGATGAAGGACGACTCCATTGAGGGCATTTACGACACGCTGAAGAACTGCGCCCTGATTTCGCAGAGCGCCGGTGGTATTGGCCTGGCCGTGCACAATGTGCGCGCCACGGGCTCGTACATCAAAGGCACCAACGGCACCTCTAACGGCCTCACGCCCATGCTGAAGGTGTTCAACGACACGGCCCGCTACGTAGACCAGGGCGGTGGCAAGCGCAAGGGCGCTTTCGCTATGTACCTGGAGCCCTGGCACGCCGACATCTTCGACTTCCTGGATCTGAAGAAGAACCACGGCAAGGAAGAGATGCGCGCCCGTGACTTGTTCTACGCCCTCTGGACGCCCGACCTGTTCATGAAGCGCGTGGAAGCCAACGGCGACTGGACGCTGATGTGCCCCAACGAGTGCCCTGGCCTGGACGAGTGCTACGGCGAGGAGTTTGAGAAGCTCTACCAGAAGTATGAGCGCGAAGGCCGCGGCCGCAAGACCATTAAGGCCCAGGACCTATGGTTTGCCATTCTGGAAAGCCAGACCGAGACCGGTACGCCCTACATGCTGTTCAAGGACGCCGCCAACAACAAGAGCAACCAGAAGAACCTCGGTACCATCAAGAGCTCCAACCTCTGCACCGAGATTATGGAGTACACCGACAAGGACGAAATTGCCGTGTGCAACCTAGCCTCGTTGGCGCTGCCCCGCTATGTGCGCCCCGACGAAGCCGGCAACCTGTTCTTCGACCACCAGAAGCTCTACGAGGTAACCTACCACGCCACGATGAACCTTAACAAGGTTATCGACATCAATTACTACCCTGTAATTGAGGCCGAGCGTAGTAACTTCCGTCACCGCCCCATCGGGCTGGGCGTGCAGGGCCTCGCTGATACGTTCATTGCCCTGCGCATGCCCTTCGAGAGCGACGAAGCCAGCGGCCTGAACAAGGATATCTTCGAGACCATCTACTTCGCGGCCATGACGGCCTCCAAGGACCTCGCCATCCGCGACGGCCACTACGAGACCTTCCCCGGCTCGCCCCTGAGCAAGGGCCAGTTCCAGTTCGATATGTGGGGCGTAACGCCCGACTCCGGCCGTTGGGATTGGGAAAGCCTGCGCGCTGAGGTAGTGAAGCACGGCGTACGCAACTCCCTGCTGGTAGCCCCCATGCCAACCGCCTCTACGGCCCAGATCCTGGGGAATAACGAGTCGTTTGAGCCGTACACCTCCAACATTTATGTGCGCCGCGTGCTGAGCGGGGAGTTCATGGTGGTGAACAAGCACCTGCTCAAGGACCTGGTGAAGCTAGGCCTGTGGAACGACCAGATGAAGAACGCCATCATTGCCGCCAACGGCTCGGTGCAGGACATCCCGAACATTCCGCAGAACATCAAGGACCTGTACAAGACGGTGTGGGAGATTTCGCAGCGCCGCATTATTGATATGTCGGCCGACCGGGGCGCGTACATCTGCCAGAGCCAGAGCCTGAACCTGCACGTGCTGAACGTGAACTTCGGTAAGCTCACCAGCATGCACTTCCACAGCTGGAAGAAGGGCCTGAAAACCGGCATGTACTACCTGCGCACCAAAGCCGCCGTGGATGCCATCAAGTTCACGGTGCAGAAGCAAGCCGCCGAGACCCTGGAGCCGCTAAACGTATCGGCCCAGAACGCCTCCGACATGGCCTGCTCCCTGGATAACCCAGACGCCTGCGAGGCCTGCGGTTCGTAAGAGGAATAAGTACTAAAAAGCAGTCTTTTAAATAGGAAGATGTTCCCTATTTAAAAGACTGCTTTTTGTGAAAAATCATTTTTGGAAACTGAGAGAGTAACACTCACATGGATTTAAATGATAGTGGGCTAATACCTGAAGGTGTCGCTGATCTAGTTGATTATGTGGATGGAATCACGCTTCCTCCCGCAATTAAGAAAAGCCTATGGAAAGCTATTGGAGACCTGATAGCAGGTGCTGTAGATGTTCCAGTAGCATACCTTGAATCAAAAGCTCAGCAAATTAGAATGGAAGCTCAAGGATTAGCTTTCATTACAAAGAAATCAGCTGAAGCAGCGGCTCAAAAGTTTGGTGGAGATGACCAATTGGTAGAAAGAGCTGTAAGCCATTTTGGTCAAAAGCTATTTAAGGAGCAAATCAATCGTGAGAAAGTAGTAGCTCAAACAATCGAGGAGTTGAAGAACGACCCTCCCAAGCAAGATTCTGGTTCAGAAATAGATGATGATTGGCTCTCTATGTTTTCGCGCATTGCGGAGCAAAAATCAAATCAAGATGTTCAGCTATTTTTAGCTAAGATACTTGCAGGAGAAATACGTAAACCAGGAAGTTATAGCCCTCAAACAATACAAATTTTATCTACACTAAGTCAAAATATCGCTCAACTTTTCCAGGCTTTCTGCGACGCTAGTTATTTCATGCCTCTTGTGAACCAAGCGGGACTTATTACTGACCCATTTGGTAATGCAGGTAGCAATGCACTCACTCCAGTGGGACTTTCATATTCAAATTTAACTGCACTACAAGATGCTGGCTTAATACAGCATGACTTGAATGCTTGGAGAGAAATTCCACCTATATTATTTACTATGCCGTTTTCAATTGGCGGTAAGACTTACAATATGATACCTAATGGTATCTCACAGCAAGATTTAATAAGCCTCAAGCCTAAAATTAAAGTAATAAACTTTACTGAACCTGGCTTGCAGTTACGTTCAGTGTTACACCTAGGCACAAATCCCACCTATGAAACTCAAATTTTAAGTTGGCTTAAAACACAACACAAATTGATTCCTATTTCAATTTCATAGTGCTTTTTTGCATAAGACTTTGGGCATAAGTGCAAAGTTTCTTTGCTCTTTAAACCATAACTACCTATATAAAGAAGGCTTCCACTTTTTGGAAGCCTTCTTTATATAAAACAACCGCTAATTAGTGGAATTCATTGCTCTATAGTAGTCATACCCTTGTGGGTATGGTAAGCTAGGCCACTCGCCACCGACTTGGCACAGTTTTATATATAGTGTTTTTACACTTCTCTATTCCTTATGAAACAGAACATTACTCTCTCGCTATTACTAGGCCTGACGCTGGCCTTTACCGCTGGCTGTGATAAAGATGATCGGGAACAGACGCCCGAGCCTATGCCGGAGCCTGCCGTTACTTATAGCCGCTCCATTGAGTACCAGGATAACGGCCAGCATCGGGATACCACGTTTCAGGCTCAGCAGTTGAAGGCTTACGTTAACCAGAACGCCCAAAGCATATCGATGGGCATAGCGCCTGCCACCGGCACTGAGGGCATCGGCTTCACGCTGGATCGTGCGAAGCTGCCCGCCACACTTACCGGCACCTACACCCTCAAAACCCTCCGCGACCGAACCCTTGATGCGGATGTAAGCTACTACTACGACCTGCCCGAAAGCCGGGGCGGCGGCACTCTCATCTACCCCAGCAGCATGCAGCATGTTACGGGCAGCTTCATCATCAGCAGCTACGATGTGAAGCGGCAGCTCCTGAGCGGCACCTATACCGCCACCCTAACCGGCGCCAGCGACCCTACAGTGGCCTACGGCACCTACCCAAAGCGCAAGTGCAACATCACCGTTACGGGTACCTATGTTAATGTACCGCTCAAGCAGGTAGACTAACGCCCGCCAGGCCACTCCCATCATACAGAAAAGGCTCCCACTGACCGTGGAAGCCTTTTTTGTGTATAACTGCCGCTACTTAGTGGCGTCCTTTACCTCTGCCGTGGCCGTGGCCATGCCCGGGAGGGCCGTAGTAGGCGGGGCCAGCCGGCACGAGCAGCACCGGACCAGCGGGACGGTAATAGTGCTTGGGCGCCTTGTACTTATATTTCTTCACAGGACGGGCTTCGCGCACCACCACATACTGAGGAGCGGGCCGGCCGATGTTGATGGTAACCTGGGCGTGTGCCGAGGTGGGGCTCAGGGCCAGAGCAGCTACCGTGAGGCCAGCCGCCGCGAGAAAACCTTTCATCATAAACACAAAGTTGGAGGGAGTAACGCAAACACCGAACGCAAGGCAAGCCCGCTTTCGTCCAATATACAACACAAATATGGGGCCAGGATAGAAGAAATATCCTACTTATGCAGTAGACAGGCTATCCAGATCAGGTACATAGCAGGAAAGCAGCCCAGCTTCATCTAACTACCACTAGCCTAGGCCGGTGTTGGTGGCGCTGCTGACCAGAGTGCCGCCCGGGCTTGATGGCTAGTGCACACGTTGTGGGCTACTAAGTAAGGTGCCTCGTGCATCACCTGGGTGTTGCACTCAACAAAAAACCTGCCCCCGTTTGATTATGGCCATATTACGTCGGCAAAAGTAGCCGGGCACCAAGGCTCTGCTGTTTTATGAGAAGCGCCATGCAACGGTTGCGGCTCCGGGCCACGTCTTGCTACCAGTATTTTCTTAGGCCTATTCCCTCGTTAGCTAACTGGCATTTCCATATGCGTCACTTCCTGGTTCCGTGCCTTGGCGGCCTCCTGAGCCTGCTGGGCTGTGCTGCTTCCTCCCGCACGCCCGCCACTGCTTACCCTGCCGAAAAGCACACAGATATTTTACTGGTGGCTACCCCGCATCTGGCGCAGCTCTACAAGGAAGCCAACCCACTAACGGATGTACTCACAACCCGGCGGCAAACGGAGTTGGCCGCCTTCCGCGACCAGGTGCTGCGGTTTCGGCCCGATGCTATTATGGTAGAGGAGCTGCCCTCACAGCAGGCCCGCCTCGACAGCCTGTACACGCTTTATCAGCAGGACAAGCTAAACCCAAATACTATGCCCGGGGGCCGCTCTGAAATATACCAGCTGGCTTTCCCGATGGCTAAGCGCCTGGGTCTAAACCGTATTTATTGCGTTAACTCCGAGGGCGGCACGTCGCAGAGCATCCTGCATGAGGGCACTAACATCAAGCTTTACCAAGAGGGCACCACCGAGCACCGGGCGTATTACGCCCCTACCGTGCAGCAGTGGGAGAAGGGTGACCTCACTATGGCACAACTGCTGACCTTCCTGAATACCCCTGCCTTCCTGCAGCAGCTGCACACGCTGGTGTACCGCACGCCGGCCCGGGTAACCGATGGCACCCTTAAGGCCGATGAGATGGTGGACGCGGCCTTCATTAAGCCGCACTACGTGGGCGCCGAATTTATCTCGGTGATGTACAACCGCGACCTGAAGATCTACTCCAATATAGTGACCACCCAACTGGCCACACGCAGCTCCCGGGTGCTTACCATTATTGGTGGTCGGCACGTGGCATCTCTGCAAGGCATTTTCGGTACTGATCCCTCTTACAGGGTTGTGCCATCCGCAACGTACCTCAAGCAGAAATAAGGTTCTGTACCCTCCATACGGGCCGGGGGTGCGTGGCTTTTGTGTCCCAGGCTACTTGCCCTCAAGTAAGCTCCTCGAACGGCTACCTCAGAGGCTACCGTATAACTACAACACCCCGGCCTGGACTGGCAGAATCTTGCCGAGAACAGACCGGGGTGTTGTAGTTGCGGGGCGCAAGCGGTAGCTAGGGCCGTTTACGACGGGGTGCCGCTGGCGTTGAGCGGCGGCGGTTGGTGTTGGTAGGCTGATCGGCCCGCACGGAGTCAATGGGGCCGGCCGTGACCTTCCCACTGGGCACCGCGGGCAGGGGTAGCGTACCGCTGGGGCGCACATTGGTGGGGGGCGCCACGGGCTCGGCGTTTTGCTGGCTTACCCCCGCCGGTAGCATAACACCGGGCATGGGGCTGATGCGCTCAGTAGGGTTGCGGCGAGTGGGCGTAACGGGAGCTCGGTTTTGGGCCTGAGCCACACCGGCCACCAGGCCAGTCAGCAATAAGGTAAGGGGGAGGAAGCTACGCATAAGGAAGTGGCAAGAAGGCTGCAGAAAGCCCCGCCTGGGCTACCGTAGCCACCAGAGCTTACGCCCTAACCGCCACGGGCCACAGGGCACGGGTACACTTCAGCTGTACGGCGGCGCGGTTGCGCAAGTTCGCCGCTCATGGCCCACCTTCCTGCGGAGCTGCCTACGCCAGGTCGTAGCAGGGGTAGCGGCGCTGCCGATAGATTTTGCCGTCCTGAAATTCAAAAATCAGGCACAGCTGCGCCGACAGGCGCTGCCCGCGCAACAGCTGGCCTATATCGTTGGTGGTAATAGCCTGCCAACGGCCCTCCACTATAATGCTGCCATCGGGGCAGTGCTGCGTGCTGTGCACCTCAAAGGTAGGGTCGCGGAGCAGCTCGCGGCCGGCCCGCAGGTTTGCCATAATATCATCGAAAGACCGGCGCTGTATGGTTTTGTGCAACAGGTTAGGAAACTCCAGCTGCTCTACATCGGGGTGGAGCACGGCAGCATACGCCGTCTCATCAATGCTAAATACCTGTACTAAATCGAAATAGGTGTGAAGAACGGATAGGTGCTCGTTCATGGCAGGATGTGGGATACAGATGGAAACACAAGGATAATAGCTACCCGCCGGCAGCGGACTGTTGCCCCGAGCCTGAGCTCTGGAAACGGCCCGTACCTGGGCTGGCACTGGCATGCTTACGCCCAGCCAATATACGGCTCAGCAGGGGTAAATCAGTATAGTTTATGAGGTGTTTGCCTTCGTTATTTCTGGTGTAACCTGCCATTTTTTGCTGGCGTATTAATACCCGTATTTGTTCATATGTGCCACCTAAACCGTTTTACAGCCATGGCTATTCAGAAATATCAAGACTCATTTTCCGACTTGGCCTCTTCAAGCTTCAGCACGATGCTTGATCGGTTTTTCAACGACTCAATGGCGGCGCGCGGACGCGTGAACAGCTTTTCGCCTCACGTAGATGCGTATGAAACCGAGAAAAGCTTTGAAATAGAAGCCGCACTGCCGGGCATGAAGCGCGAGGATATTAAGGTTGATTTCCACCAGGGGCGCCTTACTATCTCGGGTGAGCGGCACTTCCGCAATGAGCAGAATGAGCGGCGCTACCACTTGGTAGAGAGCTCCTACGGCTCCTTCCACCGTTCTTTCCAACTCCCCGACACCGTTGATGCCAGCCGCATTGAGGCCTCCTTTGAGAATGGAATGCTGCACATTGTGGTGCCCAAAGACCAGCAGAAAACCATGCGGCACCAGATTGAGGTGCGCGGCGGCCAGAGCAGCCCAGCCCAGGGTGGCGCTAACGGCCAGGGCAATAACGGCCAGATGTCGGAGCGCGTGGGCCAGCAGGCCACCGATGTAACGGTGCAGTCTGATACCACCTCTGAGGCCCAGAGCAGCCAAAACACCACCGATGCCATGCAGGAAATGCAGAACCGTCCGCAGAGCTCGGGGGTTGGCTCCTAGGCCGCACCCGGCTTGCCAGCACGTAGAGCCAACAGGTCTGCCCCACACCAGGGCAGGCCTTTTTTTATGCATAGCCCTGGCGGCTACTCAGGCTTCGGTGCTTACGGGCAGCCACTTATGGCGCGGGGTCGTAAAAGTCTGGTAGCCTTCCTTTCTCTTCCACTCTAATCTACTCCCCCATGTACCGCATTCTTCTGTTTTTGCTGCTGCTGGCGGCAGGGCTAGGCCAGTCGGCCCCCGCCTGTGCCGATGAGCTGCCCCCGCGCCCGTCTCCCTTCCGCTTCGTGACCGACCAGGCCCAGCTACTGAGTCCCGCCGATGCTAAAACTCTGGAGAGCGGCCTGCGCCGCTACGCCGATAAAACCGGCAACCAGCTGGTAGTAGTAACCGTGCCCACCCTGGGAGGCCGCGATGTAGCCGACTACGGCCGGGCTTTGGGCCAGGCCTGGGGCGTGGGCCAGCGCGACAAAAATAACGGCATTGTAGTGCTGCTAGGGGCCCAGGAGCATAAAGTAACGATTCAGGCGGGCTCAGGGCTGCGCACCCAGATTACCCCGAGCTTACGGCCCGTGTAATCAATCAGCAAATGACGCCCAGCTTTAAGCAGGGAAATTACTTTGCCGGGCTGCGCACGGGCCTGAATGCTTTGATGCTGGCCGCTGACCCCAGCCCTAGCCAACCAGCCGTCACCCCCGCTACTACTGAGGACGGCCTGGAAGCGGCTGACCCCGGCGTAGCGGATGAACTGCCGGCTACCTCCCCGGGGCCCATCACCACGCCGGCCCCGGTTTCTGATAATGACTCATCGGGCATCGGTATGGGTACCCTTCTGCTGGGGGCTTTAGTGATTGGGGGTGGCCTATGGTTCCTCATCCGGATGTTTCGGCGTAAGTCGGCGCCCGCTAATGTGCCCTACGCTGCTGGCCCCGTCACTACCCCCGATTTTCTACCCAACCAGCCTAGCAACCGTGGCACGGGTGGTCAGCAGGCTTCCGGGGCCCCCGACTTTCTGCCCAACCGCGGCAACTCCGGTGGCGGTGGCGGCCTAGGCAGTGGCATGGGCGGGGTATTGATGACGGGCGCGGCGGCGGCGGCCGGGGCCTACCTGGGCAACCGCATGGCCTCGGGCCACGATACGCACAACGCCTCCCAGTACGATGCCGACCGCACCCCGCCCCTGGAGCCTAACTCTAATGCGGGTGCCTACACCGGCAGCGGGTTCCCGGCCCTGGGCGGTACCGGCACCACCGACGATACGGCAGGCCCCGACTACTTCTCCGATGCCAACACCAACGACTCTCCCGATTACTTCTCATCGGATTATGATGACACGTCGTCGTCGTCGGATGATACGGGCGGGGGCGGATTTGACGATACCAGCAGCAACAGCGGCGACTGGTAAGTTTGGCCCGCCCGCCCGTAGCAAAACGCCACCCCGCAGCTTACCGATAGACAGGTGCTGTGGGGTGGCGTTGTTGATTACAAGCCAGTTTTGGGTATGGGCGGCGGGGTACGGCCGCTGTGGCTACACGGGTTGCTTTGTTAGCCAGGCGCGGGCTTCGGTTTCGGTTTCAAAGGAGCGGTAAGTGAGGGGCAGGCCCTGCACATGGGTGGTAATATAGGCAGTGGCTAAACGCGTAAACACATCCTGCGACACCACCACCGCCCCGTACCGATACCCTGAGCTTTGCACGGCAGCCGGAAGCCACTGCTCCGCAATCCAGCGCTGCTCTTCTTGGCTGAAGGGAGGCATCTGCGACTGATCAACCAAAATACGGCCCCACCTGCGCTGCTGCAGGCTCAGTGCCATTTGCGTGAACAGTGCCTTCACGTCGGCCAGGGTGCGCGGTTGCATAGCCCAGTTCACCTGCATAAACCCCAGCGGATCTTCCAGTAAGCGCCCGGCGGCATTTTCGAAGCACAATTTCATTCACAACAAAGGTAGCTGTCAGGCAACAAGCCTCTTCAGTTTCAGCGGATTATTCTGGTAGGTTCCGGCTACTATTTTTCCGGCAAGCCTACTCGTTTTGCCCGCCGATCCGCTTCTCTACGTAGGCACCCTTGGGCGAGGTTGCCCCCTGTTTAACTCGTTTTTTCCGTTAGTATGCCTAAGCCATCCCCTTCTTTGCCCCAGCCGCGCGTATTGCTGCTTGATGTTAATGAAACTCTGCTGGACATGAGCCCGCTTAAGCTGGCCGTGGGCAAAGCCTTCGGCGAGAAGCGGGCCTTTAACCAGTGGTTTGGGCTCTTGCTGCAGTACTCTCTGGTTGATACCGTTACGACCACCTTCCACCCCTTCAGCCTCATTGCAGACGCCGCTCTTGACATGGCCGCTGACATGCTGAAGAAAAAGCGACTACGCCCGGCTCAAAAGAAA
Organism: Hymenobacter taeanensis; assembly: GCF_013137895.1. NCBI lineage: Bacteria > Pseudomonadati > Bacteroidota > Cytophagia > Cytophagales > Hymenobacteraceae > Hymenobacter > Hymenobacter taeanensis. The sequence continues at coordinate 1,587,314 of NZ_CP053538.1, forward strand.
AAGCTTCTGGCCCTGATGACCCGCTTACCTGCTCACTCTGACGTACCCAAGGGCCTGCAGATGCTACTGGATGCGGGTTTTTCGCTTGTGGCCTTCAGCAACTCCACCCAACTCATGCTGGATGAGCAACTGCGCCAGGCCGATATCATTCACTACTTCGACCGAGGGCTGAGCGTGGATGCGGTACAGCTCTACAAGCCCCACCCCCACACCTACCAGGCCGCCGTGCAGGCCCTGGGGGTAGCCCCCGCCGATGCTGCCCTGCTGGCCGCCCATGGCTGGGATGTAGCGGGGGCCCTGCGGGCGGGGTTGCAGGCGGGCTTTGTGGCGCGCCCAGGGCAAACTCTTTACCCCCTGGCTCCGCGGCCCACCTACATGGGCGAAACCCTGGTGGAGGTGGCCAGGCAGCTGATTGGCTAACGCAAAGTGGCCTAGCAACCTTGGTGGATATGGCTAGGCCACTTCTTCTATTGGGGGCTTTCCATGGTTTCGTAAGGCGTGGGCACCTCCACGTTAGTTGACTTAGGAAAGGCCAGAAAGTGCGTGACACGGGGTGGCTCGGGGCCACTGTGCAGCTGCCGGACGCGGGCTTCCACGGCCAGGTCTTCCTTCGTAAAACGGTGGTGCTGGCGCTCATGCTCGCCCCAGGTGGCTACGTAAAAAAACTCCGTGATGCGGGTGGGAGCGGCAATATCGGTGAACACGCCGGCCCGCAGGGAGCCGTCGCGCAGGCGCAGGCGGGTGAGCTGCTCAGCGGCCAGCCGGAACGCCGGCTGGTTTTCCGGCTCTACCTGGTACTCCACCATCACTACCACGGGGCCATCGTCGGGGTCTACGTCACCGGCAATAGTGGGCGTAGGCCAGTGCCCAGCTGGTTCCAGATTCAGCCCTTCACCTGAGCGCATGGGAAACGGAATGGCCAGCAGCATGCTCAACAGCATCCAGCCGGCGGTGGCCAGCAGGGCCAGCTCCAGGGAGGCACGGTCGGCCAGCTCGCCCCACACCACGCTTCCCAATGAAAGACCGGCCTGAAACACCAGCATATACATGCTCACTACGCGGGCTTGCACCCATTTGGGCACATTGAGCTGCACGGTGGTGCTGAAACTGGTCATGGTCATGAGCCACGCCACCCCCGACACAAACATGACCGGGTATAGCCACAGAATAGACGGCGCCAGGGCCAGTGCTACGTTGGTGCCCACAAACACCAATGTGCCCAGGAGTACCCGCTGGTTGTAGTTGAGGCGGTTACCCACCCGGCCCATCAGGAAAGCCCCCGCAATGGCACCGGCCCCCAGCCACGACAGCATCACGCCGTAAGAACCCGAGCTTAGGTGCAGGCGCCTAGCAATTACCACTGAGAGCAGCCCCCACATGGCACTGGCCCCAAAGGAGAAGGCAAACGTGCGAAACAGCACCGCATAAATGGCCGGCGAGTACTGCACGTAGCGCATGCCCGCCCGCAGGGCCCCCATAAAGTTTTCGGCGGGGCCACTGGTTACGTCGGCCTGCCGCTTCCAGGTGTAAATCACCGCGAAGGTGCCCAGAAACGACACGGCATTTACCAGAAACACCCACCCCGGCGAATAGTACGCAATGATAACGCCCCCAATGGCCGGCCCAATAGCCCGGGCGATGTTGTTGCTTACGCCGTTTAGGGTAATGGCAAAGCCCAGCACCCGGCGGGGCACCAGCTCTACCGTTACGGTTTGCCACACCGGCGCATTAATAGCGGCCCCAATGCCCAGCACAAACGTGAGGGCCAGCACCCCGAAGGCCGAAACCTCACCCAGCAGCGTAAGCCCCCCCAGCAGCAGGGCCACCACCGCCATAAAGCCCTGCGTGAATAGCAGCAGCCGGCGCCGGTCAATTAAATCGGCAATGGCACCGGCGGGCATGCTCAGCAGAAAAGCGGGCAGGCTGGTGGCCGTTTGCATGAGGGCTACCAGCAGGGCCGAGGTGGTAAGCGTGGTTACCAGCCACACGCCGGCCACGTTCTGCATCCAGGTACCAATGTTAGATACCACGGAGGCAATCCAGATGGCCCGAAATACGGCAAAGGTAAAGGGAGTCCAGAGGGTGGGGGTGGCCTCCTGAGGGGGTGAGGGGGTAGTGAGAGCCATAGAGAACAGAAGGCCAGTAATACGGGGCCCAGTACTGGTATAACACGTAACCCAGCCCGATGGCTGCGTACGACAGTAGCCACTGAATAGGTGCATGGGCGGCACAATGTGTTACCCAGTTTGGCCGCCAGGCTACGCTCGCGCACTCTCATAAACGCAACAGCCTCCCTTCCTGACCAGGAAGGGAGGCTGTGCAGCTAGCCAGTGCCAGCTTACTTGCTCGTTCTTACGGGGCGGCCCACTTTAACGCTGGGGGTATGCCGGGCGGCACGCTTCTTCTTGGCTTTGCGGTAGAGGAAGTAGCGCCGGAAAACGCCCAGCTTCTTGGGCCTATGGCGGCTATTGCCCCGATACTTTTTATAGTTGGGGCGGTGCCCTATGCGGCTGCCGGGGCTGGCCGCCACTTCGGTGGTAGCGGCCTCACGCGGGGCGGCCACTGCAGCAACTGGCTCAAGCAAGAGCATCAGAGCGCACAAAAAAAGAAGTAGTAATTTGGACATATAGAAGATGGGTAAATTGACACTCTACTGACACAAAATCACGCAGCTGAATACACCTAAGAACACGCACAGCCAACTGCACGAAAATAAGCATATTACGTGAACATTATTTAGTATATATAAAAATAAATATTATCAAACTTATCAGATATAAATTTGCACTTACCCATTTTAAAGTGTGTAGCTACGCGTATCATTCTTAAAGCCTATTCTATGTTTTGGCCGAAGCGGCACTGCGGGCAGAGGCGGCTTTACCGTGTAACCCGTGGCGCTATCAGGGCACCGCCATCTTAAGAGCCATTCGGGGGCTTTGCAGCCCCTAAACTGGTGCGGTAGCGCTGGTTAGGATGAGTAGTTTTCCGCGGTCAGTTCCTCTGAGGTGGCCTGCTGAGCAGTTGGGTTTGCGTTCTTAGCCTGCCTTATTTTGCTGCCATAAGCCCGAAGTTGGCAGGCGTTTACCAAAGCCGGGCGGCAACAAACCCTTCTGTTTGGGGTTGCTAGGCCACCTCACTCTGCCCCATCCCCCCCCTTCTAACAACTTAGCTTGCCCCTATGCAACAGCGTTTTGATAGCGTCATCTTCGATTTAGATGGCACCCTCTGGAATTCATCGGAAGCTATTACCAAAGCTTTTCAGGCTGCCAAAAACAGCGTCGATTACATTGAGCACGATATTACGCTGGCCCAGGTGCAGGCCGTAACCGGCATGCCCTACGGGGTAGTATATGAGCGGCTGTTCCCTAGTCTGCCCCCTGAGCGCCGCGAAGAGTTCCGGGCCCTGTGCGCTGAGCAGGAGCTAACCGCCGCCCGGGAGCATGGCGGCACACTCTACCCCGAGCTAGAAGCAACCCTGCGTTACCTGCAAGAGCGCCAGTACCGGCTCTTTATTGTGAGTAACTGCCAGCGCGGCTACGTAGAAGCGTTCTTCGAGAACAGCCAGCTAGGCCACTATTTTGAGGGGCATCAGTGCTTCGGCACCAAGGGCCTGCCTAAATCGGAGAATATCAGGGAGGTAGTAAGCCAATACGGCTTGCAGGCGCCCGTGTACGTGGGCGACACCCGCGGCGACTTTGAGGCTAGTCAGCAGAGCGGTACGCCGTTCATTTTTGCCACGTATGGCTTTGGCACGGTCGGCCCCGAAGAAGCGCCCCTACGTATTAACCAGCTTTCTGATTTGCGCCAGCTCCTGTAAAGTGGCCTAGGCGTGTTCAGGCCCTGGCTACTTTGCCCTTCAGGTCCCAGTGGCTGGAGAGCACGCGCAAGCTGCCGGGCTCCCGCTTGATGGTGCGCACGTATCGCTCGCCGGTAATAGCGCCGTCGGGGCGGCGCTTGCCCAGGAATAGAGTAACCGGCTCGCCGTGCTCATTGGTGATGAAGGTCAGATCAAGGCCCTTGAACACGTCATCAAGCGTAGCCGAGGGCGCATAGACTTTACTGAGCTTTTCAGTGAGTTTAGGGTGGAGTGGCATGGGCTGAAGAGTTGATCAGGGTAGGGTGTACGCCGTATAGCCCCTGGAAAGTTGACGATTCACTACCTGTTATATTCCACCATTGAGCCTAGCCGGCAGGCTCTTTTGGCGGTTTATGCACTGAGCTCAGCCCGCCCCCAAATTCTGTACTACCCCGGCAGCCAGCTCTCGCGTACACCCTACTGCTCAGGTAGCGGGTATACTCCCGGCTAGCTTTTACTGTGTTGAGTTGTACTTATGGATATGCACTACATCCGGCGCGGGAGCGGCAAGCCCCTGCTCCTACTGCACGGAATTGGCGGCAGCTGGCGCTCCTGGCAGACTATTCTGCCAGCCCTGGCCGCTGAGCGCGACGTAATTGCCGTGGATCTGCCGGGGTTCGGGGCTACGCCGCCCCTCACCGGGGAGGTTTCCATTCGTACCCTGGCCGATGCCGTCACCAGCTTTTTGCGCCAGCATAACCTGCTGGGCATTGATGCGGTGGGTAGCTCTATGGGGGCCCGGCTGGTGCTAGAGCTGGCCCGGCGTGGGGGCGTAGTAGGCGCCGTAGTCTCCCTCGACCCCGGCGGATTCTGGCGCGGCTGGGAAATTCCCACGTTTTACTACTCGGTGGCGGCCTCTATTCGGCTGGTGCGCGCCCTAGAGCCCGTGCTACCGGCCCTCACCCACAGCACCCTGGGCCGGACGCTGTTGTTTGCCCAATTCTCAGCGCGCCCCTGGCGGCTTCCGGCAGAAGTGGCTCAAGATGAGCTCCGCACATTTATTGCATCTCCTTCTTTTGACGAGCTGCTGTATAATTTGGCCTACGGCGAGAAGCAGCAGGGCGCTCCTAAAGGCTGCCTGCAACAGCCGCTGGTTATTGGCTGGGGACGCCAAGACCGGGTGTGTTTTCCGCCGCAGGCGCGCCGGGCCCAAGAGCTCTTCCCCGATGCCCAGTTATACTGGTTTGAGGAGAGCGGCCACTTCCCGCAGTGGGATAAGCCCCAGGAAACCGTGCAGCTGATCTTGCGTGCTATCAGCGGCCAGCAAATACCCAAGGCTATTTTCAACGGAGCCCAGCGGCGCACCGCTCAGCCGCTTCGCATCGCGGCAATAGCAGGTGGTCTAATAGCAGTGCTAGCCGGCAGTTTCTGGCTGGCAGCGCGCAAAAAGGCGTAGCCCCCCTCTTGAGGTACTGGCCTAACTAGCTCAGCAGAAGCCGCTCCCGCTCCTGTAATGCGGGTGAGGCACCGACTCATGGAGCGCGCCGCCAACTACCGGCTATAAAAAGCGTAACTTACAGGATGACAGAAGAATATTTGCGCCAACTTGGCTTTGAAACGTACGCCGACCCGAATGCTTTTGGCAAGGGAGCGGCCTACGAGGTATCATGGCGCTACCGCCATACCCATGCCGCCCAAGACGGTGCCGTGCTCTACGCCGAGCACCCGCTGAGCATCCCGCGCTGCCGCCTCAGTACCCTGCCGGCCCCCCTAGACCAGCGCGACGTACTAGCGGATATTTCTCTTGATGATGATGCCGGCCTGCAGGCTGCCGTTACTGGCTTCTTCGCGGCTCACCAGGGGGTAGGTGCCGTGCTAAAGGCAAATACTTCGTCGGCATTCCGCCCCTTCCGCCGCAAAGAGTAACCCCGTTTCCATTACCAAACCCACAAAAAGCGCGAGGGCCAGCCTTCGCGCTTTTTGCTTTTTACCTACAGCCTGCTGGCTGCGCCAAAAATTGAGCGACTATTTGGTAGTGATGATAACTGCGCCTTTTTTACCCTTCTCGCCAAACTTGGCCGTTGCCTGCTCGGCATCTAGCACATACATGCTCTTAATAGTAGCGGGGTCTATTTTAGTAACATCCTCCCCGGACTCCTGCCCGTTTACCAGCACATAGCTTTCCTTGATGCGCTGATTAGCGGCCTCCGTATCCGTGGCGGCAGGAATACGGTAAGTGATGTTGTACTTCTTGTTGAAGGCCTGCAGGGCCGAGGAATTTTCGTTGCCCTTGGTTATGAGTAGCATGATGGGACCATCGTGCTGCCCGAAATCCTGCTCAAATGCAGCCTGGTTGAAGCCATCCTGGAATTTATGGCCTTTCAGCACGTTTACGCTGGCAATACGCGTTGGAGCCATTTCCAGGGCGGCTTCTTTCGTTACCTGCACTCCATCTACAAAGTAGAGGGCATTGTCTTGCTTGGCTTTGGTAGTAGCATCAGCGGTGGCTGGCTCTGGGAGGTAAGCTTTTTTCTCGCAGCTCCAGAGGGTGAGACCGGCGGCCAGCGGGAGCAGGAGCAAATAGCGGGCGGCCTGGGTGCGGGCCGTACGGGGTTTATTCATCATGGCGATACGAGTTTTGAGAAGGTGGAAATTGAAATGGCTGACAATGGAGTTGGCCTGCCCCTGCACACTCTGGTGCAGTAGCTGGTACTGGTAGGTTTTATTGTCGAGCAGGCCCGACTGCAGCACCCGGTAATCAGTATGGAACTCGAGGTTTTCGTGCAGGGCCTGGCGCAGGAGCCACACGCCGGGGTTAAACCAGTAAAAGACTAAGCTGACCTGGGCCAGCAGCACATCCACGGTGTGCCACTCCCGCACGTGTACTTGCTCATGGCACAAAATAGCGGGCAGCTCCTGAGGAGTATGCTGGGCGGGGTTGAGGTACACCGTTTGCCAGAAAGCAAACGGTGCCACCGGCTCCGGCACCGCCTGATACAGACGGCCCTCAAACTCCATGGGGCGGGAAATGCGGTGCAGCCGGTACAGGGAGAGTAGCTGCAGCACCAGCCGCACCGCTAGGCCACTTACCCCCAGCCAGTAGGCCACCACCAACCAGTTGATGGTGGCAGGCACGCCCGCAGGCACGGCCGGCCAGTTGGGAGCTACTAGCAGCAATTGGGCCGGCAGCGGGTTTTGGCGGGCAAACCAGCCGCTGAGGTCAATGAAAGGGTAAGCCGGCGCAAACACCAGCGCAAAGAGTAGAAACGCCCGGTTCAGCCCAAAGAAGGTAAGGCGGCGCAGGCCCAGGTAGTACACGGCGCAGAACAGTAGCAGGGCCCCATTCACTTTCAGCAGGTAGGGCAGCAGATCGGCGGCGCTCATTCCTCCTGCCCTTTCTCAATCATGCGCACAATCTCCTTCAGCTCCTCAGCGCTGATCTTCTGGTCTTTGGCGAAGAAGGAAACCAGCTCCTTGTAAGAGTTGCGGAAGTAGTCGCCCACGAAGGTGCTCATGAAACGCTTGCGGTACTCCTCGGCCGCAATAAGCGGAGTGAAGCGGAATGTGTTGCCCAGCTTCTCGCCCTGCAGGTAGCCCTTGCGCTCTAGATTCCGGGCGGTGGAGGCCAGCGTGGTATAGGGTGGTTTAGGCTCGGGCAGCAGCTCCAGCACCTCCTTAATAAAGCCGCCCTCTAGCTGCCAGAAAGCGCGCATGGCTTCTTCTTCAGGTTGAGTAAGTCGTTCCATATCAGCAATTACGATTCTTTCGTAATACTACGAATATTTCGTAATAAAGATAAACAAGGCGCACTTATTTTTTCCAGAAAACAGAAAAGGTGGCCTACGCGCTTTGTAGGCCACCTTTTGAAAAGTAAGTACGCAAGCCTTATTACCCAGCCAGGCTACACAGCTGGGTGTAGGTGCTTGGTAAGCCACTGCACGGCCTCGCCCTCGTCGGTAAACTGGTTGATGGAGCAATAGTCGCCGTGGGTGTAGGGCAGGGGTGGCAGGGTTTCGTCGTCGGTGGTATCGGCGAGTTGGGCCGGCGACACCAGGAAGGCCAAGAAGACCTGGTTGCCCAGCCGCGGCCGGAGCGTTGGGTAGTAGTCGCGCACCAGCCAGTGCACATCGCTGTTATCCAGGTGCTGGCGCCGGCGCGAGTCAACGAGCCAAAAGCGGGTACTGTTGTTTTCCTGGGCAAAGTCTAGCAGCCGCTGGTAGCCCGAGCGCAGCTCCGGGGAAGAGGTAGTCCGCAGCCACCGCACCGTCAGGATTTGCAGGTCCGGGCGATGCGCCAGCTGGAGGTAATCATTCACAAGTAACTCAGGCATAAGCGGCGCGTGTGTTCATAGCTCCTCAAGATACGTGGCTTCGGCTAAACCTACCACCACAACGGCCCTGCCAAGCCGCTCCGGAGAGCAGCTTGGCAGGGCCGTGCAAGGGCCAGCACCTGGCCTAGCCAGCAGCAAGCAGCTGGCGTTTACCTCTTATGGTCTGGAGGGTTGACTTACCACACGCGGGCGCGCACGTTCTGGGCGCGCACCATCTTGGCATCTTCCTTACAGCCGAAGGCCTCGTAGAACTCGGGCATGTTCATGAGCGGGCCATTGGTCCGGAATTGAGCCGGCGAGTGCGGGTCGGTGAGCACCTGCTGGCGCAGGTACTCGGGGCGGGCGTTGGTGCGCCAGATCTGAGCCCAGGCCAGGAAGAAGCGCTGCTCCGGGGTGTAGCCATCGTACTTGGGGCGCGGCCCGTTGCCATACTTCTGCTGCAACTCCTTCTGCAGGGCGCTGTAGGCCACGCTCAGGCCACCGAAGTCGGCGAGGTTCTCGCCCATGGTCAGCTTGCCATTCACGTACACCGAGTCAACGGGTGAGAAGGCCGAATACTGCTCACCCACCATATCGGCGCGCTGGGTGAACTTGGCAGCATCTTCCTTGGTCCACCAGTCGCGCAGGTTGCCCTCGGCATCCGACTGCCGACCGGAGTCGTCGAAGCCGTGCGTGATTTCGTGGCCAATTACCGCGCCCATGCCACCGTAGTTCACCGCATCGTCGGCGTTCGGGTCGAAGAACGGGGGCTGCATAATGCCGGCCGGGAAAGTAATGTCGTTCATCGACGAGTTGTACGACGCATTCACTGTGGGCGGGGTAAAGCGCCACTCATTGCGGTCAATGGGCTTGCCGAACTTGCTCACGTTATCGGTGTAAGACCACTGGCGAGCGGCCAGCACGTTCTTCAGGTACGAGTCGCGCGAGATATTCAGAGCCGAGTAATCCTTCCACTTATCGGGGTAACCAATTTTTACCTTGAAGGCCGCCAGCTTTTTCAGGGCTTCCTGCTTGGTAGCATCACTCATCCAGTCAAGCTGCTGAATATGCTCGGCCATACTGGCCTTGATGTTCGTGACCATTTCCATGGCCTTCTGCTTGGTCTCGGGCGTGAAGGTTTTATCCACGTAGAGCTGCCCAAAGGCTTGGCCCATGGCGGCGTCGGTAGCCCCCAGCATGCGCTTCCAGCGGGGCTGCTGCTGCTTGGCGCCCGTGAGCACCTGCGTAAAGCGGAAGGCTTCGTCGCCGTACGCCTTGGGCAGGGCCGAGCTAACGGAGCTAACCAGCTGCCAGTCAAGGTAGGTTTTGAGGTTGGCTAGCGGCTCCTGCTTCATCAGGGTGTTTACCTCTTTGAAGAAGGCCGGCTGCCCAATGATGACCTCCTTGGCAGCACCCAGCTTGTTCTGGGCCAGCATGGTGGGCAGGCCTAGATTAGGAAACTGCTTGTTGGCCTCGGCCACCGTCATCTTGTTGTAGTTGGCGTACGGGTCGCGTAGCTCCACGCGGCTCTTGCTAGCCTGGGCCAGCCGTGTTTCAATACTCAGTACAGCCGCGGCCTTCTTGGCGGCCGTGGCCTCCGAGTCGCCCATGAGCTGGAACGTGTTGCTCATGTAGGCCACGTAGGCGTTGCGCACGGCCTTGGAGCGAGCGTCGTCCTTGAGGTAGTAGTCGCGGTCGGGCATGCCCAGCCCCCCCTGGCTCAGGTTTACAGCGTACACCGTGCTCTGCTTGCGGTCGGGGCCCACCCCGGCCCGGAAGAACGCGCCCGTGCCCAGCATCTGCTGACGAGCCACTACAGCTTGCAGGCTTTTCAGGTCGCGTGCGGCGGCAATGCGCGCCAGCTCGGGTTTTAGCGGCGTAATACCCGCCTTTTCAATGGCCATCGAGTCCATGGCGGAGGCGTAGTAGTCGCCCACTTTCTGCATGTTGCTGCCCTTAGGGGCCGAGGTGTTGGCGGCAGCATCCTCCAGAATCTGGCGGCTTACGGCATTGTTGCGGTCGGCGAGCTGCTGGAAGCTACCCCAGCGTACTTCACTGGCCGGAATAGCCGTGTTCTTTAGCCAGGTACCGCTGGCAAAGTGGAAGAAGTCGTCGCAGGGCGAAACGGCCGGGTCGATGTTGGCTACGTCCAAGCCTACCCCTTTCACCACGGGAGCCTCAGCCGCTGGGGCGGCCTGGGTGGTATCGGGGGCGGTGGCAGTGGTGGCTACGGGCTTAGAGGAGCTGCAGCCGGCTACGGCTAAACCAGCTACTGACAAAGCAGCCAGGGCTATACGCTTACGGTTTTTCATACTGAAGAAAGGAATAAGAGAATATCAAAAGAAGAAAAGCGAGCTGCCTGAGGCAACCCGCTTTTCAAACTAGTACTTACTACAGGCTTACCACACACGGGCGCGCACATTCTGGGCGCGCACCATCTTGGCATCTTCCTTACAGCCAAAGGCCTCGTAGAACTCGGGCATGTTCATCAGCGGGCCGTTGGTGCGGTACTGAGCCGGCGAGTGCGGGTCGGTGAGCACCTGCTGGCGCAAGTACTCGGGGCGGGCGTTGGTGCGCCAGATCTGAGCCCAGGCCAGGAAGAAGCGCTGCTCCGGCGTCAGGCCATCGTACTGGGGGCGGGGGTTGCTGCCGTACTGCTTCTGGAGCTGCTTCTGCAGGGCGCTGTAGGCCAGGGCTGTACCACCGAAGTCGGCGAGGTTCTCACCCATGGTCAGCTTGCCGTTCACGTACACCGAGTCAAGCGGCGAGAACGATGAATACTGCTTGCCCACCAGGTCAGTGCGCTTCGAGAATTCAGCGGCGTCCTCCTTGGTCCACCAGTCGCGCAGGTTGCCCTCGGCGTCCGACTGCCGACCCTGGTCATCAAAACCGTGGGTAATTTCGTGGCCAATTACTGCGCCCATGCCGCCGTAGTTCACCGCGTCATCGGCCTTGGGGTCGAAGAACGGGGGCTGCATGATACCGGCCGGGAACACGATTTCGTTCATCGACGAGTTGTAGTAGGCATTCACCGTGGGCGGCGTCATGCCCCACTCGGTGCGGTCAATGGGCTTACCGTAGTGGCCAATATTGTCTTTGAACTCCCACTCCCGGGCGGCCAGCACGTTTTTCAGGTACGAGTCGCGGGAGATGTTGAGGGCCGAGTAGTCCTTCCACTTGTCGGGGTAGCCAATTTTTACGGTGAAACCGTTGAGCTTCTTCATGGCCTCCTGCTTGGTGGTGGGGCTCATCCACTCCAGGGCCTGAATGTGCTCACCCATGGCCTCCTTAATGTTGGCCACCATTTCCAGGGCCTTTTGCTTGGTTTCAGGGGTGAAGGCCTTCTCTACGTAGATCTGACCGAAGGCCTCGCCCAGGGTGCCATCCGTAGCGCGCAACATGCGCTTCCAACGGGGCTGCTGCTGCTTAGCGCCGCTCATCACCTGGTTGAAGCGGAACGACTCATCCACGTACGCCTTCGGCAGGGCCGAGGCTACAGAGTTTACCAGGTGAAAGCGCATATAGGTTTTCCAGTCAGCCACGGGCTCCTGCTTCAGGGCCAGGCTAGCCTCCTTCATGAACTCGGGCTGGCCTACAATTACTTCCTTTACTGAGCCCAGGCCTACCTGGGGCAGCATGGTGGTCAGGCCAATGTTCGGAAACTGGGCATTTGCCTCAGCCACCGTCATCTTGTTGTAGTTAGCATACCGGTCGCGCAGGGCTACACGGTCTTTACTTGCTTTGGCGAGCCTGGTTTCGAGGCGCAATACGGTAGCTGCGTTCTTAGAAGCCGTAGCCGCGTTATCACCCAACATCTTGAACATGTTGGTGAGGTAGGTAGTGTACGCCGTCTGGATGGTCTTGGAGCGGGCATCATCCTTGAGATAATAGTCGCGGTCGGGCAGCGTGAGGCCGCCCTGGCCCAGGTACAGGGCGTACTCGGTGCTTTTCTTAGAGTCTTGGCGCACACCAAGACCAAATACCGAACGGGTCTGCAGCATCTGCTGGCGCACCAGCTGGCTTTGCAGGCTCTTCAGGTCCTTCACGGCTGCAATGCGGGCCAATTCGGGCTGCAGGTATTTCAGACCAGCCTTCTCAATGGCCACGGTGTCCATGGCGGAAGCGTAGAAGTCGCCTACTTTCTGAGCGTTAGTGCCTTTGGCAGCTGTTTTGTTAGCAGCCGACGACTCCAGAATCTGGCGTAGTACGGCGTTGTTCTGGTCAATGAGGGTGTTCCAGGATCCCCACGACGACTCAGCGGCCGGAATAGGAGTGTTCTTTACCCACGTGCCGCTGGCATACTGGAAGAAGTCTTCGCAGGGCGACACCGACAGGTCGCGGGCCGACAGGTCAAGGCCCACACCGGGCATCACCGGGCCTTTGGGGGCCGTTTCGGTGGTAGCGGCAGTAGCCGTAGTAGTGGTAGCAACTGAGGTGGCGGTGGCGGCCGGCGTACTGGAAGCGCACCCCGTGAGGGCAAGTCCAGCGGCGGTGCCCAAGGTTAGCAATAGGTAGCTCTTTGCAAACATGTGGAAAGCAGAGGTATGAGAAAAGTGAAGTAATATACATGAATATCACCTCTCACTTGCAAAATAAGAGGCATTGTGGCGGATAAATTGAAACATTAGCAATGTATCCGCCTACTTGTCCTACCAGATTACAGCGCGCTCGGCATCGGGCCGCACCATTTTCTGGCCCTGCTGGCACCCGAACGCCTGGTAGAACTGGGGCATGTTCATGAGGGGCCCAATGGTGCGGTACTGATCCGGAGAGTGAGGGTCGGTGAGAATCTGCTGACGTAACGCTTCGGGGCGAATGTTAGACCGCCGCAGCTGCGCCCAGCTCAGGAAGAAGCGCTGCTCCGGCGTGAAGCCATCAATAATGGGGCGCGGGCCGTTGCCGTACTGTTTCTGCAGCTGCTTTTGCAGGGCACCATATACAATGGTGAGGCCGGCAAAGTCGGCGAGGTTCTCACCCATGGTGAGCTTGCCGTTCACATATACTGAGTCGAGGGGGGAGAAGGCGGAGTACTGCTTGCCCACTATGCCGGCACGCTGGGTGAACTGCTCACCGTCTTCCTTGGTCCACCAGTCGCGCAGGTTCCCCTCCGAGTCGTACTGCCGGCCGGAGTCGTCGAAGCCATGGGTCATTTCGTGGCCCATCACGCCCCCAATAGCGCCATAGTTCACCGCGTCGTCGGCCTCGGGGTCGAAGAACGGCGGCTGCAGGTACCCGGCCGGAAACACGATTTCATTCATCGGCGGGTTGTAGTAGGCGTTAATGGTGGGCGGGGTCATGCTCCACTCCGTGCGGTCAATGGGCCCCCCAAACTTCTTGATGTTCTGCTGGTAGCTCCACTGGCGGGCGGCCAGCACGTTTTTCAGGTACGACTCGCGGGAGATATTCAGGGCCGAATAGTCCTTCCACTTATCGGGGTAACCGATTTTTACGTGTAGGGCATTCAGCTTTTTGAGGGCTTCCTGTTTGGTGGCGTCGTTCATCCAGGTGTTGGTTTGGATGTGCTCAGCCATCGACTCCTTAATGTTGGCTACCATCTGCAGGGCTTTCGCCTTGGCTTCGGGGGTAAAGGCTTTTTCCACGTACAGCTGCCCGAAGGCCTCGCCCAGGGTGCCATCGGTGGCAGCCTGCATGCGCTTCCAGCGCGCGGGCTGCTGTTTGGCTCCGCTGGTTACCTGCGCAAAGCGGAAGGCCTCGTCGCTGTAGGCCTTGGGCAGCGCCGATGGTACCGACGACACCAACTGCCAAGCCATATAGGTCTTGATATCCGCCAGGGGCTCCTGCTTCAGGAGGCTGCTTAGCTCCGTAAAGAACTCCGGCTGGCCTACAATTACCTCTTTCGCGGCCCCAAGTCCGTTTTGAGCCAGCATGGTGGGCAACCCCAGGTTGGGAAACTGCTTGTTGGCCTCGGCCAGCGTCATCTTGTTATAGCTGGCATTGGGGTCGCGCAGGGCTACACGGTCTTTCGAGGCTTTGGCCAAGCGGGTCTCAAGGCGCAGTATAGCCGCGGCCTTCTTGGCGGCGGTAGCCTCCGAGTCGCCCATGAGCTGGAACGTGTTGCTCATGTAGGCCACATAAGCGTTGCGCACGGCCTTGGAGCGAGCGTCGTCCTTGAGGTAGTAGTCGCGGTCGGGCATGCCCAGCCCCCCCTGGCTCAGGTTTACAGCGTACACCGTGCTCTGCTTGCGGTCGGGGCCCACGCCAGCCCGGAAGAACGCGCCCGTGCCCAGCGTCTGCTGGTGGGCTATTTCCAGTAGCAGCGTTTTCTGGTCTTTAACGGCGGCAATGCGCGCTAATTCGGGCTGTAAATACTTCAAGCCCGCTTTTTCTAGTCCCACAGAGTCCATGCCGGAGGCGTAGAAGTCGCCCACTTTCTGCAGGTTCGAGCCCTTAGGAGCCGAGGTGTTAGCGGCAGCCCCCTCCAGAATCTGGCGGAGCGTGGCCTGCGTACGGTCGCCGAGCAGGCTACGTGGGCCCCAGCGAGTGGCATAGCTTGGTACAGGGTTATTCTTGAGCCAGTTGCCTCCTGAGAAGCGGTAAAAATCTTCGCAGGGCGAAACGGAGCGGTCAATATCGGCCAGCACAATGCTGCGGCCCGGCACCGATGCTACAGTGGGCGCGGCGGTAGCGTTGGTACTAGAGGTAGTAGCAGTAGTAGTTGCGGGTTGGCTGGTGGCGCAGCCCGCTAGTGCTAAAGCAAAGGCGGCCGCGGCGGCTCGGCTTGGAGTATTAAGTCTTTCCATGAAACAGGTAGAAGGCGATGGGACACGGAAAAGGTCGCGCGCGCGGACATGAGGGTTGCGCGGGTGCCCCTGCTGAGGTGGCCTAGGCAAAAAAAAAGCTGCTTTCCTGGCCGGAAAGCAGCTTTACAAAACAGTCAGTAATTTTCCTTTTGGTAGTTAGCCGCCTATTTAGCAGGTTTTTTAGATGAAGGCACTATAGTAGCCGCAGCCGGACCTACTAGTTGCCCGTTGCGTACAATTACCTTACCATCAACCTCTACCGTGGCATTGGCAATTGGGAAAGAATAGGCCGTAGTCGACTCATTTTTTCCACCTAGCAGGTTGTTGTTGCCTGCTCTCACGTACACCATCCCAGCTGCAGTAGTTGGGCTGTAGGCTTTTTGCTCCTGCGCTTTCATTACCGGATTCAGCCCGATAGAGAAGTTACTAACCTGTAGAGCCGAAGGCCCGGAAGGTGCCAATAGCTTTTGGAAAGCTTCCGCCCCGGCGTCGGCGCTTATATTGGTAAACTGTCCGTTTTTTACATCAGCCTTAAGCCCATTCAATGCCTGACCATCGGGCAGGTAATCATTACCAACTACCAGTTTACCCGTCGCCGATGTTTCTGCCCAACTGCCATAAATGCGGCCGCCTGGCAGGGCAGCTGTACGGTTATAGATGAGCTTCTCCTGCTGGTCAGTTGCTGATACAATTCCATCATCCGTGAATACCGGGCGGCCGCCTAGCTCCACCATCAGGTCGGTGCCCAGCGGAGAAGTAATATGCATTTTGCGGCCAGTAGCCAATACCTGCTTTAGGCGGTCGGCTTGTTGGGCAATGGCAGTGTAATCGGCCCCAATGCCGTTCCACATCATTTGCTCGTAGCTTGCATAGTCTAGCTTTTGGGCCGCTGCAAAGGTTTTGCTGGGGTAACTCACAAACACCCCTCGCAATTTACTGGCATCAAGCTGCTTATTTATGCCTGACGCAGCAGCAACCTGGCCAAATTTAGCGCGGCGTTCCGGGCTCATTCCTGCCGTTGCTACGCGAGCATCCTCATAGGCGGGCAAGGTAATGAGCACATCTGCTAGCAGCAAGCGGTTGTTGCTTTTACTAGCTTGGATGGCCGATTCGGGCGTTTCCATATTGATGGCTCGTCCTACCTTATCTGTATTGAGCATCATATTAGGTTGCCCGCCGGCTCGTGCAACTTCAACGGCTATGGCTTCCATGAGTGGCAGCGTATGCTGCCCACCCGTAATAATGACATCGTCTCCGGGCTTTACTCCCGCCGATGTGTTCACAATCTGTTTGGCCATCTTCTCGTAGTTCTGCCCGAAGGCCGCGCCACTGTGCAAGAGTAAGCCCAATGCGCCTACTACTAGTAATCCTTGCTTCATCATTGTACTAAGGGTTAATGTGAAAAAAGACCAGCGGTCCGGAACAGCCGGCCTAGCCGACTGTTCCGGACCGCTGGTCCAGGACAGAAAGTTAGTAGGTCTGCAGATCTAAACGATTTTGTTGCACATAATACATTTTAAATATGACAATCTATTATATTATTAATAATAAAGATTAATAATGTTATAAAACTTATCAATCTTTGTGAAGCTATTAGCCGCTATCGTTGCTTGGTGCGTCTTTTTTACCTTAACAGCTAAACCAATCCCCTAACGTTACTTTACCAGAGCCTCTGCTAGGCCACTACCGGCGGCGCGGTTTAGCGCGTTCGTACTGGTCGGGCCAGGCCACATCCGCTCCTAGCTCAAAGGCCGCGTGCAGCGGGAAGTACGGGTCACGGAGAGACTCGCGGGCCAGGAGTACCAAATCAGCCTGGCCGGTGGCAATGATATCTTCGGCTTGCTGCGCGTTGGTGATGAGGCCTACGGCGCCGGTCAGAATGCCGGCTTCGCGCTTCACTTGCTCAGCAAACTGTACCTGATAGCCGGGGCCCACGGGGATTTGGGCCGCGGGCACGTTGCCGCCAGTGGAGCAGTCAATCAGGTCTACCCCTTTATTTTTCAGGAGCTTGGCCAGCCGCACCGATTCTTCGGCAGTCCAGCCGCCCTCGGTCCAGTCGGTAGCGGAGATGCGCACGAACAGGGGCAGCTCCGTAGGCCACTCGGCGCGGGCAGCTTCCGTTACTTCCAGCAGCAGCCGCACCCGGTTCTCGAAGGAGCCGCCGTATTGGTCAGTGCGCTGGTTGCTCAGGGGTGAGAAGAACTCGTGCAGCAGATAGCCGTGAGCCGCGTGCAGCTCAATCACCTGAAAGCCCGCTTCTAAGGTCCGGCGCGTAGCCACCCGGAAGTCCTCAATAACCTGCTGAATCTCGGCCAGCGTCAGCTCGTGCGGGGCGGGCTCGTTTTCCGTAAAAGGCACGGCGCTGGGCGCTACAGTGGTCCAGCCGCCCTCCGAGGCTGGCACTACTGCGCCCCCCTTCCAGGGGCTGGCGTGGCTGGCTTTGCGCCCGGCGTGGGCCAGCTGAATGCCGGCTACCGAGCCGTTGGCTTTCAGAAAGTCAGTGATGCGGCGCAGGCCTGGTATGTGCTCATCTTTCCAGATGCCCAGATCATCGGGGGTGATACGGCCTTCCGGCGATACGGCCGTGGCTTCCAGAATGATAAGCGTCGCCCCGCCTACGGCTCTGGAGCCCAGGTGCACGAAGTGCCAGTCGTTGGTAAACCCGTCCTCGGCGCTGTACTGGCACATGGGCGAGATGACGATGCGGTTTTTAAGCGTGATGCCGCGCAGAGTAAGCGGCGTGAATAGCTGAGCCATATGAAAAAGGCGAAATAAAGTTTCAGGGCGAAGTTCTGTAAACCGCTCCGTGGCAGGCAGGGTTTTAGGAAAGCTGCCAAAAACCATTTGGGGGTGCTGATGGTATGCTATGGCTGGCTACAAGCTCTAAAGCTGTTTCCCTTCCTTAGAAAGAAGGGACTAAGGGTGGTTGACATTCCTTCAACATATACCAACAACTGGTCTTAGCTCTCTCTAGTCATTGTTCCAGGCTTCATCAACCACCCCTAACCCCTCCTTGCCAGGGAGAGGGACCAGCCTTTTAACTAGGCTTAGTTAGTTCCGACCTTCTTCATAGCTCCTTCTCTCATGCGTACCATCAAGCGCCAGCACCGGGCCGTTAATGCCCCTATTGCCGACCTCGTTACCTACCGCGCCCTGCCCACGCAGTCGGTAGAGCACCTCGATCCGTTTCTGTTCCTGAACCACCACGGCCCGCAGGTGTATCCCGCGCCCAATAATGGGCTGCCCTTTGGCCCCCACCCCCACCGCGGCTTCGAGACGGTGACCTTTATTCTGGACGGCGACATTATGCACCAGGATACCGGCGGGCACCAGAGCATCATTGGGCCAGGCGGTATTCAGTGGATGACGGCGGGCCGCGGCCTGATTCACGCCGAAATTTCCTCGCCGGAGTTCAAGCGCGAAGGCGGCCCCCTGGAGATTCTGCAGCTCTGGGTAAACCTGCCCGCTAAGGATAAAATGGTGGAGCCCCGCTACATAGGCCTACAGGAACCCGAAATTCCAACCACAACCCTCGATAATGGCCGCGTGACTATCCAGGCCGTGTCGGGTAACTGGGCGGGTACGCAGGGAGCCGTGCAGCCACTGGCAGATATTCAGCTGGCTACCGTTCATTTAACGGAAGGCGGCACCCTGGAGCTGAACATTCCGGCCGAGCGCACTATCTTCTTTTACACCGTTCGAGGCCGCCTGCGCGTGAATGGGGAAGAAACCTCCGCCCGCCAGCTGGTAGAGTTCAACCACGACGGTGATGAGCTGCACCTTGAAGCCACTTCTGATGCTGTAGTCTTACTAGGCCACGCTAAGCCGTTTGGGGAGCCCATTGTGGCCTATGGCCCGTTTGTGATGAATACAGAGCAGCAGATTCAGGAAGCTTACCGCGACTACCAAGCCGGTACGTTTGGCCGCTGGACGGAATAATTCTGCGGTGGAGTAAGGTAAACACGCCGTGAAACCGTCTGTCGGGTTAAGTACTCATCCAGGTTCTCTACTGGCCTATGATAGACGGTTTCCCTTCTCCCTTGGTGGCAGAAACAAAAAGATTGCGCACAACCTTTTTGCGTCGTACATTTGTAACCAATTCTGTTACTAATAAATTTATGAACACCCGTTTCGCCGTCGCGACGCACATTCTGGCATATCTGGCCCACTCGCAGGGCCAGCCGGTGTCGTCGGAGGTGCTGGCCAGCAGCGTGGGCACCCACCCAGTGGTGGTTCGCCGGCTGATGGGCAACTTGCGCGAGGCTGGTCTGGTGCAAAGCCAGCGCGGCGCGGGTGGGGGTACCATATTGGCCCGCCCAGCGGCTGAGATTTCTCTGCTCGATGTGTTTCGGGCCGCTCAAGCCGGCGAAACCGACCTGTTTTCAGTGGGCAGCACTAACCCGAATGAAAACTGCAACCTGGGCCGGGTGATGCAGGATACCCTGGAAGGCGTACTTGGCAATGCTATTACGGCCATGCGGGCTGCCCTGGCTGCCGTTACGGTTGAGCAGGTTATGGCTGAGCTGTCTGAGAGGCTGGCGGGGCAATGCCCAGAGCACTCCGGCTAGTCGCTTTTTATTTCCGCAGAAATGTAACCACCTCGGTTACCAACTGATTTACTGACGTTTTCCTTTTTCTCCTCCGCCCGGAAGGAGTGCCCGCCAGGCCGCCCCCCGACCGACGAGCTGCTTTCAGCGAGGCCGTTTCTTTTAGTCATGAAAAAAATACTTGGCGTGCTGCTCATTGTGCTGGTAGCGTTGAGTAGTTGGGAGCTGCCACTGTGGCTGGCTCCTACCGCCACCCCAACGCCCCCGCTTTCGGCCGGGGCAGTTGCTTTACCAGGCCGCTTTGTTGCTGCCGGAGTCTCGGCTCCCCCTGCTGAGAAGGCTACTGGCCGCAGCATTCAGACCGCCCGCGCTGGCCGCGTATGGGAAGTGTACTTCACTGTTGGCCAGCGCGTGCGCAAGGGCCAGGTGCTGGTAAAGCTGGCTCACTCCCTGCAAACCGTAGAACAACAGCACCTGCAGGCTCAGATCAAACAGCAACAGGCGCTTTGCCTGCAGCTGGCAGCTACTGCCTCTGCCGACGTTGCCGCGGCCCGCACCAAACTCCAGGAACTGCAGCAGAAGCTGGCTAACACCTCACCGGCCCTGGCTTTCGAGTACGTTACGGCGCCTGAAGACGGGTTTGTTACAGGCCGCTCCGTTACCCCCGGCGACTATGTTGCCCTCGCGCAGTCGGTTGCTTCTTTCGTGACGGGCATGCCTGCCGATACCACACTGCTACTTTCCAGCGTTGAGTAAACTCAACTGCTCTTTATTCTCCCTTTTTCTTTTGCTGCCCTACCCGTTATGGAACAGCTCGTCCGCCACCAAGTGGAGCGTATGCTTCGCAAAAAGCGTCATATTCCCTCCCTCACATTTACTCCTCGCACGCGCCTGCAGGAAGACATTGGCCTCGACTCCTTTGACCTGATTGAGCTGGCTATCAACCTGGAGCACCGCTTTCATATTGAAATCCCGGACCCCGAACTGGAAACGCTGCGCACCGTGCAGGACGTGCTCAACTGCGTAGATACCCACCTCAGCCCGGCCAGCGCCTCTTACTAGGCTATGCCGGCCACCTGAGTAGCTACCGCTCAGCAGCCAGTGCACTGCTGCCCTGCCTGATCCTGTACGGGGCTGAGCGGCCCGGCTGTACTGGCCTAGCCAAGTAAAAGCCCCACTAAGCAATTGCTTGGTGGGGCTTTTACTGTCTGGCACTTACTACTTCGAGCTGCTAGGCCACGTGGGCTAGCGGTTCCGGAATTTCTGCACTTGCAGCAGTTGCTGGCCACGCAGCAAAATCCGGATGCCTTTGTTTCTGAGCGAGTAGCTCACCTCGCGGGCCTCCTCTTCGTGCAGTCGGGTCCGGAGAGCACCCAGCACCTCCTGGTATGATAGTACACCTTTCACTACCAAGCGGTTACGGGCCTCCAGTACGGGCAGCACATCCACGTTGGCCCGCGCCATGTGGCTAATGGCGGTTCGGAGGGAGTCGGTGGCCAGCACGGGTGTGGGGTGCTGCCGAATGAGAGTATGAAGCGGCGCGCTGAGGTTAGGCTGGTGGGCATAGATTTCAACGAAGCTTACCAGCCCCTGAAAGCGCCCTTCGGCATCTACTACCACAAAGTGCGTCGGGATTTTACTGGTCTCCTGCTTGGCTAGCCACTGCCGTACTTCGCCCACCGTATTCTCGGCACTAAGCGTGAGCCCACCGGGGCGCAGCACCTGCCCAACGGTCAGCTTCTCCAGGGCATCGGGCTCATAGGAGTAGGGCGTGTGCACACCCCGGCGGGCCATGCTTTCAGTCATGATGGTATGATCCATCAGAAAGTACGACACCACGTAGGCCGCCGTGCAGGCCCCCAGCAGCGCTACCAGCGCGTACGACTGGCCCGTTAGCTCAATACCAAACACCACGGAGGTCAGCAGCGCCCGGGATGCTCCCGCAAAAAGCGCCGACATGCCCACCAGCGCGGCCAGAGGCAGCATTACGCCGGCCTCGGGCCACACCTGCATAATGAGGCCACCCAGCAGGGCACCCGCCGCAGCTCCCACCGTGAGCAGCGGAGCCAGCGTACCACCCGACGTGCCACTGCCCAACGACAATGACCAGGCCACCAGCTTAAAGGTGCCGAGTAACAGCACTGTTTGCATGGGCCATGAGCCCGATAGTAGCCCCGTGATATTGTAGTACCCTACTCCCAGCACCTGCGGCACCACGTAGGCCGCCGCACCTACTGCCAGGCCACCTAAGGCGGGGTGCAGCACCCAAGGGAGTGGTAACCGTGCAAAAGCTTCTTCGAGCCAATGCAAGCCTTTGGTAATACCCACCGCCAATAGGCCTACCGCCAAACCAATAGCGCTGTAAGAGGCCAGGGCCATGTTGCTGGGTGTGGTTACATGAGGCATGGCAAATTCAGGCCCGGCCTCAAATAACAGATGGTGCCCCGCAGCCCCCGTCAGGCAGGCCAGGGCCACCGGAATTATGGAGCGCGGCGAAAACTCAAACAACAGCAGCTCAATTGCCAGGAATATGCCGGCCAGCGGGGTCCCGAACACGGCCGTCATGCCGGCCGTGGCCCCGGCCGCCAGCAGAATTTTGCGCTCAGTGTGGGTGATGCGCAGCAGCTGCCCAATGTTGGAGGCAAAGGCGCCGCCGGTGGCAATAACGGGGCCCTCAGCCCCGAAGGGCCCGCCCGTACCAATGGAAATAGCCGCCGACAACGGCTTCAGGACCGTGATAATGGGCCGAATCCGGCTTTGGTTGGTGAGCACCTGCTCCATGGCCTCCGGAATACCGTGCCCCGAATGCCGCGCGCGCCATACAGCGCCATAAGCCCTACCAGCAGCCCGCCCGCGGCCGGCACCGCCAGCACCCAGAGGCCTAGCGTGTTGTCGGCGGGGCTGCGGTTGGCCAAGGATAGCTCCCCGAAAAAGGCCAGGTTCGTGACGGCATGAATCAGCAACACCAGGAGCTTGCCCAGGCCGCTAATGATGGCTCCTACCAGCACCGCCAGCAGACTGAGCAGCAGCAGGCGCGTTTTATTGGGGCCAGAGTGGGGCCGCATATGGGCGGCTTCTAGGGTTGGGGTTAGGGAGGGGGAAACCGGGATACCGGTGTCGGGGGCGGGTGAATTCATGGGGCAGCAACAAATCTATCCCGGCGGGCCCGCTCACCGGCATCGCGTCGGAAAGAAAGGTAGGTCTTGCAGCACGGTTGTGAGGTGCCCCGGGATATAGACAACACCCTATACGAACAGAAAGTCCGCGACGGTTCCTTTTTTTACGGAGCGGTGCGCCAATCTTAGCTCGTAACTGCTTATGATATAAGCGCTACCGCATTTGCTGCAGCCACGCAACGGCGGCAGCCTCATCAATAAAACGCTCCCCCATAAACGGTCGTCCTGCCAGGGCTTCTGTCGTAGGAAAGGCAGAATCTCCCTCGGGGTCGCGCAGAATTACGGGGGCCAGCAAGTAGGCCAGGTGCGTGCGCCCACCCAGCCGTGGGGCCACGGTGGGCAGAAACTCCGTTACCATCCAGTGGGCCCCTTCCCGATCCGTATTGTAGCGCCGACGTACATCTATCAGCCACTGCCGGCACTGGTGCCGCTCGGCGGCTTGCAGCAGCAGGTAATAGCCCTGGCACATCTCGCTGAAGCTTACTTGCCGCATCCAGCGGCCCACGAGCACCTCTAAATCGGGGCGGTAAGAAATGGTGAGGTAATCGGGCTGAACTTCAGACATCTGATGAGGGCTTGGGCGCTAAACAAAGGTAGAGAATCCGGCTTCGGAACATGGTGCGCCTCCTGGCTGTTTATCGCCTTCCTTCACATACTCCCGTATATTCCGGCGCCTATGATTCCATTAATTGCCTACACTCCCCGCCTGACACTGGTAGCTGCCAGCCGTGCATTACTCACCGCTGAGCTTACCAAGCCTCAGTATTTCCCTGTTCTGCTGGGGGCCGCCATGCCGGCTCACTGGCCTCCGGGCGAGTATGATGAGGCCGCTATGCGCTTTTTTCTAGAGCAGCTTACGCTGGGCGGCAAAACCGCGGCGGGCTGGTATGGCTGGTACGCCATTCTGCGGGCCGGCGCAGAAACGCCCACAAACGTGCTGGTAGGCACGGGAGGCTTTCATGGCCCGCCCTCCCCCGATGGAACCGCCGAACTAGGGTTCTCCATCTCCAATGATTGGCAGGGCCGGGGCCTGGGCACCGAGCTGGCCGCCGGTCTGATTACCCACGCCGCGCAAACCGGTATGGTACGGCGCCTGACAGCCCGAACGACCCTGGAAAATGCGGCTTCGCAGAAAATACTGGTGCAGAACGACTTCGTTGCCGGTTCCCTGGACATTGAGGGCTACCTGCATTTTGAGAGGAAGGTGGAGCCAGTAGTAACCAACAGCTAAGTAGCCTGGAGCCTTCGAAAACCTCCGGAACGGAAGCTACTCGGGGCGGTCGGCTTTGTACTGGGGGTACTGAGGGTTCATTTTTACCATGGTATCGCGCAGCACCTCAGCCACTGCGTAGGCCTTATACCAGTTCTGGTCGGCGGGGATGATGTGCCAAGGGCAGCTGGCGGGGCTGCAGTGCTGGAACACATCTTCGTACACATCGCGGTACTGGGGCCACTGCTGCGCTTTTTTCTCGTCGCCGGCCTCGTACTTCCACTGCTTGCTGGTGTCGGTTACGCGCTCTTCTAGGCGCTCCCGCTGCTCCTTCTCCGATACGTGCAGGTAAAATTTGAGCACAGTGGTGCCGGCCTGCTGCAGAAGTTTCTCAAAGGCATTAATAGCCGTAAAGCGGCGCTTAGCCTCCTCCGTGCTAATCAGGCCAGCAACCCGGGTAATCAGCACATCCTCATAGTGAGAGCGGTTAAATACCTGGATCATGCCCCGACGGGGCGTTTGCTGGTGCACGCGCCACAGAAAGTCGTGGGCCAGCTCCTCAGCGGTAGGCTCTTTAAACGAGTGCACCTGCACTCCTTGGGGGTTGATACCGCTAAACACCCGCCTGATTAGGCCATCTTTCCCGCTGGCATCCATACCCTGCAACACTACCAGCACGCTCTGGCGGTTTTCGGCGTAGAGGCGGTCCTGCAACTCAATTAGTTCTTGGCGCATGCGCTTTAGCTGCCGGTTTGCCTGCTCCTTATTGATGGAGTGCGGGGCCCGCGTGGGCAGTTTGGTCAGGTCGTAGGCGGAGGCGGGGCGGGACATAAGCAGGATGAGTGAGGCGAAGTGGAGCAGGGAGTGAGGCCCAGAGAAACTGCAGGCAGCAGGCTACCTGCTTTCGGGGGCGGCAGGGTCGGGGGCCAGCTCGGCACTGGGCCCAAGGGCGGCCAGAGTTAAGGGGCCTTCTGATACGTAGCGCAGCTGCGCGGGCAGGCCAGCCGCGTGCAGGTCTTGCACCAGGCCCTCGCCGGCTACTTCTGGCTTAAACGAATCGGTGGTGGTAGTAACCACCGTAACCGGCCGGTTGGGCAGAGCTGCCAAGGTGGCCTGGCGGTTTATTTCAGTAGGGAAAATGGAGGCGTAAAGCACCAGCCGGTCGTAGGGCACGTGGCCGGCGGCCAGCCACTGGCATGCCGCCGCGGCTCCATGCCCATATCCCAGCACCGTGACGGGGGTGTTGGGGGGGCAGGCCGCCAACAACTCCGTGGCCAGGCCATTGAGGTAAACCGTCAGGTCAGTCAGGTCAGCTTCAATAGAATCTGGGGCAAACCAGCTGGCTACGGTGTCGGCGGCTTCAGGGGTGGTTTCCAGGGCCGGCAGGGCATAGCGGGAAAGGCCTTCGGGTAGCACCAGCAGCCGCTCCGGCGTATCGAGGTTTACTAACTGGTTGGCAAAATCCTGCAACGACTGCTCGCGGCCGTGGAGGCAAAACCAAATGTGCTGAATGCCGGGCCCGGGCTCACCGAGGCTGATGTAGCGAGCCGTGCGCGGGGTAGTAAAAAACTGTGGTTGCATAGGCCATATACTAGTACTAGCCCTATATACGCAACCAAGGTAAAAGCGACGGTTCAGCTACCAAGGTGCCCTTGGCTCAGTGGCCTAATTGAGAAAAAACAGACATTATGGCTGCTAATTTTGCCTTAAACGGCCTCTCTTACCGCCATTATGGCTGCAAAACAGGCCTATACTGGGTTATCCGCTGTTGGTACAGGGTTTGTAATACACCATACACAACCTAAGAAAGGAACTTCACCATGAATCTTATCAGCAAGGACTTCATTCACAACATTGCTCCGCAGCTCGACTTACTCAATACGTTGGGTGGTGGTGTTGCGCAGGCAATGATGCGCGTGGACAAGCGCGAGAAAGGCGTAGTGGTACGAGTGGGCCTGCCTTCTGTGAGCCCCGATAACTTCCACGTTCTGCTTCAGAATAACACTCTCACGGTGTACGCTGAGTACCGCCACACGCCGGAAGATCAGCTGTCGGCACCTATTTTCAGCCACTCCATGCAGCTGCCGGCTAACCTTGACCCCAACCGCGTTGATGCTGTGTTTGAAGGCAACGAGCTTCAGATCCGCATCCCCTTCCGCGACCCGGCTCAGGCCCGCGAAATTACCATTAAGCAGCGCTAGGCCACTCAGCCGCTGCTCATATGGCCGGGACCGACCGGCCCCCATGGTTCCACCAGCCACTGCTAGCCGCAGTGGCTTTTTTATTGGCCCTCAGATTGAGCCAGCTCCCTTGGCTTCTGATGGCCGCAAGACCAGCGAAGCGCGAGCCGCTGCTCAAGTAACCTGGGTTACCTGAGCAACGGCTCGCGCTTCGCTGGTTTGTAGGGCAAAGAGGTGAGCTTATCTATATCGTCTGCACCCGGGTAGTTCTAAAAAACGGATCATTCTGTGATTAGCTGAACAAAGGCCACAGCAGCAGGAACCCGGTGAGCAACGACAAGTAGAACCAGCCCATGAGCTGCCCGCGGTGGCGCCGGGGCATACGGTTGCTGAGCACCAGCACCGCCACCACATCTAGCGCCAGGTGCAGCAGCAAAAAGACCACCGTTTTCACCCAGTTGCTCACAATGGTATTTTCTGGCTGCATCTGATCTTGCATGCCCAGGCCGGAAGTAGCAAACCGCAGCACTTGATAGGCCACTATCTCAAACAGCAGAAACAAGCCAAATCCGGCCAGTAAAGCCAATGGCCCCGTTTTCTTAGTGATTTCAGCCATGTGAGGTGATGAAGTTATGGGGTGATGAGGTGATGGGATAAAAGGGAAGTAGCTGCTACAAGGACTGGGTTGGCGTGGTGCAGTGTGGTAGTTTTCTGGGCCAGCACCGCACCTAGGCCGCGCCGAACAACTTTGGGGCCTGGTATCCCTGAGTAGTCTTGGCTGCAGAGGTTCTTCAGGATACGGTTTCACTTCATCTCCTTGTCACTCCACTATTTCTTCTTCAGCACTTCAGCGGTGCGGGTTTGAATGTAGAGTTCCTCTACTTTTGCCCGCGCCCAGGGTGTACGGCGCAGAAAGGTGAGGCTGGACTTGATGCTGGGATTCACGGCAAAGCAGTTGATACGGATACGCTGGTCTAGCCCGGGCCAGCCGTAGTGGCCTACCAAATACTCCAGAATCTGGGCCAGGGTAATGCCGTGCAGCTCACGAATCAGGTGCCCCGATTCGTCGCGGGCATCGGCTGGGTTAGTTGGGTTGGCCATGAAAAACAAGTAACTAGTGGCCTACGAAGGTCCGGAAAAAGAGCGGTTTTTCTGCGCTCTTTGCCCAGACCAGGCACCAGAAGACGCCGCCAGCACGTTACCTTTGAGATGCCGACGCTTATGAAGACCCTTCGCCGCCCTGTCACCCGTCGCCGTGCTGCCTCCCGGCGCCGGCCCCTGCTGCTGGCTTTGCTGGTAGGCCTGCTGGGCCTGGGCCTGTTCTACGGGCACTACCGCCGGCAGATAAACCGCTACGCCCGCCGCGCCTACGCCAGCTGGCGTAGCGACCACCTTACGGGCCTCGAAAAAACGCCCCTGCTGGCCGGCTACAGCGTACACGGCATTGACGTATCGGCCTACCAGGGCCGCATAGACTGGCCGAAGGTGGCGAGCCATAACGTTCGGTTTGCCTTCATTAAGGCCTCGGAGGGCGTTACCCTGCGCGACCCACGCTTCCGCCGCAACTGGGAGCAGGCTCATGTGGCTGGCATCTACCGGGGCGCTTACCACTACTTCCAGCCCAACTACGATGGTGCCCGCCAGGCTAACCTGTTTACGCGCCTCGTGCCCCTGATGCCCGGCGACCTGCCCCCCGTGCTGGATGTGGAGCACCCCCAGTTTCATGATGTGCACAAGATGCGCCAGGGCATTGCTACCTGGCTGCGGCTGGTGGAGCGCCACTACGGCGTACGGCCCATTCTGTACTCCAACTACAGCTTTTACCGCCGTTACCTGGCTGGCCACTTTGATGAATACCCGCTGTGGCTGGCGCACTACGAGGTAGACCAGCCCAAGCTGCCCCGCAACAAGTGGATTATCTGGCAGCACTCTGATGAGGCCTACGTGCCCGGCATCAAAGGCACCGTTGATTTCAACGTATTCCAGGGCAATTTCCGGCGCCTCCTAGACCTACGCATTCCGCCTAAACCAGCCTCCTCGGCGTCCAGATAACTCTTTGGCCTATGCCCACTTTGCTTTTACTACGGCCGTTGTTGCTCGCTCTGGTTAGTGCCTCGCTCGGCATGCTGACGAGTTGCGCGGGCGGCGCCGAAACGTTTACCCAATCGGGCAAGGCCTCCTTCTACGCCGACAAGTTCAACGGCCGCAAAACAGCCAGCGGCACCACTTACCGGCCCAATAAGCGCACCGCCGCCCACAACACCCTGCCTTTTGGCACAGTAGTGCGCGTTACCAACCCGCGCAACCACCGCTCCGTGAAAGTCACCGTCACCGACCGCGGCCCTCACGCTAAAGGCCGCGTGATTGATCTTTCCAAAAAGGCCGCCCGCAAAATCGGGATTATCGATGCCGGCGTGGCGCCCGTGGAGCTCAAAGTCCTACACCGTAAGAAGGGCTAGGCCAGTAGCCAGCCCCTAGCTACTCCCGTTTATGCGTATCCGCAAAAAAGTCCAGTGGACTATTCCCACCTCCCCCGATCGTTTCATCCGGCTGGGAGCTTTCGTGAAAGCCGCCGAAGCCCAGGGCTGGACGGAGGCAGAAGTTCAGTTTGTAATTGATGAGCTGGTGGAAGCCCGCGATGAGGCTGAAGTGACACTCATTCTGGAAGACTACACCCAGCGCCGGTAGCCTTCTGGATCAAAGCCATTTAACCAGTGGCCCAGCGGTTCATCTGGCCGTTTGCCCTGCCTAATGGGTACGCTTGCCGTCCGAGAGTGGCCTGCAGGTATCAAGTAAAACGCCCGTCGGGTGCAGCTGGCTGCACCCGACGGGCGTTTTACTTGATACCTGTAGGCTTGCTACGAGTTATTTTACTTTTTTCTTCGACTTCACTTTGCCTTTACCGCCCGCCATTTGAGCCTGCACAAGGCTGTCTTGCTGGGCTTTATAGGAAGCTGAGGTCAGGCGGCCCGTCAGGGAAACGTAGTCGCCTTCCTTGAGGGTGGAGGTAGTGCCGTCGGCCATGGTTACGGTGCCGTCGGCTCCGATTTTGGTGCCGTTTACCAAGGTCGTTTCCGAGGTCAGCGCGTCGGTGTGGGCGTCGCGCGTCATCAGTACTTTTCCGTCTTTCATCAGGAAGCCATCCTTCATGGTAGCTCCTTTAATCACGACTTTCTGCTTGGGTTGTACCGCCCGGCGGGCGGGCATGCTGGTTTGCGCCTGAGTGCTCAGGCTAGTGGCGCACAGCACAGCGGCTACTGCCAGAATAGAGTACTGCTTCATAAATGTGGGAATGGATAAAGTGAGAGGTGTCAACCAGCCAAATGGCCTCTAAAATACAAACGCTTGCGCACTTGCGCCAGCTATGTGGGCAGCAACCCCAACGGGCCTGAGTTCGTTTCAAAACGATACTGTAGCCCGTTTGGTACAAACCAGTGCATTTTGTGTCGCCCTGGGGGCCAATGGGCCAGGGAGCTGGCTTCAGCTTGGCTCCTTGCTACTTTCTGCCTTTTGTTCAACATCGTGGAATACAAAGACTACTATAAAATTCTGGAGCTCGATAAGTCGGCTACCAAAGAGCAGATCCGCAAACAGTACCGGAAGCTGGCCCGCAAGTACCACCCCGACGTGAACCCCAACAACCCGGATGCGGAGCGCAAGTTCAAGGAGGTGAACGAGGCGAACGAGGTGCTCAGCGACGACGATAAGCGCGCCAAGTACGACCGGCTGGGTGCCGACTGGCAGCGCTATGAGCAGGCTGGAGCTGGCCGGGGTGCCGGCGGCTTCGACTGGTCGCAGTACGCGCAGGGGGGCGGCTTTGGCGGCTACGAGGCCCAGGGCGACCCGTTTGGCGGGGCCGACTTCTCCGATTTCTTCAGCTCCATGTTTGGGGGTATGGGCGGCAGCCAGGGCGGTAGCGCCCGGCCCCGCGCCGGTCAGGATTACCAGGCCGAGCTGGAAATGGCGCTAGAAGACGCCTACCAGGGCGGGGCCCGCACCCTCAACGTCAACGACAAAAAGCTGCGCATCAGCATTCACCCCGGCGTAGAAGATGGCCAGATCATCCGGCTGCGCGACCAAGGCGCCCCGGGCCGCAACGGCGGGCCCAGCGGCTCGCTGTACATCACCATCCGGCTGCGCCCCGATGCCCGCTACACCCGCACCGGCAACGACCTGACCATGGACGTGCCAATAAGCATTTACAAAGCCTTGCTAGGGGGCGAGCAGGTAGTGGAAACCCTCTCGGGGCCAGTAAAAATCAACATCAAGCCTGAAACCCAGAACGGCACCCGCCTGCGCCTGCGTGGCAAGGGCTTCCCGGTGTACCGGCAAGAGGGCCAATACGGCGACTTATACCTGCGCCTGACCCTAACGCTCCCCCAGAACCTCACCGAGCAGGAAAAAGACCTGTTCCGCCAGCTCGCCGCCCTGCACAACGAGTAGCGTATTGTCATTCCGACTAGAAGGAGGAATCTGGCTTACCCTCCGGCCGACTATACCCCAGATTCCTCAGCGTCGGAACTGCACGCTCCCTGCTTGCTACACCAGTGTAAGTGCCACCTAGGCCACTCCAACACCGTTTCTCTGCCCTCTCACCTCCTGAAAACAGCCTATGGATACGCATATCATCACCATAACCTTCCACGACTGCGCCACTCGCTACGGACTAAGTGAGGCCGATGTGCAGGAGTTTTTGGAGCTAGGCCTGTTGCACCGGGCTGCCAGCACCCCCAATGCGCTGGAGGCTGAGCCCGACCACCTGGCCCGCCTCGCCCGCCTGCACCATGAGCTAGGCCTGAGCAAAGACAGCCTGGAGGTGGTACTAGCCATGCGCCAGCGCCTACAGCAAGTGCAGCAGGAGCTACTGCTACAGCAGGCCCGGGTGCGGCAGCTAGAGCGGTTCCTGCGCGGCTCAGCCCCCCTTCTTGATATAGACTTAACCTGAGCCCTTGAAGTGGCCTAGTGTATTCTGATACGGTTCAGTTTGCCGGAATTAGCCAGTAGTACTGGCTCTTGCTACGACCAGGTCAACACGTTAGGTGAGAGAAGTACAACTTTTCCGGATTACTGTGGTATAAAGGCCCTATCTGACCTACAGATAATTACTTCTGCCACCTTTTTCCTGTTATATGCTTCCACGCATTCCCCTTCCAAAAGCGCTGGCGCTGGGAGTAGCGGCTTGGGCTCTGGCCCCGCTTGCCTCCCATGCTCAAACCGCTGACCGCAAAACCGCCATTGGCATCAACGTAAGCGCCATGCAGTACAAGGGCAGCTTCGGCTCCGACTACTGGGACTGGAGCGAGAACAAGTACGCGCCGGGCATCACGTTCAGCCGCTACCTCAGCCAGGGCCTCGACCTGCAGCTGAGTGGCAACTACGTTGAGTTCAAGAAGAACGCCGCCGCCGGAGCTCCGCTGTATGGCAGCAACTTTGCCACCAACGTGGTGAACGTAAACCTGGGCCTGAAATTCAAGCTGTTCAAAGAAGAGTCGTTTATCCGGCCTTACCTGCTGGCAGCTCCCGGCCTGACCTACATGAGCCGCGAGGGGGTTATCAACCGCAATAACCAAGTTATTCGCACCGACGAAGACAAGAATTACTTTGACCTGTTTGGGGCCGCTGGTTTGAGCTTCCGCCTGGGCGATGCGGCCAGCCTGTTCATCCAGACGGGCCAGCACTTCCCGCTGGGCGCTAACATTGATGGTGAGCCCAACCGCGACGACAACAAAATTGACGACCGGTTCCTCCAGCACACCATCGGCCTGAACATCAATTTGGGCAAAGCCAAAGACGAGGACAACGACGGCGTGCCTGACCGCAAAGACAAATGCCCCGGTACGCCTGCTGGCGTAGCCGTTGATATGAATGGCTGCCCCCTTGATGGCGACGGCGACGGCGTTCCGGATTACCTGGATAAGTGCCCCACCGAGAAAGGCCTGGCGGCGCTGGAAGGCTGCCCCGACCGCGACGGTGATGGCGTGCGCGACGGCGACGACAAATGCCCCGACACCCCCGGCAAGGCGGAGCTGCAAGGCTGCCCCGACTCGGATAACGACGGCGTAATTGATCAGAACGATAAGTGCCCCGATACTCCCGGCGGCGTGAAAGTAGACGCTTCGGGCTGCCCCATTGACAGCGACGGCGACGGTGTACCTGATTACCAAGACCGCTGCCCCAACCGCCCAGGTCCGGCCTCAAACAAAGGCTGCCCTGAGATGAAGCTGGAGGAGAAGAAGCGCCTGCAGGAAGCCACCAAGTACATCCAGTTCGAGTTCGATAAGGCTGTGCTGAAGCCTACCTCATTCCCGACCCTCGATGGCCTGGTACAGATCCTGAATGATTACCCAGACTACTTCCTCGGTATCTCGGCCCACGCCGATAACATCGGCAACGACGACTATAACCTGCGCCTCTCGGATGAGCGTGCTGCCTCGGCCCGCGATTACATGCTCCGCAAGGGTATCCCCGCCGACCGCATTGTGTCGCATGGTTACGGAGAGAGCAAGCCCATTGCTACCAACGAAACCGAAGCAGGCCGCGCCCTCAACCGCCGCGTAGAGTTTGACGTGTACCTGCCCGGCGACCCGAACCCCGCCGAAACCAAGTACGGCCCCGCACCAGAAATTCCGGCCGCGCCCGTGAAAGCTACTCCGGCGCCTACTAAAAAGGCTCCTGTAAAGAGAGCGGCCCCGCGCCGGAAGTAATTCCTGCAATTGGCCTAGGCCACCCGCAAAAGCGGCCCGCTCAGGTGAGCGGGCCGCTTTTTTGGTTTTAGGTTTTTTTATGGTGCCGACCAAATAGAGGAAAATAACGTCCTGCTGAGCTTGCCGAAGGATCTCTGCCGCTGGCTAAACGACGGGCCTGGCAACCGGTAGAGATACTCCGACTGCGCTCGGCATGACAGCCAGGGCAGTCAGGGCAAACAACGACTCCGTATAAGAGCATTTGCCTCTTTGCAAATGACGTTCCTGTTGCCCCTATTAGGCCACTCTTCAACCCTGCATTACCTGAATCCTTTACCACATACTACTTAAGTTGGTCAATAGCGCACAGAAAGCCGACAACGGCGCGGTAGCAGCTTTCCGTTATAGAATAGAACTTGCCTGCGGATTATTTTCCTTTAGTTTCCTGACCTTGCTTTCCGGAAGCTAAGCTCCTTTCAACGCGCCACTCTCTTTTCCCACCTCATGAAGTACCCTTCCACTTCTAGGCCACTCTCCTTCCGGAGCCTAGGCCGTCACCTTCTGCTGCTTGGCGCCTGCCTCCTCAGTGGCCTAGCCAACGCCGAGGAAATTCAGTCGCCGAACAAGCAGCTGACCCTGGACTTCACCCTGCAGGCCGATGGCGTGCCCACTTACAGCCTCACCTACAAGGGCCGGCCCGTCATTAAAACCAGCAAGCTAGGCCTGGAGCTGAAAAACGCCCCGGCCCTCACCAGCGGCTTCACCGTGGCGGGCTCCAAGCAGAGCACCTTCGATGAAACGTGGCAGCCGGTGTGGGGTGAGACCAAGAATATCCGCAACAACTACAACGAGCTGGCCGTCACGCTCAACCAGGCCGCTACTAGCCGCACGGTTATCGTGCACTTCAGGGTGTTTAATGATGGCCTGGGCTTCCGCTACGAGTTCCCGCGCCAGCCTAAGCTCGACTACTTCACCATCAAGGAGGAGAAAAGCGAGTTTGCCCTGGCCGGCGACCATAAGGCGTTCTGGCTTCCCGGCGACTACGACACCCAGGAGTACAGCACCGTCACGAGCAACCTCTCGCAGGTGCGCGGCCTGATGAAGGAAGCCACCACGCCCAATGCCTCCCAAACGCCCTTCTCGGCTACGGGCGTACAAACGCCGCTCATGCTCAAGAGCAAGGACGGCCTCTACATCAACATCCACGAAGCGGCTCTCATTGACTACTCCGCCATGCACTTGGAGCTCGATGACAAGAACTTCGTGCTGACCTCGCACCTTACGCCCGACGCCGTAGGCGACAAAGGCCTGATTCAGACGCCCGCCGTTTCGCCCTGGCGCACGGTGATTGTGAGTGATAAAGCCGGCGATATTCTGGAGTCGAAGCTGGTGCTGAACCTCAATGAGCCCACCAAGTTCAAGGATGTTTCTTGGATTAAGCCGGTGAAGTACGTGGGCGTGTGGTGGGAGATGATTACGGGCAAAAGCACGTGGTCGTACACCAACCAGGAGAACATCAAGCTCGATTCTATTGACTACTCCAAGGTAAAGCCCAACGGCACCCACGCCGCCAACACGGCCCATGTGAAGGAGTACATCGACTTTGCCGCCAAGCACGGCTTTGATGGCGTGCTAGTGGAAGGCTGGAACATTGGCTGGGAAGACTGGTTCGGCAAGCACAAAGACTACGTGTTTGATTTCGTGACGCCCTACCCCGACTTCAACGTGCCCGAGCTACAGCAGTACGCCGCCAGCAAGAACGTGAAGATCATCATGCACCACGAAACCAGCGGCGCTATTCGTAACTATGAGCGCCACCTCGACTCGGCCTTCCAGTTCATGAACAAGTACGGCTACACCGCCGTGAAAACCGGCTACGTCGGCGACATCGTGCCCCTAGGCCACCACCACTACGACCAGTGGGTGAACAACCACTACCAGTACGTGTTGGAAAAAGCCGCTGAGCACAAGATCATGGTGAACGGCCACGAGGCCGTGCGCCCGACTGGCCTAGCGCGCACCTTCCCCAACCTGATCGGCAACGAAGCGGCCCGCGGCACGGAATATGAGGCCTTTGGTGGCAATAACGCCGACCACACCACCATCCTGCCCTTCACCCGCCTCATTGGTGGCCCCATGGACTACACGCCTGGCATCTTCCAAACCAAGGTCAGTGCTTACAACCCCAGCAATACCTCCTTCGTGCACACCACGTTGGCCCGACAGCTGGCCCTGTACGTGACCATGTACAGCCCCCTGCAAATGGCCGCCGACCTGCCCGAAACCTACAACAAGCATCTTGACGCCTTCCAGTTTATCAAGGACGTAGCCGTGGATTGGGACGACAGCAAAGTGCTGGAAGCCGAGCCCGGCGACTACATCACCATTGCCCGCAAGGCCAAGGGCAAGAGCAGCTGGTTCGTGGGCAGCACCTGCGACGAGCAGGGCCGCACCTCCAAAATCAACTTCAGCTTCCTCGACCCCGGCAAGAAGTACACCGCCACCATCTACGCCGACGGCAAGAACGCCCACTACGAGAAGAACCCCCAGGCCTACGCCATCCGCAAGATGACCGTGACCAACAAAACCAAACTCTCGCAGCTCTGTGCCCCCGGCGGCGGCTACGCCATCAGCATCATGGAAGCCGGCAAGTAAGTTTTAGTGGCCTAGGCCTATATGGAAGCGGCCCGCTCTGGTAGAGCGGGCCGTTTTTGGTTTTTATATATTTTGATTGGTAGAAGGAAGAAAAGCCGCTGCTAAATCAATTAAGAAGTAAGCGGCACAGAATAGTATTAGTACTCCTATTAGCCGTCCAACAGCTGCTCGAATATTTCCTGAGAGCCACGCGTGCAAGGCCGAGATGCACAGGTACTGCGCTTGAATAAATGTCAGAGCAAAGGTACCGAAGAAGCCTCCTATTTTTATTGCCATGTTGCGGTCAGGCTCTGTTTCGCTGAATACTAAACAAAGAACCATAGCTAATGACCCAATAATTGCAAGCCCCATTAAAGCTCTTTTGCGAAACCAGACAGCTTTGCTAGTAAGGTTCATTAAATATAGGTGTATAGAGTTGCGCACAAAGAACTTCGATAAGTACTACATTTCGACTTGCGTTTAGCAAGAGTTTAAAGGTGCTGCTTTTTGGTGAATGAAACCAACTGCCCAGAGCAAAATGTAATTACATTGTACGTACATTTACTACCATGAATACGCGCCTGATTCGGGTGGGCAATTCCCAGGGGATTGTGCTGCCCAAGAAGTTATTGCAGCAATATCACCTCACCGGCGAGGTGGATCTGCTGCCCACACCCGAAGGCCTGCTCATCAAGCCGGTCAGCAAGCTCCGCCGCCAGGGCTGGAACGAGCGGTTCCAGCAGGCCATTGCCCAGGGCCAGACTCCGGAGGGCGAGATGCTAGAGGGATTCTCGGACGAGGCCTTTGAGGAAACGGAATGGCAGTGGTAGCCGTGCAGCGCTTCGAGGTATGGCTCATCAACCTCGACCCCACCCAGGGCAGCGAAATTAACAAGACCCGCCCCTGCGTGGTGATTTCACCCGACGAGATGAACCGGTACCTGCGCACGGTGACCATTGCGGCGCTGACCAGCACCCGCCGCGACTACCCCTCGCGGGTGGATTGTATCTTCCAGGGCAAGGAGGGCCAGGTCGCGCTCGACCACATCCGCTCCGTGGACAAAACCCGCTTGGTGCGCCGCTTAGGTGCACTGCCCAAAGCCACGGCGCAAGAAATCTGCGACCGGCTGCAGGAGATGTTCCAATACTAAATTGTTCAATAGGTCACTTTACTATCCTACACCAAATCCACCAGCAGCGCCAGCGCCAGGCCAGCTACAGTGGCTACTACTTTGCGTAGGTTGAGGCTGTGGTCGGGGCTGGTTTCGAAGAGGATGGTGGTGGAGACGTGCAGGAAGTTACCGGCTACCAGGCCTAGCAGGCAAGCGTAGAGGCCGTTTTGCAGCAAGTCTTCCAGTACCACGAAGTTGCTCATGATGATGCCCGCCGGACCCGCCAGCGCAAACAGCACCAGATACGGCAGCGCCTTCTGGAAGCTACCCAGCCGCAGCAGCAGCGCCGCCATCAGGGCAAAAGCAGCTGGCACGTGGTGCAGGGCCACACCGGCCAGAATAGCATAGAAGTTATTGCTCACGTCGCCAGCCTCGGGGGTTTTCACCAAGATGCTACCCTCTAAAAACGAGTGCAGCACCAGCGAGAACAGCAGCAGAAACGGCACCCGGCCGGCGTGCTCGGTGTGGTGGTGCACGTGGCCGTGCTCCACGCCCTGCGAAAACACCTCCAGCACCAGCTGCCCAAAGAAGCCCGCCAGCACAAAGTAGCCAATGCGGTGGCCCGGCATCATTTCCAGGGCCTCGGGCAGCAGGTGCGTGATGGTGAGCGTGAACAGATAAGCGCCGCTAAAGGCCAGCAGCGGCTTCATCCAGGTGGTGCGGGCCGTGGGCATCAGGCGAGTAAGCCAACCGGCTCCCAGCACTGTGCAGAACAACGCAAAAACGGCAAACCACATGAGCGGTGAAATGGTGGTGAAGTGATGAAATAGTGAGCTGGTGTGCTGTAGGCCACTAGGATAGGCCTACAGCGCATCAACCCTCCCTTATTTTTTCAGGATGAAAATCATGCGCGGACTTGTCGGCTCATTGAAAGGGTTCAGCTGATAGTCGCCTAATACTTCGCTGAGGCGTAGGCCTGCCATACGGAAATACTCCTCAAACCGCTCACGGCTCAGGGCTCGTACCCGTTCTTGGTAGTGCCGCTCCTGCCCCAACTCATCCTGAAACCAGATGTCTTTCACGATAAAGTCGTGATGCAGATGCCGATGAATTTTAAAGGCCGTGCCATCTACCTCTTTGGTTTCGTGCGCCACCAGTTCCCGCACCGTGCGCTCCGTGTTCAGGAAGTCAATAACCATTTTACCACCTGGCTTAAGGGCAGCTGCCGCATTGCGCAGGGCCACCACGTTTTCGGCTTCCTCTTGGAAGTAGCCAAAGCTGGTAAACAGGTTAAAAATAAAATCGAACTCGCCGGGCAGGGGCTGCCGCATGTCGTGCACGAAGAAGCGCAGGTGCTTATGCTCGGCCTCGCTGGCGTGGGCTATGCTCTCCGGTGAAAGATCAATACCCGTTACGTCGTAGCCCTGCTCGCTAAGGTAAACAGCATGCCGGCCCTTGCCACACGCTAAGTCAAGCAGCTTAGCCGTAGGCTTTGGCCGCAACCGCTGCAAGAGCGCCGTAATAAATCCTTGTGCTTCCTCATAATTTCGGCCCTGGTACAAAAGGTGGTAATAGGGAGAATCAAACCAGGTGCTGAACCATTCGGTGAGGGTAGCGGGCATAAAAAGCAAAAAGGCACACAACGAAAAAGGGCGTCTGCACGCCCCTCTCTTACAAAATCCCGAAAGCGACGAGCCGCCTATATCTGCAACAGAGTTGCAAAAATAGGCGGCCTGCCGGTAAAATCAAAGTGAGTCGGTGGGTACGGTAGCAGCTTGGGCCGCAGGGTTGGGCTCCAGCTTCATATCGCACACAGGGCAATTACCCGGTTTATCGCTGGCACTACCCTCGCAGCCCATGGGGCAGATGTAGGCAGCGGCCTTTGCTGGGGTAGCCGTGGAGGCTGCCTCTACGTGTTCGGCTGGTTTTTGCTGGCAGCTGGCCAGCACCGTAGCCAGCACCATTACTCCGCTTACTAGCAGCGCTTTCCAAGAATACTTCTGCATTACTTGTTGCTATTCGCTAGCTTTTTCCTCCGTTGCATTTGGCTGCTCAGCGGGGGTAGGGTTGCTCTTTTTCACGCTTTTGGGAGCCTCCGTGTTTTTAGTAGTAGAAGCAGCGTCATCGTTGAGAGTGCGGCTCTGGTCGCCGTTGGGGCGCTCATCACCTTGCAGGTCTGCGTGCGAGCTGATAGGCGCCTCAATAGCACCACCCTTAGCCTGGTCGGCGGCCGCAGCGGTGTGCTGGTCGAAGTTATCGGAAGAGCGCGAGCCAGGAGCTACCATGTCTACCGATACTTTATTTTCCGGACGCCAGTCGGAGGGCTCGGAGCTGCAGGCGTTCAGGGCGAGGGTAGCCAGAGCTACGGCAGAAAGCGCGAATTGCTTGGTCATGAGAAGAAGAATGAGCTAATACAAACGAGTTAAGGACGAAAGAAGAACCTGTGGGGTTGGGCTAGGCCACTTGGCCGGGCAGAGCAGGCAGCAGGCTCTTACGGCGCAACATAGCCTCGAACAGCTTCTGGTCGTTGGCGCCTTTGAAAATTTTATCGGGCACCTGCAGAAAAATGGGCGTGTCGAAGGTTTTGGCCGCCCAGCGTTTCCAGCCGGTAATTTCGGCGGGCAGCTCTTCCGGGCCTTTCAGCGTGAGCAGGTAGCCGCCGGGTTCGCGCTGCACACCGCCAATCATGTCCCAGGTCAGGCGCATACCTTCACGCTCATTGCGGCGCAGCACAATCTGCTTGTTGTCAAACTCATAGTTGAGCTTCTCAAACAAGGGCTTGCTCTGCTCCATGGTGGTAGCACCCGTAATTTGGGCGGAGCGCAGTAGCACGTATAGCAGCGTGAGAATAAGGGCCGAAGCCAGCCACCACCATGAGTGCCAGATGAGGGCGGGCGCCAGGCCAATGGCAAACGGAATCAGAGCATACCACCACTCTTTCCGCCACACCCGGCCCATGGCAATGCGGGTGTATGTGTCGGTGTCGAGCTGGTGCTTTTTGGTGACGATGGCGAGCGGTGAAGCACCCGACTGGGATTGCTGCTGCCGAAAGCCGCCGCGTTGATTGGGAAGTTGCATTAGAGTATGTGGTAATTGCTGACTGTTGCGTGCTGCTTGTTACTTGTTGGTTCCTGTCGACGACTACGGCCTCATGATCAACAATTCACAATCAATTGGCAGCTTCTTTAAAAGGCTTTCAGGCTCAGGTCCAGGCTTTTGACTGAGTACGTTAACGCGCCCACCGAGATGTAGTCGACGCCCGTTGCGGCCACCTCGGCAATAGTTTCCTCGGTAATGCCCCCGCTTGCCTCCAGCGGAAAGCGGCCGGCTACCAGCGCCACAGCTTCGCGCAGCTGGGTAGGGCCCATGTTATCGAGCATGATGCGGTCAACGCCGCCTATTTCCAGCACCTGCTGTACTTCGGCTATGGTGCGGGTTTCCACCTCAATCTCCAGCTTCCGGCCAGTTTGAGCCAGATACTGATGCGTAGCCTCAATAGCCTGACGAACCCCCCCGGCGTAATCGACATGGTTGTCCTTCAGCATAATCATGTCGAAGAGGCCGTAGCGGTGGTTTACGCCGCCGCCAATCAGCACGGCCCACTTCTCGCAGAGCCGGAAGTTGGGGGTGGTTTTGCGCGTATCGAGCAGGCGGGTTTTGGTGCCGGCCAGCAGGCTGGTGAGGTGAGCCGTTTGGGTGGCAATGCCGCTCATGCGCTGCATACAGTTAAGCACTAAGCGCTCAGCGGTCAGAATGCTGCGGGCCCGACCTTCCACGGTAAAGGCTACGTCGCCGCGCTGCACGCGCGTGCCATCCGTGAGGATGGTTTGCACGCGAAGCTCCGGGTCAACTTCCCGGAAGATGTAGTGGGCCAGCTCCACACCCGCCAGCACCCCGGCGTCTTTCACCAGCAGTTGCGCCCGGTTATGGGCATCGGCCGGAATAGAGGCCAGCGTAGAATGGTCACCGTCGCCGATATCTTCGGCCAGGGCCGTCCGAATAAACGTGGTAAGAGATTCGGGGGTGAGGTAAGGAGGGGTTTGCACGGTGCAAAAATAGCAAAAAACGGCCCGACTAGCGCCGTCGGGCTTGCTATTGGGCTCAGGTGGCCTAGGCGGGCCAAAATGCACAAAAAAAGCGCGCCGCAGAGAGTTCTGCGGCGCGCTTCAGGGAGAGATTAGTAATGGGTTATTCTTTGGAAAAATCGATAGTACCGATTTTCAGAGTTCCGCCTACCGATTTCATCTTCACGAACATACGGTAGGTGCTGGTTTTGCCAGCGTACTTGCCCACGGCATAGGGCGTTCCTTCGTTGCTGCCGCCGTAGTGGATGAAGTCAAAAGAAGCCGGTGAGTTCTTCGCAAAGAAATCCTTCATGACAAATTCGGCCTGGGTAGCGCTATAGCTCTGCTTGTCACCATCAAAGCTCAGCTCTACCGTGGGGGCGAAAAAGTCGGCCAGTTCACGGGAAGAACTCTCGCGAATGGCATTACGAATGGGCGCGAAGGCTTCACCTTGGGCGTTGGCACCTACTGCAATGAGTAAGCTCCAAACAAGTGCAAAAGCCAAAAAGAGGTTGCGTTTCATGTTAACGTAAAGATTTCATCATCTCACTGGCGAAAACTATGCCAAGCTAGCGTCGTAAATAAACTTCTTCTAGGACACCTCTACGCGGCTAAGTTAGGAAAATGTGCGTGTTTCGGTGGCCTACGTGTATCTTTGCCCTTATGAACAAACAGGTATTGTTGGTGATTCTGGACGGCTGGGGTCTGGCACAGAACAAAGAAGTATCGGCCATTGACCAAGCGCGTACGCCCTTTGTCGACTCGTTGTTTCAGCGTTTCCCACATAGTAAGCTCCAGGCCTCGGGTGAGGCCGTGGGGCTACCCGATGGGCAGATGGGCAACTCGGAGGTAGGCCACATGAATATTGGGGCCGGCCGCGTGGTGTATCAGGACCTGGTCCGCATCAATAAATCTATTCGGGAGCGGAAGCTGGGCACCATGCCTGCGCTGGTGCAGGCCTTAGACTATGCCCGCACCAACGGCAAGCCGGTGCACTTAATGGGCCTGCTATCCGATGGTGGCGTGCACTCCCACATCGAGCACCTGAAAGCCCTGTGCACCCTGGCCCACGACCACGACGTGCACAAGGTCTTCATCCATGCCTTTACCGATGGCCGCGACACCGACCCCAAAGGCGGTGTGAGCTACGTAAATGACCTGGAGCAGCACTTGCAGCACGGTGCCAGCGGTAAAATTGCCTCTATTGTGGGCCGCTACTACGCCATGGACCGCGATAACCGCTGGGAACGGGTGAAGGTGGCCTACGACCTACTGGTGAACGGCAAGGGCACGGAGTCGCAGAACCTGATTCAGTCCATGCTCGACTCATATAAAGAGGGCGTGACGGATGAGTTCCTGAAGCCGATTGTGAAGGTGGGTGCTGATGGGTTGCCACTGGCTACTATCCAGGATGGGGATGTCGTGCTCTGCTTTAACTTCCGCACCGACCGGGGCCGCGAAATTACGCAGGCCCTGACCCAGCAGGACTTCCACGCCTTCAACATGCACCGGCTGAACCTGCACTACCTCACCATGACCAACTACGACGCCACGTTTACGGGTGTCACCCCCATCTTCGAAAAGGATAACCTTGAAGACACGTTGGGCGCGGTGCTGGAGGCCAATCACAAGTCACAGATTCGCATTGCCGAAACGGAGAAGTACCCGCACGTAACGTTCTTCTTCTCAGGGGGCCGCGAGAAAGAGTTTGACGGCGAGAACCGCATTATGCGCAACTCACCCAAAGTAGCCACCTACGATCTGCAGCCTGAGATGAGCGCCTATGAGCTGCGCGATGCCCTGGTGCCCGAGCTGCAGGCCAAGTCAGCTGATTTTGTGGTGCTGAACTTTGCCAATACGGACATGGTAGGCCACACTGGCGTGTTTGAGGCAGCCGTGAAAGCCGCCGAAGCAGTAGATGCCTGCACCAAAGATGTGGTAGAAGCCGCCTTGGCCAGCAACTATTCCTGCATCATCATTGCCGACCACGGCAATGCGGATATGATGATTAACCCCGATGGTACACCTAACACGGCCCACACTACCAACCTGGTGCCCTGCATTCTGGCCGACAACGACTACCACGGCACGCTGGCCGATGGCAAGCTCGGCGACATTGCGCCTACCGTATTGCAGCTCATGGGCTTGTCTCAGCCGGAAGTAATGACGGGCCAGAGCCTGCTCCGCCCTGCAACCGCTCCGAATGCGTAGCGCAGGTTGCGCATCGGCAGTACTGTTGCTCCTGCTCACGGCTGCGTGCGGTGAGCAGGAGCAGCCCGTTACAGCCAGCTCTAACAGGCCTACCCCGGCGCTGCGCTATTTTGATGTGAGTGGCTTTATAAGCCAAGAAGCCGCCCGGCTTAATCAGCAACGGCCCGCCGTAGAAAAGCAGGTACAGCTGCGCACAGGTGGCCTAGAAACTACTCGCGTGCCGCAGGTAGACTGGACCAAGGAGCTACAGATCTTTCAGCAAGCTGACATCAACAAGCCGGCACTACGTGGTACCTACGCCATTGACTCTCTCACCACTCCCGAGGGTCTGACCAAGCGCACCTACCGCCGCCTGCCGGGCCAGGATTTCCCGGTGGAGCAGCTTACCGTAGTTACCCAGGGCCCCACGGTGCAGTCGCTCACGGCTACTTTAGCACAGGACAACCCGCTGGTGTACTCCCAGAAAAAGCTCCGGCTGCAGTGCCAAAATGGGCAGCTAACCAGCTACCGGGTAGATGGAATTCAGAAGCTGATTCTATTTGATAGTGTGCGGTACTCTGCCGCCGGAAAAGTGCTCTAAATAGCAATCAAATACGCCGGAAGGGTTCCGCTGAAGAGAACAGAAAGTAAAAGTGGCCTAGCGGCTGCCTCACTTCATTTCTCTTCGGCAGAACCCTTCCGGCGTTTTCTTAATCTACGTAAGGCTCTACATGCACGGCACTAACCTGGCCGCTACTGTAAGTCACGGACACGTAGTTAGCCCGCTCAGTGTCGCCGATCCGGATGCGCTCAGTGGCCCCGGCAGCCGCATGGTGAGCAGCGGCCATACGGGAACGCAGGCGGCGGCCATAAGCAGTTTCGAAGTTGGTAATGGAGGCGTCGCGCAGCAGGTCTTTCTCCGGGGCACGGTAAAATTCAAATAGGTTGCCCCGGTGGCGCAGCAGCAAAATAGTGTCTATCTGACCCGCCTCGTGCAGGTTGCGGAAGGGCTTGCGGGTTACCACGGTGCCTCCGGCGCTCAGTAGCTCCGTTACCGTGGGCTCAGGGCCAAACGGCTGGCCGGCCAGAGAATCATTGGTTAGGCGCACCACCTTTGCTGTGGGGCCGGGCGCGGCCGCAGTCGGCTTAGCCGAAGCGGTGGCCGTCTTGGGTTGCTTAGCTGTTTGCTTATGCTCATCGGTCCCGGAACCGTCGGGGCTGCACGCACTCAGCAGCAGCAGCGTGTAGAACGAGGCGGCCGTAAAGGCTTTGGCAGATGTGGAGAGTAACAGCACGGCAAACATAAGCACAGGCAAAAGGTACCTTTCGCTCTATACGCAAAAGTGTACCCAACGGCTTGCTTATCACCGGACAAATCGATGAGAAATGGCTCCAGATATCCAGAACGCGCTTATTGCCCCATCAGCGTAGCCACCACCCAGCGGCGGCCTCCCTGGTTGCGGTGCTCTCCGAGGTAAATTCCCTGCCAGGTACCCAGGGCCAGCTCCCCATTGGTAATGGGAATGCTCACGGCGTGGCCTAGCAGGCTGGCTTTTATATGCGCCGGCATATCGTCGGGGCCTTCCAGCGTGTGACGGAAGTAGGGAGCGTTTTCGGGCACCGTGCGGTTGAAGAATTGCTCAAAATCGTGCCGGACAGTGGGG
Organism: Hymenobacter taeanensis; assembly: GCF_013137895.1. Taxonomy (NCBI): domain Bacteria; kingdom Pseudomonadati; phylum Bacteroidota; class Cytophagia; order Cytophagales; family Hymenobacteraceae; genus Hymenobacter; species Hymenobacter taeanensis. The sequence goes on from NZ_CP053538.1 coordinate 1,631,639, forward strand.
TCGGCGTTTTCGTTGATGCTTAGGCTAGCGGAGGTGTGCTGAATGAAAAAATGGGCAGTGCCCACGCGCAGCTGCTCCAGCTCCGGCAGCTCGGCCACCAGCAAATCGGTAATTAAATGGAAACCTCGGCTAACGGCCGGCAGACGCAGGCGCTTCTGTATAAACTGCATAGAGTGGAAGATTGACTGTGGAGTGCTGATTGCTGAGTGTAAGCAACCGGCAAGCAGCCTCACCCAGGCTACGGGTTTTTGCGCTCATACGCGCCAATATCGGGCGTGGCGGGGTCTCGGGGGCGGTTGAGCAGGTCTATGGTTACACCGGGCAGTGGCACGCCCTTGTTGCTGGCCGCCGATAAGGTATCGAGCTCGTAGCTATAGGTTTTGCCCCGGAGGCGCGCAGGAGTGCTCTTAAACAGGTAGTTAGGGCCCTCGGTGGGGTTCAGGATGTTACCGTTTTTGTTCTGGCTAAGGGGACCCGCGGTATATTCTTTCGTAAGTAGTATGCTGTTTGTAATACTAATATTGCCAGCATACCGCTCTCCGTTCAAGAACAGAATTTCATCCTGGCCGCCCCCGGTAAAGGCAAACCGTTGCTGCGCCCACACAATGGAGTTGCGCATGGTGAAGCGAGGGGCCACAATGGGGCGCGCCTGGTTATTAATCTTGATGTTGTCGGCGAGTAGTACCGAGGGCGTTTGGCGGATGGGCGAAGACCCTGGCGCGGTTATGTAGTTGGCAATAGTACAGTAATCAAGCTGATACACACACCCTTGTACCCCCCAGATGGCATACTCCCAGCAGTTGGTAAGCAGCGTGTTGCGGACCGTAAAATCACCAGACAGGCCTAGCAGCCCGGCCCCCTGTAACGACAAGCCCCCACTGGCAAAGTCGAGGCTGGCGCTGGAGATATTCTTAATAACGCTGTTTTCTACCGTCACTTTTGGGCGAGGTTGCCGGTTGTAGGGGTTATAAATCAGCAGGCCGAATGACGCGTTTTTAATTTCCGTGAATCGGATGATGTTGTCGTGGCTGCTGGCATCGAACTCCAGGCCACCCCACTGGCCGGGGGCTTCGGTGTAGTCCTGCTCACGCCGGTCGCCCTGGAAGCGCACAATATTGCGGTCATCGGGCTTTAGCTCGCCCGCAGGCTTATAGTTAGAGTTGATGCGTAGGCTGCCCTTCACCACCAGAAAAGCGCCGGCATGGCTGTAGATGCGGGCACCGGGCTCAATGGTAAGCGTGCAGCCAGAATCAACCAGGGCCACGTTATAAATCACATGGGGCTTATCTGCCTTCCAGATGGCATCGCAGGCCAGCCGCACATTATCGTGGAAGTAAGCGTTCTGGCCGTAGCTCACCACCTTCACCTGCTGGTCGTTGCCGTTGGTACGAAAGCGCAGGTCGTTTTCTACCAGAAACGGCTTTTCATCGCTGGGAGTGGGGTCAATGGTAGCGCGCACCAGTACCAGCAGGCTATCCTTGCCCCGAATTACTTTGTCGCGGGCCGTGGCGCCGGCATCGCCATCAATGAGCAGCGAGTACGTAACGCCCGGTTGGCTCTGAATGCCAATCTCCTCCACCTTCACGGCCCTTGAGTTGCGGTTATACACCCACAAGCGCTTCGTAACGGTGCCCACCGTGGTAAATACCGTATCGAACTTCACCGTATCGGTGGAGAAGCTGAGCATGGCACTGCTGTCAGTAGTAACCAGGTCCTCCTTGGGCTCGCAGCCCGGCAGCAAGACCGTAAGGCACGACAATACAAGCAACAGCGGGAGTAGAAAGCGCATAGGAGGAAGATAGGTATAAAAGCGTCATGCTGCGCCTGCCGCAGCCTTTCTACCACTTCGTAGGCCAGTTGAGCGGCCAGAGGTAAAGATGCTTGGGCAAGCGCAGCATGACAAACGGGAGGGGCCGCCGACTTAGTACGGCTAGGCCACTCCTTCTTTCAGGCGCTCGGCGCTTTCGGCCAGGCGCAACTGCTCCACGAAATCGTCGATGTTGCCGTCCATTACGCTGCTCAGGTTGTACACCGTGAAGCCAATGCGGTGGTCGGTTACGCGGCCCTGGGGGTAGTTGTAGGTGCGGATCTTGTCGGAACGGTCGCCGCCCCCGATCATGCTCTTGCGAGCCGCGCCTTCTACTTCGTTTTTCTTGGCCAGCTCAATCTCATACAGGCGCGAGCGGAGCACCTGCAGAGCTTTATCAAAGTTCTTGAGCTGCGACTTCTGGTCCTGGCACTGGGCTACCAGGCCAGTGGGAAGGTGCGTGAGGCGTACCGCTGAGTAAGTGGTGTTTACCGACTGCCCACCGGGGCCCGACGACATAAACAGGTCCTTGCGCACGTCGTTCATATCAATCTGCACGTCCAGTTCTTCAGCTTCCGGCATTACCACAATAGAAGCTACTGAGGTATGAATACGGCCCTGGGTTTCGGTGGCTGGTACGCGCTGCACGCGGTGCACGCCCGACTCAAACTTGAGCTTGCCGTACACGTCCTCGCCTTTCACGGCCAGAATAATTTCCTTATAGCCGCCGGAAGTGCCTTCGGTGGCGTCAATCAGGTCCATTTTCAGGTTGTGCTTTTCGGCGTAGCGCATGTACATGCGCTGCAGGTCGCCGGCAAAAATGGCCGCCTCGTCGCCGCCCGCGCCAGCCCTGATTTCCATGATTACATCCTTGGAATCGTTGGGGTCTTTGGGCAGCAGCAAGTCCTTGATGAGGGCTTCCAAGCGCTCCTGCTCAGGGTAGAGCATTTCCAGCTCCTCCTTCGCCATCTGGCGGAAGTCCTCGTCCTTTTCAGTAGCAATAACTTCCTTGGCGCTGTCGATGTTGGCCAGCACATTCTGGTAGGCCTTGTACTCGACTACGATCTTGTTCAGATCCTTATACTCTTTATTGAGCGTCTTGAAGCGCTTCATGTCGCTCATGACGTCCGGGTGCGTGAGCTGCTCGCTCACGTCGTTGAAACGCTGTTGGATGGCCTCCAGTTTATCTAGCATCGTGCCTGCAGAAATAGTATTGGGAGTGCAAAGGTACGCAAACGAATCCGTCCCTAAATACGAGCGAACTAGCTGGCGTAGAAGTAGTAGTTTGTTATTCCAACGCAGCAGGAATCTGGGGCAACCGTTGAAAGGTTAACTCAGATTTCTCCTGCGTCGGAATAATAAACTACTGTTTGCCCTCCGTAGAAATCGTAGAATTAACTATTTGATAAACATGGCTCTTTCAGAATAATTCCTAGCTTACCGCCGTAAATCCGCACGTATGGCCTCGGTTAGAGCCCTTTTTGTTTCACCCTGCATGGTAATGACTTGCCCAGTCATTATTACAGGCACAACCGTGACAACAACCCGCTAAGCGGGCTGCGGATTTCTCTTACACTTCAGATTCTTCGCCGCCCGCTTCGCCGGAAAGCCCCACCAGGGAGCTACCGGGCCGATGCGGGCTTTTTCATGTCAACACGTTATGCAGGTTCTCAAATTCGGAGGTTCATCGGTGGCTACGGCCGAAAATATGCAGCGAGTCTTAACCCTGGCGGAGGCAGCCGCCCGCCGCACGACCACGGTGGTGGTGGTATCGGCGCTGGGAGGCGTGACCGATGCCCTGATTGAGGCCGGCCGGCGGGCCGCAGCCGCAGACGGAGCGTACCGGGAGCAGCTGCGGCAGCTGGAGAAGCGCCACCTGGAAGTGGTGCGCTCCTTACTACCCATTGCGGGCCAAAGTGCGGTGCTCAGCTTCGTGAAAACGCACTGCAACGAGTTAGAACATCTCTGCGACGGCATCTTCGCGCTGGGCGAGCTTTCTGACCGTACCCTCGACCGGCTGGTGAGCTACGGCGAGCTGCTGTCGTCGAGGGTGATGGCGGCGGGCCTGGCGGCGCGTGGAGTGGCCTACGCGTGGCTGGATAGCCGGCAGCTTATCCGGACGGATGCCAGGTATGGCCACGCGGCCGTAGATTTTGGCGTAACCAATCAGCAGATACAGGCGGCCGTGACGGCGGCCGGGGTGCCGCTGCTGGTGGCGCCGGGGTTTGTGGCGGCGGAAGCAGGCGGCAGCACTACCACGCTGGGTCGCGGCGGCTCCGACTACACTGCCGCTATTTTTGCCGGAGCGCTGGGCGCTGAGCAGCTGGAAATATGGACGGACGTGAGTGGCATGATGACGGCCGACCCGCGGCTGGTGCGCCACGCTAGGCCTATCCCGCGCATCTCGTATCAGGAAGCCATGGAGCTTTCGCACTTCGGCGCTAAGGTGCTATACCCGCCTACCATTCAGCCGGTGCGCCAGCAAGGCATTCCGCTCTGGATCAAGAATACCTTCGCCCCCAACGATGCCGGCACGCTGGTAGAAGTGGAGCCGCCGGCCAACAAAGCTATTGTGCGGGGGCTTTCCAGCATTGGGCCGGTGGCGCTGCTGCGGCTGGAGGGTAGCGGCATGGTAGGCATTCCGGGGTTCTCGCGGCGGCTGTTCGCGGCACTGGCCCGGGAGCAGGTTAACGTTATCCTCATCACCCAAAGCTCCTCGGAGCATTCCATTTGCGTGGCCGTGAGTGAGGCCGAAGCTGCTCGCGCCAAACAGGCCGCCGACACGGAGTTTGAAGCCGAAATTAACAACGGCCGCCTCGACCCGCTGGACATGGAGAGTAGCCTGGCCATTGTGGCGCTGGTGGGAGAGCAGATGAAGGACCACCCCGGCATCAGTGGGCGCATGTTCTCGGCGCTGGGTACCAATGGTATCAACATCCGGGCCATTGCCCAGGGCTCGTCGGAGAAGAACATCTCCACCGTTATTCGGCAGCAGGACGTGCGCAAGGCCAGCAACGTACTCCATGAAACCTTCTTTGAGGCTACTACCCGCCAGGTAAACCTGGTGGTAGCGGGCGTAGGCAACGTGGGCAGCAAGCTGCTGGAGCAACTGGCCCGCCAGCAAACCTGGCTGCGTGAGAAGCTGCGCCTGAACCTGCGGGTGGTAGGCCTGGCCAATAGCTCACGCTTTGTGCTGAATGAGGAAGGCCTCGATTTGGAGAACTGGCAGCAGGCCCTGGCTGGTGGTCAGCCCCTCAATTTGCCCACGCTCACGGAGCAGCTTTTGGCCCTTAACCTGCGCAATACGGTATTTGTAGATGTAACGGCCAGCGCCGAGGTAGCCGCCTGCTACGCTCCGCTACTGGCCCGTTCGGTGGCGGTGGTAGCCTGCAATAAGGTGGCGGCCTCCTCCGAGTACGTGGCCTACGCCCGTCTCAAAACCCTGGCGAGCGACTTCAACACGCAGTTCCTGTTTGAAACCAACGTGGGCGCAGGCCTGCCGGTTATCGGAACACTGAACGACTTGCTGCGCAGCGGCGACGAGGTGCACCGCATTGAGGCCGTATTGTCGGGCACGCTCAACTTTGTATTCAATAACTACGACGGCACGCGGCCCTTTGCCGAGGTGGTACGCCAAGCCCAGAATGAAGGCTACACGGAACCCGACCCGCGCCTGGACCTGACGGGCGTGGACGTGGCGCGTAAAATCCTGATTCTGGCCCGGGAGTCGGGCCAGCACCTGGAGCTTAGCGACATTGAGAACGACTCTTTCCTGCCTGCCTCCTGCCTGGAGGGCGACGTGGCCGCGTTTTATGAGCAGCTGGCGGTGCACGAGCCTCACTTCCGGGCCCTGTATGACGCGGCCGCTGAAAAGGGGGAGAAGCTCCGCTTCGTGGCGCGCTACCGAGATGGCCAGGCCCGCGTAGGCCTGCAGTCTATTGCCCCCGGCCACGACCTGTACGCCCTGCAAGGCAAGGACAACGCTGTGCTGTTTTTCACCAACCGCTACACCGAACAGCCGCTTGTTATTAAGGGTGCCGGCGCCGGCGCCGATGTCACGGCCTCCGGAGTATTTGCCGATATCTTGCGGGCCGTGCAGTAGGCGGCCCCACCGCCGCTAATAGATCTACCTCTAGATTCCTTTCATGAATTTCTCTGATTCTATTACCGTGCTGGCCCCGGCCACCGTGGCCAACGTGGTGTGTGGGTTTGATGTACTCGGGTTTGCGCTGAATGAGCCGAACGACACCATGCACCTGCGCCTGACGGAGCAGCCGGGCGTGGTCATCATCAATGAAGACGACTACGACCTGCCTACTGAGCCTACCCGCAACGTGGCCGGGGCTGCACTGTTGGCGTTGCTGCGGGCCGTGCCGGAAGCCGTAGGGGTTGAGGTGCGCATCAATAAAACCATTAAGCCAGGTAGCGGCATTGGCAGCAGCGCCGCCAGCGCCGCAGGGGCGGTGGTAGGCGCCAACCGGCTGCTGGGAGAACGGTTCAGCAAGGCAGAACTGGTAGACTTTGCCATGTATGGCGAAGAGGTGGCTTCCGGTGTGCGCCACGCCGACAACATTGCCCCCGGCATTTACGGGGGAGTCACGCTGATTAGGGCCACTACGCCGCTGCCGGATATTGTGCCGCTGGCCGCCCCGCCCCTGTTCGTGACGGTAGTGCACCCCCAGATTGAGATAAAGACCTCCCACGCCCGGCAAATTCTCAAGGAGCACGTGCCGCTGAAAGACGCCATTAAGCAATGGGGTAACGTGGCGGGTTTGGTGGCGGGCCTGCTGCAGTCAGATTACGACCTTATTGGCCGCTCCCTCGAGGACGTAATTATTGAGCCGGTTCGCAGCATCCTGATTCCGGGTTTTGCCGAAGTGAAGGCGCGCAGCCGCGAGGCCGGTGCGTTGGGCGGCGGCATTTCTGGCTCGGGGCCGTCGTTGTTTATGCTGAGCCGAGAGGAGGCCACGGCGCAGGCGGTGGAAGTGGTAATGCGGGAAGTTTACACCAGCCTAGGCCTCGATCATCATACGTACCTGACTACCATCAATCAGCAGGGCTGCCGGATATCCTAGTGGCCTAGCCACGTCACTACACTGCTTTTTCATATGCGTTATTATAGCCTCAACCGCCAAGCTGAATCCGTTGATTTCCGGGCCGCAACCATAGCAGGCCAGGCCCCGGACGGGGGCCTCTACTTTCCCGAGACCATTCCGCGCTTTCCGGCGGGCTTTGTGGAGCAGCTGCCGGAGCTGAGCCCGCCGGAAGTGGCCTACACCGTGCTGCATCCTTACGTGGGCGACACCATTCCCGAAGCGGCGCTGCGCCGCATCTGCGCCGAGGCCGTAGACTTCCCGTTTCCGCTGGTGCCCGTTACGGAGCACATTAGCGCGCTGGAGCTGTTTCACGGGCCTACCCTGGCCTTTAAGGATGTAGGCGCGCGGTTCATGAGCCGGTGCCTGGGCTACTTCTCCCGCCACGAAACGCGGCCGGTAACGGTGCTGGTAGCAACCTCGGGTGATACGGGCGGGGCAGTAGCCAGCGGGTTCCTGGGCGTGCCGGGCGTGGAGGTGGTTATTCTCTACCCTTCCGGCAAGGTGAGCCCGGTACAGGAGCAGCAGCTCACGGCCTTGGGCCAAAACATTACGGCCCTGGAAGTAGCGGGCAACTTCGATGACTGCCAGCGGCTGGTGAAACAGGCGTTCCGGGATACGGAGCTGATGAGCCGGCGCCGCCTTACCTCCGCCAACTCCATTAACGTGGCCCGCTGGCTGCCTCAGCAAGTGTACTACTGCTACGCCCTGGCGCAGTGGCCCAGGCAAGCTGCGCCGCCGGTGGTGGCCGTGCCCAGCGGCAACTTTGGTAACCTGTGCGCGGGGCTACTGGCCTACGTGTCGGGGCTGCCGGTGGCGCACTTTGTGGCGGCCTGCAACGCTAATGATGCCGTGCCCGCCTACCTACGTTCGGGCAAGTACTCCGCGCAAGTTGCCGTGGCCACGCTTTCTAACGCCATGGATGTAGGTGACCCCAGCAACTTCGGGCGCATTCTAGAACTGTTCGGGCACGAGCACCCCGCGATTCAGCAGTTACTAACGGGTTACTCCGTGTCGGATGCTGATACGGCCGCAACCATCCGGCAGGTGTACGAGCAGACGGGCTACTTACCCGACCCACACGGGGCCGTGGCCTATTTCGCTCTGAAGGACTACCTGAGCCAGCACCCCGAGGCACGGGGCATTTTCCTGGAAACGGCCCACCCGGTGAAGTTTCCGGAAGCCGTGGAGCCCGCCACCGGCCAACCCGTACCGGTGCCCGCCGCCCTGCATGAATTGCTCTCAAAGCCCAAGCGCAGCATTAAGCTGCAGCCGGCGTATGAGGCGTTGCGGGCCTTTCTGCTGGAAAAGGTAGTGGCCTAGCCGCCGGTACACTCGGCTTGTGGTCAGGCGGCCGGGAAAAGGTAGTGGCCTAGAACGACATTTTTGGCGGCTGGCTGTTACCTTTTCGCCTCCATTCGCCCCCACCCTATGCGTACCCTCCTTCGCGCCGCCCTGCTCAGCCTACTGCTCCCCGCCTGCCGCCCCGACCAGATTGAGCACCTCAGCAACACCAAAGAGCTGGCCGTGGAGGCCGAGAACTGGCAGGTGAAGCGCATTATGCCCGCCGACCTACTCCGGGCCACCCGCTGGGGCGGCGACTCCCTCACTAACACCGCCGACCGGGAGTTGCGCCGCATTCTTTCCGAGAAGCTCCAAGCAGGAGGCGTGGCGGCAGCCCTACCCTACTGCCGTCCCATGACCTTTCCTGAAGTTGAATCAGTGGCGAAAGCGCTGCAGGGCTCACTCAGCTGGGTGAGCCCGCGCCCGCGCAACCCCGACCACCAAGCCGCCCTCACGCCCGCGGAGCTGGTGCCCACTGATACTACCCGCCGCGTAGCCCGGCTCTCGGCAGAGGAATTCACTTATCAGCGCCCCGTGGTGCTGAACGATGCGCTGTGCCTGCGCTGCCACGGCACCGTAGGCCCGGACATCAAGCCCGCCGACTATGCCCTCATCCAAAAACAGTACCCTCAGGATCAGGCTACCGGCTATAAGGTAGGCGATGCAATGGGGGTGTGGCGCGTGAGCCTGAAACGGCCGGGCGTGGCGGAGCTGTACACCATGAAGACCCGCAAGATTATGAAGAAGCGCAAGCCCCTCTTTTAGCGCCTCTTCTGGCTATAGCGGCTGCTGGCTACTGGCCTAGCCGTCTGATTTTAAGCCAGCAACATTCTACTATAGATACGCGTCACTACTATCTCTCTACCGTACAAATTGCTATGGGTCACCCATTTACTACCTACATACTAGTGGGATTGTTATCCTTACTGACCAGCTTACCAGTATCAGCGCAGAAGCGCAAGGCCGCTACCCCGGAGCCTCCGGCCCCACCCTCTTACCGCCTCTCCCAATATTACCGAGTGCTGGGCCCCGATAGCGCAGCCTTCTTTTACAGCCAGGACTATGAGCTCACGCTGCCAGGGTGCGCTGTCATCTGGCGTGAAGCCAAGATAGATAGCACTACCAAGCGTTTCCGGGGGTTTGTGCGCGACTACTGGCTCAACAACGCCCAGCCGGCTCTCAAAGGCGCGTATAATGCCGCCGGACGCAAGGAAGGCCGGTTTGAAATCTATCATCCGAACGGAACGCTGGCTGCCAGCGGTAACTACCGCGACGGCCGCATGATTGGCAACTGGGCCTACTGGTACCCTTCGGGCGCGAAACGCCAGGTGCTCAGCTTCGGCGACGGCAGCCTATTGCTGGTACAGCAGTTCTGGAACGAGGCCGACGAGCAGCTTACCACGAACGGCAACGGTACCTGGTACCGGGTAGAGGATGATGTGTGGATGGGCGGCCCGGTGCTCAACGGCCTGCCCGAGGGCCGCTGGCAGGTCAAGGAGGTAAAGGGCCAGCAGAAGGTTTTGGCGCAGGAAAACTTCCGCAAAGGCCGGTTTTCCAACGGCATGATTCGCGGCACGGGCCTGTACTACACCAACCGCTCTACTATTTATATCACCGACTGGGACAACTATAGTCAGGCCGAGCAGGTTAAAATTCAGCCGGCCTGTGAGCCTAAAAGTTCGCAGCCAGCACCCTAGTTCACGTTAGCGGTTACTTGGCCGGCAGGCCAGAGCCCCGCATATTTCCCTTACGTTTTTCTGATGTCTTCTTCTGCTCCTATTGTTATCATCGGGGCAGGCATGGCCGGGTTGGCCTGCGCCTGCTATCTCCACCGCGCGGGCCGTAGGGTGCTGGTGCTCGAAGCCAGCGACGCCGTGGGGGGCCGCGTCCGGACGGATATCACACCCGAGGGTTTCCGGCTCGACCGGGGCTTTCAGGTGCTGCTCACCAAGTACCCTGAGGTGCAGCGCCTCATCGATTACGGCGCCCTCAACCTGAAAGCCTTTCGCTCAGGGGCAGTTATCCGGCTGGCCGATGGGCGCGAAACCACGGTGCAGAACCCGTTGCAAAAACCTTCCGCGGCCTTTACTTCCCTGCTTTCCCCCATTGGCACGCTAGAAGACAAGCTGCGCATTCTGAGCCTAACCTATCACGTAGGCCAGTACACCAGCGGGCAGCTCATCAGTCGTAACTCCACCAACACCCAGGATACCCTCACGTTTCTGCGTGAATACGGCTGGAGTGAGCAAATCATCAACAATTTCTTCCGTCCCTTCTTCGGCGGCGTGTACCTGGATCGGGGCCTGACTACAGCGGCTAACTTCTTTGAGTTTGTGTTCCAGCAGTTTGCCCAAGGTGATGCGGTAATACCCGCCCTGGGTATACAGCAGATTCCGGAGCAGCTAGCCCAACGGCTACCCGCCGGTTCCATCCGGCTCAACTCCCCCGTTGATGCCATCAACGGCAACACCGTGCGCCTCTGGACCGACGAAACTATTGAGGCTGCCGCCGTGGTGGTAGCCGTAGATGGTGAGGCCGCCAAAAAGCTTTTGCCCCCTTCCCACGAGGCCCCCGCCACCACCTGGCGCCACACCACCTGCACCTACTTCGCCGCTCCTCACTCGCCGGCCCGCCACGATAAGCTCCTGCGCCTGAATGCCGCTCCCAACTCCCTGGCGCACAACGTGAGCTTCTCCTCCGATGTCTCTCCTGACTATGCACCGGCAGGCCAGACGCTGGTTTCAGTGAGCACCCAGGGGGAGCATGGCTTACCTGAGGAAGCCTTGACCGCTCGCCTGCTCCAGGAGCTTACGGAGTGGTTTGGCTCCGACGTAAGCCAGTGGCGCCACCTGCGCACCTACGCCATTCCGCACGCCTTGCCTGTGTATGAGGCCGGTCAGCCCGCCCGTCAAACGCTAAAAGTAGCCGACCACCTCTACCGCTGCGGCGACTATACCTCCTACCCCTCGCTGAACGCCGCCATTGCCACTGGCCGTGAGGTTGCGGAAATGCTACTAGTTGGGTAACACTACTCTACTAGAGCCATTCTTCTGTTCTGGAAAGCATAAAAGCACCTCATCCTGAGCAGCGCAAAAGACCTGTTCACGGTAGCACAGGCACTAGGCCAGTCGTTATAACGTGACAAGATCCTTCGCGCTGCTCAGGATGAGGTGCTTCTGAGGTGGGCTAGATCTATGGATTTGGCAACTGCTTAGCCGCTGAACTCTACCAGCGTGGGGCAGTGGTCAGAATGCACTACATCTGGCAGCAAATGCGCCTCATGCACGCGCGGCACCAGCTCTTTATCTACCAATAAATGATCGAGGCGCCAGCCTACGTTGCGGGCGCGGGCACCGGCCCGGTAAGTCCACCAGGAGTAGTGGCCTACGGCGTCGCCGTGGTGGTGGCGGAACGTGTCCACGAAGCCATCCTGCAAGAAGTCGGCGAACCATTGCCGCTCCTCGGGCGTGAAGCCGGGGCTTTGCTGGTTGGCCTTAGGGTTGTGCAGGTCAATGTCGCGCTGGCAGCAGTTGAAGTCTCCCCCAATAACTAAGGGTGGGGCTCCGGCAGCCTGCAGCTCCCGTACGTAGCGCCGGAAGAAGTGTAGCCACTCTACCTTAAACGCCTGCCGCTCGGGGCCGCTGGTGCCCGAGGGCATGTACACATTCAGCACGGAGCAATCCGGGAAGTCGAGCCGTAATACCCGGCCCTCATTGTCGTACGCTTCAGTGCCGCAACCGTGCACTACGTTTAGGGGCACCTGCTTGGTGAAAGTAGCCACCCCACTATAGCCGGGCTTTTGCGCCGGATGCAGATAGGCGTGGTAGCCCAAGGCCTCAAACCCTGCTACATCCAACGGCTCCCGCCCGGCCTTGATTTCCTGCAGGCACAGCACGTCGGGGTTGGCTTCGCGCACCCAGTCCAGCAGCCCTTTACTCAGCGCCGACCGCAGCCCATTGACGTTATAGGAAATAATTTTCATAGGGATACAATGTATTGTTGCGCGAAGAAGCCTCGAAACAACGCGTCATTGCGAGCAGAGCGAAGCAATCTTCCTTTAACGTTGGGGAGCATATCCATTCAACGGAGAAGGAAAGATTGCTTCGCTCTGCTCGCAATGCCAGATGTTTACTCCTCGTCTTCCTGCGCGTCGAAGTACTCCAGCACGTGCCACTTAAGCATGCGCTCCTGCTCTTTCAGGTTGGCGAAGGGCACGGGGCGCACTAGGCGGTAGTGGGGCCAGCCCTCCTCATCTACCCGGTCGAGTTCGTAGTAGCCGGAGTAGCTGAAGATTTTGCAGGTGGCAATGTGCATCAGGTCCTGCTTCTGCTCTTTAGTGAAGGGGCCGGCACCCTGGCCCAGCTCCTGCACGCCAATAAGCAGGAGCAACGCGTTCATGTCGGGCTTTTTACCGAACCGCTCACGCATCAGATTCATTAGCTCCCACCAGCGCTGCTCAAACTGGGCTTCGGTTTCCTCGGGGTTCAACATGGCCTAGGCCTGGTGCTCCGCGTGAACAGGGGCCGGAGTGGCCGACTCTTCCTTCAGCGCCTCCCAGTACTCCACGGCGCGGCGGAAGTGCGGAATCACGATGCTGCCCCCAATGAGGTTGGCAATGGCGAATACCTCATACACTTCCTCATCGGTGAGCTTTTCCTCGTAGCACTTGCCGAGGTGGTACTTGATGCAGTCGTCGCAACGCAGCACCATGGAGCAGGCCAGGCCCACAATCTCCTTGGTTTTCACTGAAAGGGCCCCCTCTTGATAGGTGTTGGTATCGAGGTTGAAAAACCGCTTGATGACCTTGTTATCGGCCGCCATGATCTTTTCGTTCATGCGCTGGCGGTAGTCATTAAATTCGGTGACGAGGCTCATAAGTAGTCGGTAGGTTCAGAGTGAAGAAAAGAATGATAACGGCAGCTCTAGGCCTGTAGTGGCCGCTCGCTGCTTTTCATTCCCGTATTTAAAACTTAAAATTAGGGAGAAGTTCACCAGCATAAGTAGCCCGCTACGGAAGTTGTTCGTTTGCATCGGGTTAGCTGCTCGTGCTTATATCTCTTGTTACCGTATCTATCCTGCTATGCCTGTTCCGGCGCTGCTCTCTGACTTTGTTTCCCTGCTGTTCCCACGCGTGTGTCTGGCCTGCGACGAGCCTCTGGCACGAGGCGAGGACCACATCTGCACCAACTGCCGAGCCCAGCTGCCCTACACCGATTACCACCAGCTGCCACCGGCTGAGAACCCATTGGTCCGGCGCTTCTGGGGCAAGCTGCCGGTCAAGCACACCTTAAGCTATCTGCGTTTCTTGCGCCACGGCCGCGTGCAACACCTATTGCATCAACTCAAGTACAAGGGCCAGCAAGACGTGGGCCGGGTGCTGGGCCACTGGTACGGGCAGGAGCTGTCGGAAGCCGGCCTCGCTCCGGAGTTCGACCTGATTGTGCCCGTGCCGCTGCACCCGCGTAAGCTGGCCAAACGTGGCTATAACCAAGCCGATAGCTTCGCGGAGGGTCTGGCTACTGGCCTGGGCCTGCCCTGGCACGCAACTGCTTTGCAGCGCACCACCCACACTGCTTCCCAAACCCGCAAGAACCGCCTGCAGCGCTGGCAAAACGTATCCTCTGTTTTCGCCGTGGCTGATACCGCAGCCATTATGGGCCGCCGCGTGCTTATTGTGGATGACGTTCTGACAACCGGCGCTACCCTGGAGGCCTGTGCAGCTGTACTGCTAGCTGCCGGAGCGGCTGAGGTCAGCGTGGCTACCATCGCCACTGCCGACCGTCACTGATCACGGATTTAAACGGATTTCTCGAATGACACGGATTCTCTGCTGATCAGCCACCATCGTACTTAGCCCAAAGTACCCTCAGCATAGCCAGTTTGACATTCAACATGAGAGCGGAACCCAAACAATAAAGCCACCCCTTACGAGGTGGCTTTGTTGTTTGTAAGACAAGAACGAATCCGTGAAATCCGTGATTCTTACTTATTGGAACCGGCGTTGATCATGGCGCAACGGAAACCAATGGTAGCCGTAGCTGAATCTTCGGCCATGAAGCGGCGCGTACCGGGCGAGAGCCAGTAGGCCACATCGCGCCACGAACCGCCTTTGTACACGCGTACGTGGTCATCGATGAGCGACTGGTAGCCTTTCTTATCGTACTTCTCCGAAGGATCGAGGAAGCCGTTACGACGGAAGGGGTTCAGGTCTTCTACATCTTCAAACGACAGCGGACGGTAGATGTCCTGTACCCATTCGTTTACGTTGCCAGCCATGTTATACAGGCCGTAGTCGTTCGGTGGGTAGGCGTACACGTACTCCGTGATCATGGCGCCGTCGTTGAGCGAGCCAGCGATACCGGCATAGTCACCGCGGCCACGCTTGAAGTTAGCCAAGAACTGGCCCATCTTCTTGCCGTAGGAGTTCCGCACCTGGCGGCCATCCCATGGGTAGATGCGCTTGTTCTCCTGGTTTTCGTTGCCAGTTTCCTGGGTACCGATCAACGACTGCGCAGCGTACTCCCACTCTGCCTCGGTGGGCAGGCGGTAGTTGGGCAGCGTGTTACCATTTTCAATGGCGATTTTGCCTTTGCCACCGTCTTCCGAAGTGCCTTCGGCAGCTGCGCCGGCATCATCCTTCTTCCTACGTTTGAACAGGCCACCGCCACCACTGCTGCCACCGCTGTCGCCTTCGCCAGCCAGACGCTCGTTTACCTTAGCAGTACGCCAAGTGCAATAGTCGTTGGCCTGCAGCCAGCTTACGCCCACTACGGGGAAGTAGCGGAAGCCGGGGTAACGCAGGTAATAGTCTACGTAGGGGTCATTGAAAGACAGCTCACGCGCCCACACCGTGGTGTCAGGCAACGCCGACAGGTAGAACTCTTCCGCTGAGTCTTTCCGCACAAAGTGCAGATACTCGAGCCAGTGGATGTTGGCCACCTCGGCTTCGTCCATGTAAAACGAGGCCAGCGTAACGGTACGCTCGAGGTTGTCGTGGGTCATGGCTACGTCCTCTTCGGCGGAGCCCAGCACCGTACGGCCACCTTCGATAAACACCAGACCGGGGCCATCCGGAATGCCTTGGTAGTCCGCTACCTTCATACCTTCCTCGGTATTGTACTCAATGCCCGTCGTCGAGCTGTACTTACCGGGTTTCTGGGCTGTGGGCGGACCGCCTTTGCAAGCCGCCAGCGCGCAGGCGCCAACTACAGCAAAACGCAGGTACTTGGAGAAATTCATGATTGAGTTGAAACTACCTGTGAGAAAAGGTTTTAGATAAGGCAAGTTGATGCAATGATACGGCTTTTCAGAACGCCGGACAAGGAATTGTCGGGTAATTCCGTCGTTTTAAACGTCGCCATGCGGCTTCCAGCAAGTCAAACTCCCGAAGGCTCAAAGAAATTTCATGAGCCCCTCCTAAATCAGCACTGAACTGGCTTAAACTCACATCGTAGCTATACCCGAGCCGAAAACCTCCAACGCTCAGGCCCGCTATGGCCGTTACAAGTTGCTGAGGATGACGTGAGCCCGGCAGCGGAATGCCCCGGTACACTGCCCCCAGCGTAATGGGGGTTGCCGTAAAATACAGCCCCGCCTCTGCCCGCTGCGACCCTCCCTGGTGGGTGTAAGAAGCCGTGGGCGACAGGCTAATTTCACGGAACTGTTGCTTAACGCTGGTCTTGAGAAAATAGTATTTATAGCCAGCCTGAAAATTTAAGCGCAACGGTAGCTGCGTCTGGGTCACGAAGCCTAAATCGGGCTGGTTGATGTGGTGTGCGGAGGCTCCCACCCAAAACCTATCGGTGTAGAGTAGGCCCCCTACTCCGGCCGTGAAGTAGTGCACTGGTTTGTAATCTACAACCTCCAGGGTTTGGTCGCGGATCATGCCATCATCGGAAAGCTGGTCGCCGAATACCAGGTTGCCGTAGCTCACGCGCTGCAGGCCATAGCTCACTGAAGCGCCACCGCTCACACTTAACTGCTCGGTGAGGCGGGCATGGTAGGCATACACGCCACCCGCCTGAAACCGGGTATAGCCAATGCCACCGGTGCGGTCGTAATTCACCAACAGGCCTACGGCGCTGCGCTGGTCGCGGAGGCGGTAATCGGCGGCTAGCTGGCTGGTTTGGAAGGTACCAGCCAGGGTAGGAAACTGGTTGCGGTAACTGAGCGTGACGCTGTAGTCGTCGAGCAGGCCCGCATACGCCGGGTTCTGATACATGCGCGTGGCGTAGGGCTGCGCAAAGTATAGATCCTGAGCCTGAGCGGTGTGGCTCAGCCCTATGCTCGCCAAGGCCAGAGCCAGGAGCCGACGGAAGGCAGAACAGCAAATGGAAGGTAGCAGATAAGGCCGCATACGGAAAACTCTAACGCCCAAAGCAGCGCTTTGGTACAGCCACCGGGCCGCTTTGCGGAACTAAAATGCCCAATTCTTTCATCTTTATTAGCACAGAGCTATTCTTTTAAGGCTTACCGAGTACACTGAGTTTGTTGCAGTGGCCTAGGCCAGTACGGTATTAGACTATTTTTGCGGCGGCCGGGGTGCAACGAGAATAGATGTTTTTACCTCTGTTAAACGTTCGGTAACCTCAGCAGTCAACGATTGTCGTTTACTTGTTGCCGCGTAGGCCACATGCGGCCCATCCTTTGCAGTGGCTTCCCAGGCCTCTTATCGTCTCCTTCCTTTCTATCTATATGCGTAAGTTTTTTCTTGGCCTCCTGATTTTTGTGGTGGTGGTGGTGGCAGCGTTGGCCGCTGCCCCTTTCCTTTTCAAAGACAAAATCAGGCAGGCCTTCGACCAGCAGCTGGCCCAGCGCGTGAAGGCCAAGGTGCAGTACGACCCCGGCAACGTGGACGTAACGCTGCTCAGCACGTTCCCCGACCTCTCCCTGCGGCTCGACCAGCTCCGCATCATCGGGCAGGATTCTTTCTCGCGTGATACCCTGGCCTACCTACCCCGCCTCGATGTGGGCTTGGACCTGATGAGTGTAATCAGCGGCGACCAGATCAAGATTAAGAATGTAACCCTGGAGCAGCCTGATATCAGTTTACGAGTACTTAAGAGTGGGCGCGCCAACTGGGATGTGTTTGTATCTGACTCGGCGGCGGCATCTAAGGGCCAGGATACTACGGCCGTGAACCTGGCTATTAAAGGCTGGCAGATCAACGACGGCCACCTGCGCTACGACGACCGCAGCATTCCGTTTGCCATGGAAGCCCGCCACGTGAACCACTCCGGCTCCGGCGACTTTGAGAGCAACGTGTTTGATATGGTGAGCCAGACCACGGCTGAGCAGTTCACCATGAACTATGACGGCACCGACTATATCAGTAAGAAAAAGCTGACGGCCGACGTGACCATGGCTATGAACCTGGAAAAGATGCTGTTCACCTTCAAGGACAACAAAGTGCAGCTCAACGATTTTCCGGCCACCTTCCAGGGTACCGTAGGCCTGCCCAACGCCACCGACATCACCTATGACCTGACGTTTAAGGCCCTGGAGACCGACTTCAAGAACATCCTGAGCCTGGTGCCCGGCGCCTATAATGAGCAGTTTAAAGATATGAAGGCCGAGGGCAAGGTGGCCTTTGATGGCTACTTCAAAGGCGTGCAGAACGACCTGAAGATGCCCGGCTACGGCGTGAACCTGCAAGTGAAGAACGGCATGTTCAAGTACCCCGACCTGCCCCAGGCCGCCCGCAACATCAACGTTGATATGAACGTGGACAATCCTTCGGGCTTCACTAATAATGTGAAGGTGAACGTGAAGCAGTTCCACCTCGACCTGGGCACTAACCCCGTGGATGGCAATGTGGCTATTGATGGCCTAGAGCCCATGAAAGTAGATGGCCGGGTGAAAGCCAACGTGGACCTAGCTGAGATGACAAAGGTGTACCCCGTGCAGGACTTGCTTTTGCGGGGCAAGCTCTTCGTGGATGGTACTGCCAAGGGCCTCTACTCTAAAACACAGATGCCCGTAGTGCAGGCCAAGATGAACCTGACCAATGGCTACGTGAAGTCAAAGCAGTTTCCGGCCCCCATCGAAAACTTAACCCTGAACGGCACCGTCACGAACCCTACCGGCCAGCTCAACGACACCCGCGTAGACATTCCGCAGTTCCGGATGCTACTGGATGGCGAGCCACTGGCGGGCCGCGTGGCTACTCAGGGCGTGGATAAGCTGCGCTTTGACACCGATGTGAAGGGCGTAATTGACCTGACGAAGATTACCAAGATCTTCCCGCTGGAAGGCATGACCGTTACGGGTCGCCTCACCGGTGATATTGCCGCCAAGGGCAACATGGCCGACATTGAGGCCGGCCGGTACCAGACGGTGGTAGCCTCGGGCACCGTGAAGGCCCAAAACGTAACCTATAAGAGCCAGGATCTGCCTCAGGGCATGAAGGTGACCCAGGCCACAGCCACCTTCAACAACGATAAAATTGTGCTGCAGAACATGACCGGCTCCCTGGGCTCGTCGGATGTGGCCGCTTCGGGCACTATCTCCAACTACATGGGGTACCTCTTTGTGCCCGGCCAGCCCCTGCGCGGCACACTCTCCGTGAACAGCAACCGTTTCAACATGAACGAGTGGATGGTAGACGAGGTATCGGCTAAGCCTACGGTAACCGCTGCCGGCAAGGCCCCCGCCAAGGCCGAGGGCGTGCTGCAGATACCAAAGGAGTTTGACCTGGTGCTGAACACCACCGTAGGCCAGGTACTCTACGACAACCTGAAGCTCGACAACGTGAAAGGCACCGTGACGGTGCGCAACCAAGTAGCTACGCTAAACAACCTGACCTTCAATACGCTGGGGGGCTCCTTTGCCACTAATGGTAGCTACAGTAGCCAGAACCTGGCGCACCCTAAGTTTGACCTGGGCCTGAAGATTCAGAACCTGAACTTTCAAAACGCTTTTCAGGCATTCAACTCTATTAAAACGCTGGTGCCGCTGGTCAGCAGCCTGGAGGGGGTATTCTCTACCAACTTCAACGTGAGCGGTGAAATGGGCCCCGATATGATGCCCAAGTACAGCACACTTACCGGCAAAGGCCTGTTTGAGGTGGTGCGGGCCGCAGTGGCCAACTCGGCGGTGCTCAATAAGATCAGCAGCCTCACGCAGTTTCAGGAGCTCAAGAGCTTTGCGGTGAACAATAAGGACGTGGCCGCCGAAATCATCAACGGCAACTTCGTGGTGAAACCCTTCGACCTGACCGTGGGGCAAATCAAGATGACGGTGGGCGGCTCCAACAACGTGAGTACGGGTGGCCTAGAGTACGTAACAGCCCTGAATGTGCCCACCGGCAAGCTGGGCAGCCAGCTAAACAGCAAGCTCACCAGCCTGACCGGCGTGCAAAACCTTCAGGGTACTGACCGCGTGACCCTGGGCCTGAACATTGGAGGCACCGTGACCAACCCACAGGTAAAACTAACAACCGGCAGCGTAAAAGCTCAGGCCAAAGACTTGGTAAGCAACATTGTGCAGGCGAAGGTTGATGATGCCAAGCTCAAGCTGCAGGCTCAGGCCAAAGTGGCCCAAGACAGCCTCCAGCGCGAGCTACAACGCAAGCAGCAGGAGCTAGCCGAAAAGGCTAAGCTGGAGCTCGACAAAAAGCGCTTGGAGGCTCAGAGCAAACTTCAGAACCAAGCTAAGCAAGGCCTGAACAACATTCTGTTTGGCAAGCCCAAGACCCAGCCCGCTAAACCTGCAGAAACCCCTAAGGCGGCAGAGCCCGCACCAGCAGCCCAGCCCGATAGCATGAAATTAAGATGATGTAAAGTTGCCGCCCCGGCACATTAGGGCAGTTTGGCGAATTTATTGCGCAGCGAAACGGCCGGTACACCACGTAGTGTACCGGCCGTTTCGCATTTATTTTTTCACACTCTCCGCTCCTATGAAGCTCTCCCACTTACTCCCCCTCGCCACACTAGCCCTGCCCCTGGCCCTGACTAGCTGCAGCAAAGACAACGACTCCGCCGGCTCGTCGAAGCTGGAAGTGCGCCTCATGGATGCCCCCGGCGACTACCAGAGCGTAGTGCTGGATGTGCAGCAGATTGAGGTTCACCTAAAGGATGAGGCTATTGCCGATGGCTGGCAGCTACTGCCCTTCAAGGCCCAGGCCATCAACGTGCTGGATTACGTGAATGGCAAGTCGGCGCTGCTGGTTAACACCGACTTTGCCCCCGGCGACCTGAAGGAAATTCGGTTGCTGCTGGGTCCCGATAGCTACGTGATTGGCCGCGACGGCCAGCGTTACGACCTCAAAACGCCCAGCGGCCAAAGCTCGGGCGTAAAGCTCAAGCTAGACAAAGCTACCCTGCGCGAGCGGGAAACCTTCCAGCTTCTGCTCGACTTCGACGTGGCCAAGTCAATTGTGGAGCGTGGTAACTGGAAACCCGGCAATGAGCGCAAGGAGCGCTATGTGCTGAAGCCCGTGGTGCGAGTGGTGGCCCAGGCTGTTAAGGGTGGCCTACGCGGCACTGTAACGCCAGCCGCAGCGCTGCCTCATGTATTGGCCATCCGCTCCTCTATTACGGTGCCCGATACGTTCAGCACCGCCGCCGATGCTTCTGGCGCTTTTCAGCTGAGCAGCCTACCCTCCGGCACCTATAAAGTGCAGTTCTTCCCCAGCGCTACTGCCCCCACTAATCAGCCTGCCTACAAAGCAGTTACGCGCACAGGCATCATCGTTACTAATGACCAGGTAACCGACTTGGGCCAGACCTCCCTTAACTAACCCATAAGCAGGGTGGCCTAGGCCACCTCAAGCCATAGACCCGGCACAACAAAAAAGCCCTGGCTACATAGTCAGGGCTTTTTTGTTGTGCCGGGTGGGTGTCGGCCTTATTGCTTCACGAGGCGCTGGCTGAGGGTGCCGGCTGCACCGCGTACTACCACCAGGTACATACCGCTAGGCCAAGTGCCCACAGGCAGCGCTACCGACTGGCCTCCCGTGTGCTGGGCGCTGTACGTTACACGGCCCGTTGCGTCGAATACACTTACCTGATACGAGCCTGCGGGCAATGTCATCAGGTCCAGTGCAGCCTCAGTAGTAGCCGGGTTGGGTGCTACACTGATGGTAGCTGGCAGTTGGCTAAAGACCACCGTACGAATGGCGCTATATGTTGCTTCGCCGTTGGTATCTACCTGCTTGAGGCGGTAGTATACCGGGCCGCGTGCCAGTGCCCCCACGTGGGTGTCATTGAAACGGTACGTGGCTCCGCTTGCGGTTGTGCCATTACCTTTCACAGTGCCCACGGCGGTAAACTCCTTACCCCCGAAGCTACGCTCCACCTCGAAGCGGTCGTCTTGCAACTCCGAAGCCGTGTTCCAGGTCAGTTGAGCGCTGTTGCTTACGGCTCTGGCCTCAAAGCCTGTCAGTTCTACTGGCAGCGGCCCGCCAATGGTAATAGTATACGTGGCCATGTTAGAAGCTCCACCCAGGTTATCGGTGGCATAGTAAGTGAAGTTGTAGCTTCCCGTTGCCGACTTCGCAGGAGTATACGACATCTCGCTGGCCTGCTCCGGCCGGATGGTCTGATTAGCCGATACCAACACCCCATTCAGCGTCAGGGAACCAGAAGCCGGCAGCGTAGCCACGGTGTACGAGGCAATAGTGCCATCGGCATCTGTGGCCTCCAGGGCGCTCAGGGGCGTAGTACCCCACGTGTTGCGCATGCCACTCGTAGACTTATTCTGGGCTATGGGCAGTTCGTTGCTGATTGGAATAGTGTAAATGGCCGTGTTCGACTGGTTGTTGTCGTTGTCGAGGGCGTAGTACGTGAAGCTCGTGTTACCCGCGTACGTGCCCGTTGGATCAAAGCTGAGCTGTGCTAACTGGCTGGGCAGCACATCCTGAGGCAGTATGCTCACCTGCGCTCCGTTTACATACAGGGTGCCGTGCGTAGCAGCAGGTACGCTGGTGATAACGTACTTTACAATAGTGCCGTCGCCATCAGTTGCCTTGAGCGGGTTGATGGCGGTGGCGCCGGCCGTGTTCGAGATGGCGGGGTCTGTGGTCACGTTCTCGGCCAGCGGGGCGGTGTTACCCACCGGAATGGTGTAGGTGGCCACGTTGCTGAGCGAGCCCGTGTTGTCGGTGGCCAGGAACGTGAAGGTGAAGTTGCCACTGCGGCCGGCTGCGGGCATGTAGGTTAGCTGTCCGTTCTCAGCGGGTGTATAGGCCTTATCGACAATAGCAGCCACCCCATTCATATACAGCGTACCCGCCGTAGGCAGCGACTTGAGGGTGTAGGATGCGATGGAACCATCGGGGTCAGTAGCATCCATGCCATTGATGGCTGTAGCTGCTGCATTCATGGCTACGGCCCTGGCAGCTGTGTTATTAGCCACCGGCACGGCGTTACAGGTACCGAAATACAGGTCGTCAATACCGATGTCGTTGCCGCCGGCATCCAGCGTCAGGTTCCGTATTTCAAAGGTGGCCGTGGTGTTGTCACCCGAGTACCACACGTCGGAATAATTCACCCATGAGTCAGGCGACTCTTTAATGATGAGAGTGCCGGAAGTAGAGCGGCCATTGATTACAAAGCCAATCTCGGGCTCCTTGCTGTTTGAGCCCGGGGGTAGCAGGTTGTTGAAGTGAGCTAAGAAAGTATAATACCGGTTCGGTAACACCTTAAACGTTTGGGTATAAAGCGTGCGGATAGATGAAGTGGCATTGATTAACATGAAGTTGTTGTTGACCGTTTCACTACCCCCGTTTCCGTAGCCCCGGAAAGCGCTGTGATACTTGCTAGCGTCGGGCCCAATGCCATACGTAGTCTCAGGCACTAACTCATTGGCCACATTCGGCAAATCTTCCTTGTACTCATAATTAGTATTAAACCCTACGTTACCATCCGTAAAGCTGGGGTTGGTTAGCAGGTTGGGGCCCGTAGCGGCTACGCACTGCACTGCGGGGTCGTATACATTTAGGTATACCGTAGCGCTGCTGCACTGGGGAGTGCCCGTTTTGTCGCAGGCCCTATACACAAAGCTATCGGTACCAATGAAATCAGTGTTTGGAGTATAGTTGTACGACCCATCCGGGTTAAGGATCAAGGCGCCATGCACAGGATTAGTTGCCAGCGTCACGGTAAAGCCCGTGTTTTTGGGATCAATATCATTGAGAATAACGTTGCCAAAAATCTTGGTGTTTTTCTCTACCTCATTGCTGTCGTCGTAGGCAGTGGTTACGTTTTCCACTTCTACCCGCACAGAGGCGGCGTTAGAAGCCATGCCGGAGTTATCCTGCACGGTATAGGTAATAGTACTGATACCCGCGTAGTTGTTTACCGGCACAAAAGTTACAATACCCTGAGGGTTCACCGTGAAGGTGCCCTGGTTTGCTACCGTACGCGTTTGTTGGATACCCACCATGCTGGGGTCAAGGTCCACCGTGCTGGAAACAATGGTGCCGTCAGAGTCCTTGTCGTTAGACAGCACCGATATAGTGGCCGTTTGGTTACGCGCTACTGTTCTTATTGGGTCATTGACGGCTACTGGCGGCACGTTAGCCACCGGAACGGTATACGTAGCCGTGTTAGCTGACTCCAGCCCGTCGTTGTTGGTGGCTGTGTACCCAAAGGTGAACTCCCCGGAAGTAGTGCCGGCAGGAGTATAAAACAATTGCCCTGCTTCAGCTGGGGTGAAGGCCCGGGCCGCGGTAATTTCAGTGGTATTCAGAAAAAGCTTGCCACTGCTCGGCAGGCTTTTCAGGGTATATGTAATAATGGTATTACCCGTGGCCGGAGTAGCCGACAATGGCGAAATAGCTGTTTTAGCCGCACTGCTCAGCATAGCTGCCGTCCGTACATTGTTGGCAGCAGGCGGAATGCTGACGGTTACTGTAATGGTAGCTTCGTTGGATGTTCTGCTTCCCTCTAAATCAAGAGCTCCGCCGTCAACATCCCTTACAGTATACTTTATAGTTGTTTGGAAGGCGGTACCGGGCTTAGGGTTGGTAGGCATAGTAAAGGTTACGATGCCACTGGAATTTACAGAGAATGTTCCCCCGTTGCTGCCCGGAATAGAGTTTTTGCCACTGGTAGTTGCACCAATCAGCTGAACGGTAGCAGGGTCTGTTGCATCATTGGCAGTTTGAAGTCCTCCCCTTGTATCATTAGTTAATATAGTGATGGTAGCGGAGCTAGCATTGATTGAAACAGTAGCAGCGTCGTTTACGGCTACTGGGGCCGCGGCCCAGGCCACAGCAGGTGCCCCTATCATAAGCCCAACCAAGCAGGCTGCCTTACTCGCCCACTTTGGGCCCAACGAGCCTCTGTAATAAGAGGATAGGCGTAAAATCTTTTTCATATTGGGAAATCTAAAAGTGAATAAGTAGTCTGGTTTCTACCTCATTACAGGCAGATTTAAGTATTTATCCGAATTTAACACTTGGATATGTAACTTTTTAAAGAAAGCTATCGTATAGCTGATTTAACTCAACATTCTATTATAATTCCGCTGTTTTTCCTGATTCATCAAAAAAAATGATTTAAATTATACTATTATATTTTCTTAGACATATAAAGTCCAATTGAACAAACACGCTGCAAAAATCCCATAAGTGGAAATATAATTTTATCTATAATATATGGTTTTTATAATTATAACTATTTACATACAATAGCAGTAAACCATGAACATAATGGTTTTATACTTTATTATCTGCATTGCTTTGTTTTGCACTATATTATTGCCAGACCAGCCTATTTTGCTTAAACACTGTCTTGTTAGGGCGGCTTATTCATCTGCATGCTTATTAATGAGAGGCCGCCATTCAGTTATTGTAGCGTGAATAGGTTGTATCCACCTTGTTGTTCGCCTTCAGCATGCTCCTACGAAAAAGCCCTGGCTAAATGGCCAGGGCTTTTTCGTAGGAGCATGCTGAAGGCGAGACCTCCTCATTCTTTAATAAATGCGTTTGCTACCACGTATGTGTGGCTGCGCAGTATATAGTTGCGTTAAATATCTCAGCGCTGTTATGCCAGAGTGCGCACAAGCGCCAGCAGTTCACGCTGAATAGCCTGGGTTTTGTCTCGGGCGTACCACGCGTGCAGCTTCTCGGCAAACTCTTCCTTAGTAACACCCTGCGCCTTCATTTCCACAAACACCTGTTGCGCATCAGCGGGGCGTGGGCCCCACTGCGCCACTTCTACCAGCGTATCGGCCCGCAATACCACTAGCTTCGGGATGGAGCGCCCCCCGTTGGTAAGGTAACGGTCCATCAGGGCCAGGTTTTCATCGCGCAGGAAGTAATGCGTGGTGAAGCGCCCATGGCTGGCTTGCGCTACAGCTTCCAGCACCGGCACAATCTGAGCGGCGTCGCCGCACCAGCCTTCCGTCAGGATGAGCCAGGCGTATGATTGCTTTAAGTTTTGCACTGCCTCGCGGAGTTCTGGCAGTAGCTGCGTGGTTTTATCGAGGCGCTGCATGCGCTGCACATTTAAGTGCGTGTAGTGGCTTAGCGCTTCTGACTGCTGCGGGCCCGTGGTTTTGCCTTCGGCTTGGAGCTCATCAATGAGCTTGCGGTAGCGGCCATATGAATACGCCGTAGCCAAGTGCTCCGGCGTGAGAACCGGGGTTAGGGAGGTGTTAGTAGACATGAGGTACATCTGGTAGTGACAGACCGTATAACAACGAAAATCCCTTTTCGGTGGCAACGGCCAACCAAAAAGGGATTTGCAGCTGGCTAGGCCAGTACGAGACGGTACTGCTAGAGGCTGGGCACGTCGGCAGTGGCAGCCTTCGCCGACAGCTCCCGGCAATAGGTGATGAAGTCGGTGTTGATGGGCTCCAGGCCATTCAGGCGCAGTTCCCGGGCTACTTGGGCACGGTGGTAGTTGGCGTGCACGGGTACGTGAGTCAAGATATCTGATACCTGGCTGGTATAGCCCTCTCCAATGGAGTTGGTATAGGTAATCAGGCGCTGCAGCTCGGCATCGTCGGCGGCAATGCCGTACTGGTGGAAGCGCTCGGAAGTTTGCTCGTGCCAGTGGTGCAGCGTAGCCAGGTCGTGCTCCTGCCACACTTTCACGGGGCTGGGGGTATTGGTAAGGCGGCCCAGCCAGATAGCCTGAGCATTGAGTACGTGGCTGAACAAGCGTAGGGCACCGGCCGGAATGGTAGCCCCACCAGCCACCAGGCCATCCAGGTGACGCAGCAGGGTTTCGTTGGCCCACACGTTATAGGCCCCCAGCTTTTCATTGGTGTTAATCATAATAAGAAAGATGGTGTTGGGTAATGAAGTGGCGAGGCAAGGAAGTGTGAAGCGCTGTCACTCATCACTTCATTACCCCTTTACTGTCAGCGGGGGTCTTGCCAGACCAAACGTTCTTCGGTGCGGGTTTTAGCGAAATCGGGGCACTGCCCGTCGCCACGTCCGGTGAGGCCGCCATCGGGGTGGCAGAGCACCTTACCGGCCGATGAATAGAGGGTAGTGTACTGGTCACAGCAGCCCACCGTTTCATAATACACCAAGCCGCCGTTGTACTGGTAGCTCATGATTTGCACGGGCGGGTTCTGCTTTTTCTCGTTGAGGTGGTGCTGAATCCGGTCGTTGAGCCACTGGGGGCGTTTGCGGTCATCGAAGGTAGCATCGGGCTGCGGCGTGGGCTCAATGGTATTGGCACTGGTAGGAGCCGGCGTAGAGGAAACCCCGTTCACGTTGCCGGTTTGGGGGGCATCGGTGGGCGTGGTAACGGCCACATTGCGCTGGCAGGCTGGGCAGCCAAGCAGCAGGGCAAAAGAAGCAGCCGTAAGTAGTACTGGGAAGCGCATCATGAGAGAGTAGCAGGTGACAGAAAGCGATGCACCCAAATCGGGCGGCAAAGATGCACACAAACTCTTGTTACGCGAGCCTCCGGCCGAGGTTGTTGCACCGCCGGGCCCTGCCTCACCCGCTAGGCCAGTAACGCCCAGAGTTTTGGCCCAAATATCAGCAGCCCCACGGCCAGCGCCGCCACGGCCATTACCAGCACGGCCCCGGCTGCTACGTCCTTGGCGCGCCCCGCCAACGGGTGGTACCCCGGCGACACCAGGTTTACGAGGGTTTCAACGGCCGTATTCACCAGCTCGGCGCTCCACACGGCCCCAATAGCCACCACTACGGCCACCCACTCCCAGCGCGCTAAGCCCAGGTACAGGCCTAGGCCTAGTACAACAACGGTAGCGGCCGCATGAAACTGCAGGTGCACCTCCGTCTTCAGCGCCGACCATACCCCCTGAAAGGCATAGCCGAAGCTGGCCACCCGGCGGCGTACCATGCCGGGGCGGGGGGTAGGCTGGTTATCCACGGGCTTCAAATTGCTGAAACACAGTGTGGCAGAGCTCGTCCCACTCAGGCTTCAGGATGCTGAAGTACACGGAGTCGCGGCGTAGGCCACCCTGCGTGAGGCAGTGGCTGCGCAACGTGCCCTCTTCGGTGGCCCCCATCCGGCGCATGGCCTCCCGTGACCTCCAGTTGCGGGCATCGGTCTTGAGCTCTACCCGCTCGCAGCCCAGCTCGCCGAAGGCATATTTCAGCAGCAGGTGCTTGGCGGCCCGATTGATGCCCGTGCGCTGGTACTCCGCGCCCAGCCACGTCCAGCCGATTTCCAGCCGTTTGTCTTCCAGGGCTAAGTTGCCGTAGCTGGTGCTGCCCACTACGCGGCCGCTTTCCTTATCAATAATGGCGAAAGGGTAGCGCTTGCCGGCTTCCCGGTCGCGCACGGCCTGGGTGAGGTAGGCGGCCAGCTCCACGCTGTTTTGCGGCATGGGGGTGGTCAGGTAGCGCCACACATCTTTATCAAAGGCAATGGCTTTGAGGTCTTCGAAGTCGGTTAACTCAAGCGGGCGAAGACGGACGCGGCTGTTTTCCAGCGTAATGCAACGAGCAAAATCCATGAGGAGCAGGTGGGAGGGGAAGGATGCGCAAAGATGCCGAAAAAAGGAAAAAGCAGCCGGTGCCCAGCGGGTACCTGGAGCGGCTAAACCCTGGTTGCAGCTTATGCCTCCGCAAAGCCCAGGCCGCGCAGCAGCACGCTAAAGTCGGCTTCGGAGAGGTGGCCGCCGCTGGCCTGCGGATGACCATGAGCGAAGTTTGCGGGCGGAGTAGCTCCTTGCTGAGCAAACGCGGCGCGCAACAGATCGGGAATATGCAGCTCCCGGCTGGCCGTGCGCCCCGATATAGCCACCATACCGGGCTGCAGATAGCCGCGGTTGGCGCAGAGTACTACGCGGTCAGAGAGGCGCCCAATCCACTGCTGGGCAATAAGCGGGTGAATCTGGCAGGGCGAGTTGATGGAAACCACGGCCACGGGTGCGGCGTGTGGCGCATCTTTAGGCGGAAATTTGGGTGGGAGCTTGCGGGCTGCGGCTAACTCGGCGGCTACTTCGGCCCGGTACTGGCCCAGGCGCTCATCCTGAGCCAGGCCGCGAGGGTTGTCATCTTGCAGGAGGTAGCGCAGGGGGAGCTCCAGGTTAAACTCGCCGGCCCGGCGGGCAGCATTGCACATGGCCACGGCCTCCTTTAGCCACTTGGCGGTGTGCTGCTTTTTCACGGCGGGTAGCGGAGCCCAGTCGGCAGAATCGCCTAAGTCTGATAATACGCCAATAGCGGCCACCCACTGCAGATCGGTCACGTTGGTTTCGGCGGCCAGCAGCTCGTAGGCCAGCCACGCCGAACACGGCACCGGCTCCAGGCCATACCCGGTTAGCACGGTGCCGCCCACCGGGGGCATGCCTTCGGGAATGTGGTGGTCGACGTACAGCACCGGGATGCCCGCGGCCTCTAACGTGCCGTGCGCGTGCACGCCCAGGTCCGTGACAATTAGCGCATCGGGCTTCAGGGCCAGCAGCCGCTCGTGGGCGCCGGGGGTTAGGAAGGCGTTTTCGCCCTTGCCCGACGGCACTACCTCTACCTGCCAGCTTGGGTTGATACGGTTCAGGCCGCGCCCGAATAACGCCCCGGCTGCCAGCCCATCGGCATCAAAATGGCAGAATACTACCAACCGGCCGCCCTCCGGCACCTGATCAAGAAAGGCCCGGAAGGGCGCCACAAACTGCGGAAAAGCGGGCATGAAAACGGGCAGCCCGCATGGTAGCAGGCTGCCCGTTGTTCGTAAACTACGCTGTGGAGGTTGTATCCTGGCCTAGCTTACTTCTTGATTTCGCCTACCATATCTTCGGGCTTCAGCCACTCGTTGAACTGCTCCTCGGTGAGGTAGCCGAGCTGGAGAGCAGTTTCCTTCAGGGTTGAGCCGTTTTTGTGGGCCGTCTGGGCAATTTCGGCGGCTTTGTAATAACCGATGTGGGGGTTGAGAGCCGTTACCAGCATCAACGACGAGTCGACGTGCTTTTTGATGTTGGCCTCCAGCGGCTCGATACCCACCGCGCACTTGTCGTTGAACGACACGCACACGTCGCCGATGAGGCGGGCGGAGTGCAGGAAGTTGTAGATCATCACGGGCTTGAACACGTTCAGCTCGAAGTGGCCGTTCATGCCGCCGATGTTGATGGCTACGTCGTTGCCCATTACCTGCGCGGCTACCATGGTCATGGCTTCGCACTGGGTGGGGTTTACTTTGCCGGGCATAATGCTGGAGCCGGGCTCGTTGTCGGGGATGTGCAACTCACCAATACCCGCACGCGGGCCCGAAGCCAGCAGCCGGATATCATTGCCGATTTTCATCAGCGAGGCCGCTACCGTCTTGAGGGCGCCGTGGGCTTCCACAATGGCATCGTGGGCGGCCAGGGCCTCAAACTTGTTTTCAGCCGTAATGAACGGTAGGCCGGTCAGGTCGGCAATGTGCTTGGCCACATTCTCAGAGTAGCCAGCGGGTGTGTTGATGCCGGTACCTACGGCAGTGCCGCCCAGGGCCAGCTCGGAGAGGTGCGCCAGGGTGTTCTTGATGGCGCGCAGGCCGTGGTCGAGCTGCGACACGTAGCCCGAAAACTCCTGGCCGACGGTCAGGGGCGTGGCGTCCATGAGGTGGGTGCGACCAATTTTCACGATGTGCATAAACTGCTCGCTCTTCGCCTTCAGCGTGTCGCGCAGCTTCTCAATGCCAGGAATAGTTACCTCCACCAGAATCTTATAGGCGGCAATGTGCATGGCCGTCGGGAAGGTGTCGTTGGAGCTTTGCGACTTATTTACGTCGTCGTTGGGTGCCAGAAACTTCTTCTCGTCGGAGAGCTGGCCGCCGTTGAGCACGTGGCCGCGGTAGGCCACCACCTCGTTTACGTTCATGTTGCTCTGGGTGCCCGAGCCAGTTTGCCATACCACCAGCGGAAACTCCTTATCGAGCTTGCCTTCCAGAATTTCATCGCACACGCGGCCAATCAGCGTGGCCTTTTCGGCGTCCAAGATGCCAGCGTCGCGGTTGGTGAGGGCGGCGGCTTTCTTGAGGTAAGCGAAGGCGCGGATGATTTCCTTGGGCATCCGGTTGATGTCCTGGGCAATCTGGAAGTTATCGATGGAACGCTGGGTTTGGGCGCCGTAGTAGGCGTCGGCGGGAACCTGTACGGTGCCCATGGTATCTTTCTCGGTGCGGAACTGAGCCATGCTTCTAGTTGGGTGAGAAGAAAGTAAGGTGACAAGAAAGCGCGCCGCAAGCCGGCACGGCGCAAAAGTACACAACCGCGCTCCGTGCGCCACCGCCACCCCAAAATTCTGCGGGGTACTGGCCTAGCCGCCCGCCCACCGTCTGCCGTATAGCCAGCAGTTAACCAGAAATTCCTTTCCATGAAAAAGACCTTCGAAGACGAGTCCGACGCCCTGTCGGCCCAGCCCGATAAGCCCACCACGGCCCAGCCCATTGCCACCACCAACCCTGAGGCCGGTGATTTGTCAGCTTCTGACGACGAGCCACCCGTGCCCGTAGCCGGCAATGGCGCCCCCGACTATAGCCACATCGACGTAAAAACTGAGCCCGACCTGCCCACCCCCGACAAAGCCGGCGGCAGCGCCACCGAACCCGAAAGCGGCGGCGGCTACAGCGGATAAGGTGAACTTGTGAAGTGGCCTAGAGCCTCGTGTCATTGCGAGCAGCGCGAAGCAATCCTTCCTTTACGCAGTTAAAAGCCTTAGAGAAATGAAAAGCCCTTACTACCGTGTGGTAGTAAGGGCTTTTGAATAGGTCAGAGATTGTAGAAGGATAAGGTAGGATTGCTTCGCGCTGCTCGCAATGACGCACGCTAGGCCACTTCACTAATCGTCCCATCCTCTCATCACCTGCCTTCAATCTTAAAGGGCACGCTCACTTCTACCTGGCGGGCCGTGCGGCGACCCTTGACGATGGCGGGGTACCAGGCAGGACCTTCTTGGATGAGCCGAATGGCTTCGGCGTCGCACTCGTCGGTGAGCTTTTTGATTACTTTAATGTCGCTGACTTTGCCATCTTCGCCCACCACAAAGCGTAGCCGCACGGTGCCTTCAGTACGGGCATCCAGCGCTTTTTCAGGGTAGTCGAGGCTGTCTTTCAGATACTTTCTCAGGTTCCCGTAGCCGCCAGCCGGCATGGCGCTTACCGACATGGGCGCGGGTGGCGCATCGCGGCGCACCACTACCACTTCACTAAGAGCTTTGGTGGTGGGAGCAAGAGCCAGGGCCAGGGTTGAGTCGTTGGGGTTGAGCGGTTGGGTTTGCGAGGTATAGCCTACTGAGTTGATGCTGAGCTGCGGGGTATTGGCAGGCACCGTCAGGCTGAAAGAGCCATCAGCCGCCGTAGAAACGCCTTGCGGCGTGCCGGGCACCTGCACCGTAACCCCTTCCAGCCCCTTGCCGGTGGTTTGGTCCGTAATGCGCCCATACACGGTGCGCATACCCTCCAAATCAGCAGCGGCGGCTACCCTTGCTTTGCGCGTAGCCGGTGGGCCACTCGCCCGCAGGGTAGCTGCCGCTGCGCCGGGCGGGTAAGCCTTACCAGGAGCCGACTGCACAGCATAGCCCTGCTTCTGGTCTGTGGTATTAGCCTTGGCAACGCTTACTGCCGTAGTATCAGCCTGCGTTTCAGCCGCTAGCGCTACGGCATCTTGCCCGGCTGCCGCTTCGGTATCAGGCTGCACATCAGCCCCGTATGGAGCCTTCGGAGCCACCCGCGCGTACTGCGGATTTTTCTCTCGGCGAAACGGCACTGCAGGAGCTGGCCGCGACCGGGCAGCTACGCTGGCTACCGCATCGGGCGGCATGGGCGTGGCAGCAGAAGCCACGGCTGGCGCCGGTGCGTGTTGCGGTACGGGCACTGGCCTAGGTGCCCGAATAGCCAGACGCTCTACGGCATGCCGGCCAGTGGAAGCAATTTCAGGAGCAGCAGAACGCTGAAGCGTGAACCACGCCACGGCGCCCAGCGTCAGGAGTAGCACGGCAGCTGCGGCCAGCTGGCGCCAGGCCCACAGCGGGGCGGTTGGCGCCTGCTCGGTAGCTAATTCTTCTACGCGGGTGTGCAGGCGCTGCTGCAGCTCTACCAGGCTCTGATCGGTGGTGGTGGAAGGCTGCATTTCCAGGCCCGTCAGAATATCGGCGCACTGGGCGCAGTCGAGGGTGTGGGCCTCCACCTGGTGCTGCTCGGCGGGAGGTAGCGTTCCGGCCACGTAACGGCGCAGCACCTCTACCGGCAGGTGCCGGCTGGCAGAAGGCATAGGCTCAGAAGTGGGGTTACGGGGACGCATTGGGGGCAGCAGTTGATTCTAAGTGGCGGCGCAGGTTGCGCTTACCATTTTGGATGTGGCTTTTAACCGCGTTAAGGTCGAAGCCGGTGAGGTCGGCAATGTCGCGGTAGCACTTCTTTTCGAGGTAGAACAGCTCCAGACACTGTTTTTGTCCTGGTGGTAGCCCGGCCAGGGCCTGCTCCATCTGTTGGAGCTGTTGCTCGTGGAAGTCAGCTTCGGCGGGGTCATCGTCTGTCTGATGCCGACTGACGGCCGATTCCATATCGGCGGCATCGGGAAAGTGGACTACCAGAGCCCCGCCAGCCGCCGGGCCGGCTCGTTGCCGGGCCCGCAGCACCATCAGGCAATGGTTGCGGGCGGTGGTGTGCAGCCAGGCCGGGAAGTTGTCTACCTCATGGCGGCGCAGCTGCTCTACCAGCTGCTCAAAAAGCTGCATCACGGCGTCCTTGGCGTCTTCCTCCTCGCGCAAGTAGCGCCGACAGATGGCCAGCACCGCTGGCATGTGTCGCTCATAGAGGGGGCCTAGGTGGTGCACGTCGCCCTCGGCGCGGTAGCGCAGCAGCAGCTCCGCATCGGAGAGCTCGGCAGCAGGCGCAGGACGACGGCGGAAAAACATGCAGGACTAGAGTAGATGAGGCAGCACCGAAAGCTACAGCTTCGTCGGCAAAATTCACTTCGGGCTCCACTGGCCTTGATCGGTGCACTGCTCCGCCTGTCGTTGCTCCCACCCCCGTCTCACGCTGGCCTGATGCGCCACATCCTCCGGGAGAGGGGTGCGTTCTGGAACAGCAAGCGCCTAGCATCTCCTCTCCCAGAGGGGGCGGGGGTGGGGTAACGAATAGGTCAACCCAATTTCTGGTATACAGAAAATTCTGGCTAAAAATTTCTGGCGTCCGTGTGGAATGCGCGGCCTAGCGGCATCAACCTGGTACCAACGCCTCACTGCTCTGCCACTATGCACTACTTCTACCTTCTCCTCGTGGCTGTTCCAGCACTCGGTCCTGGCAAGGCGCTGGCCCAAACTGCAACTCCTCCACCAGGGCCTGCTCCCGACTCAGTCGCCTACGCCCCTACAACAGATCAAACAGCTGCTAGGCCGCCGGTACTCCCGTGGTGGCTACCGAACGCCCAAGAGTGCACCGCCATCCGGGCTGAGGAAGCCCATAGGGCCCCACGCGAAGCTCGGCGGCGCACCCGCAACATGCGGCGCTGGGCCGGGGAATAGCCCAAACCGCCGCGTCAGCCCTAGGCCACTTTCTGCCCTATCTACTCACCTCTATTCTTTCTTGCCATGAAGTATCTTCTCTATTGCGTACTGGCGACGTCTCTGTTGCCCTCCGCTCCCACTACGGCTCAATCGGTGCCAGCATCTGCGGCTACTTCAGCTACTACCTACACCGTGCAGGGCCGCGTGACAAACCGCAGCAATGGCCAGGGCTTGCCCGGCGTGACGGTGCTAGTGAAAGGCACCAGCATCGGTGTCAGCACCACTGCCGATGGCAGCTATTCTATCCAGGTCCCCAAGCAAGCAAAAGCTCTGGTATTCAGCACCATTGGCTTTATACAGCAAGAGGTGAAGCTAACCGGCCAACCCATCATCAACGTAGGCCTAGCCAGCGACTCGCAGCAGTTGAGTGAGGTAGTAGTTACAGGTATGGCAGGTAAAGCCGCCGGTATTTCGGTGCGCGTGCGGGGGAATAGTTTAGGTAAGAGAAAGGAGCGGCAAGCGCCAGCCAGCGCTCCGCATGGCTACTCCTATCCGGCTCAGCCCGAGCCCGGTGCTGGAGAATCTTACGCTACTATTTACCGAAAACGGCTTTCGCAACGCGACCAAGGAGCCGCTCAGCACCTTTAGCATTGATGTGGATGCCGCGAGCTACAGCAATGTGCGCCGCTTCCTGCAACAGGGCCAGCTGCCACCCGCCGATGCCGTGCGCACCGAGGAGCTCATTAACTATTTCCAGTACAACTACCCCCAGCCTGATCCGGCGGCCACGGAGCCCTTTCGCGTTATCATGGAGCAGGCCCAATGCCCCTGGAACCCGGAGCACCAGCTAGTGCAAGTGGCGCTGCAGGGCCGCAATGTGCCCACCGAAAAGCTGCCGCCCGCTAACCTGGTGTTCCTGATAGATGTGTCGGGCTCGATGCAGGGCGACGACCGGCTAGGACTGGTTCAGCAAGCCTTACGCCTGCTCACCAAGGAGCTGCGCCCCCAGGATAAGGTAGCCATGGTGGTGTACGCCGGCGCCGCGGGTACCGTGCTGCCGCCCACCTCAGGCGCGCAGCGCGCTGATATTTTGGCCGCCATTGGTCGGCTTACAGCGGGAGGCTCTACGGCCGGTGGGGCGGGCCTGCGACTGGCTTATCAGGTAGCTCGTCAGAACTTCAACAAGGACGGCAACAACCGCGTGATTCTGTGCACCGATGGCGACTTCAACGTGGGCGAGCAGAGCGACCAGGCCATGGAGCGCCTCATCACGGAAGAGCGGGAAAGCGGCGTATTCATGACCGTGCTGGGCGTAGGCCAGGGCAACTACCAGGACAAGAAGATGGAGCTGCTGGCCGACAAAGGCAACGGCAACTACGCTTACCTCGACAACTTGGATGAGGCCCGCCGGGTGCTGGTGCAACAGTTTGGTGGCACTCTGTTTACCATTGCCAAGGATGTAAAGCTGCAGGTTGAGTTCAACCCGGCCCGGGTACGTGAGTATCGGCTGGTAGGCTACGAAAACCGCCTGCTGGCCGCCGAGGACTTCAACAATGACCGCAAAGATGCCGGTGAGCTGGGCTCCGGCCACACCGTAACGGCCTTGTATGAAGTGGTACCCGTGGGTGCCAGAGCTACCGTTGACCCGCTTAAGTACCAGTCAATTGCGCCTACTCTGGCCGGCGCCGCTACCGCCGAGCTTCTGACGGTGAAGCTGCGCTATAAACAGCCCCAGGGCAGCAGCAGCAAACTACTGGAGCTGCCACTCAGCGGGCAGGCGAGGCCGCTTGCTGAAGCTAGCGAAAACCTGCGTTTTGCTGCCGCAGTGGCCCAGTTCGGCATGCTGCTTCGCCAGAGCGACTACCGCGGCAGCGCCACCTGGGAGGCCACCGCGGCCCTCGCCAAAGGGGCTAGGAGCTTCGACCCCGACGGCTACCGTGCGGAGCTGGTACGCCTCATTAAGCTAGCCGATGACCTGCGGCCCAGCCCGGCAGAAATAGGTGCCCGCTAGCAAGCAGCCGCGCCCAAAGAGGCTTACCAAAAAAAATTAACCGACACTATTTCAAGCAAATGCAACCCATCTCACGCTAATAGGCTCCTACCATCAGCCCGCTTATTCTCTGTTGATTTCAAGCCGCTTCCTAGCTTTTCACCGAAGTCGGCCCACGCTTCACTCACTACCCCGGCCTGAGTGACGTTGGTTGCAGCCTCGCCACTGGTAAGGACCGGTGGGTCGACTTCGGCTTTATTTCAATCCTTAGTGACTGATACCTATCTGCTGTATTGCTCGTGCAAAAAAGGCCCCGCCGAAAACTCGACGGGGCCTTTTGCAGGGAATAGGAGATGGAAGAGAGATTAGAACGAGTAATTCAGGGACGCTTTGATGACGCGGTTCTGGGCGTCGAAGCGGTTATTTTTATCCAGTGAGGTCAGGCCATAATCGTAACCGGCGCTCAGGCCAAAGCCACTCTGGAACTGGTAGCCCAAGCCACCCACCACGGCAAAATCGACGGGGCGGAACTGGTCTTTGATATCGAAATCCTTTTTGAAGGCCGAAAAGCCAAGGGCGCTGGCATCAACGCGGGCCTTACCCGACAGCAGCACGGAGGCCTGGGGGCCAGCATAAATGTAGAGACCATCGGTGAGGTAAGCCTTGGCCAGCACCGGAATATCGAGGTAAGCCATGCGGCCCGTGGCCGTCACCTTGGCGTTCAGGAAGTCGAACTGTTCCAGCGGAATGCGACCAGTCAGCACAGTACCTTTCTCGGAGTAGCTTACGCCAGGCTCAATAGCAAAGCGGGGGCCCAGCGGCAGCGTAGCATATAGCCCCGCATGGAAACCGGGCTTCATATCCTTGGTGACGGCGCCGTTGGTGTACTCAGCCAAGTCCATCACGCTGTTCACGGCATCACCCGACCAGTCCGAGATGTTTACGCCAGCCCGGATGCCAATCTTGACGCCATCAGTAGCCGAGGAGGTAGCATAAGAGCGGGTAGCCGGCACGGAACGAGCCTGCGCTTTACCGGTATAAGCGGGCACCCGGTGCGTCTGGACCTGGGCCTCAGAAGCAGTAGCAAAAGCAGAAATTAATAAGGTAGCAGCGGCCAGGCGGCCGAAAAGTCGCTTCGTAGTCATGGCAGGAATAATTGGGAAGAAAGAGCCAGCTGCCGCAGTGCGCAGGGTGGGTAACTGGCTTCTGACAGGTACTATTTCAAAACCGTGCCAAGTTTTTTACACCCATCCTTAAAACCGGCTCTAACTGGCCTAGAACACGCAATGGGCCTTGCTTTGACAACTTAGTATTGTGCAGGTGTTGAAACACTTTTTGCCTCACTCAACACAAATTTCAGTGAGTTTTACCCTGCTTTAGCAAACGTTTGTTAGCTGTTATTTTAAATTTTTAATTTGGAATTACCAGCAACGCGTCCCACCTTGCCCCTATCAAAGCACTTGATACTCATGCTTCAGCCGACCAGCCGCTTTTATTTTAACTACTATTTCTACTACGCCAACGCGTAGTCGAGCGGCCCCTCTGTAGCTTTCCCCACCGAAATTCTCCAGCGCCTCTCGACAACCTCGGGAGGCGCTTTTTTTACGCTCACACAATACCCACATGGCCGCTCAACACTTCTTTTATTACGGCTACTATTACTTCTTTTTTACAAAGAAGCGGGGCCCGATTTGCCGAAGCTGACTTAGAGCAGCCACCACAGCAAACCCAAGGCCCCGCACTCCGGAGGCCTTTTTTATTGCCATTTCATCACCAGTATCATGCTCCCCACTGTTGCCATCCAGGGCTTTGACGGTAGTTTCCACCAGATAGCCGCCCGCCACTACTTCGGCCCCGAAACGCTGACGGCGCCCTGCGCCACGTTTAGCGAGGTGGTGCGCCAGGTAGCCAGCGGCAGCACGGGAGCCGGCCTAATGGCCATTGAGAATTCCATTGCCGGCAGCATTCTGCCCAACTACACACTGTTGCGCAAGTCGGGGCTGCGGGTGATGGGTGAGGTGTACCTGCGCATCCGGCAGCACCTGATGGCACTGCCGGGTCAGCAGCTTTCCGACATCCGGGAGGTGCACTCCCACCCCATGGCCCTGCTGCAATGCGCTGACTTTCTAAACCAGTACCACCATTGGCAACTGGTGGAGTCAGAAGACACGGCCCTGAGCGCTCAGCGCGTGCGGGAGCAGGGCCGGCCCGGCGTAGCGGCCGTAGCGGGCCGGCTGGCCGCCGAGCTGTTCGGCCTGGAAATAGTAGCCGAGGACATTCACGCCGAAAAAAAGAACTACACCCGCTTTCTGGTAGTGGCCCGCCCCGAAAACGCGCTGGAAGTGGAGCAGCCCAATAAGGCCTCGCTCTATTTCCACACCAACCACACTCAGGGCAGCCTGGCGCGGGTGCTGGTCCGGATTGCTGATCTGGGCATTAACCTCTCCAAGCTGCAGTCGTGTCCCAAGCCGGGCAGCACCTGGCACTACTACTTCCACGCCGACCTGGAGTTTGATCAGCCGGAGCAACTCCAGGCCGCCCTCCGCGACATTGCCCCCGTAACCGATGGCCTGGAGGTGCTGGGCGTGTACCATAAAGGCACTACACATTAATTCAGTCACCAGATTCAAAACAACGTCATGCTGAGCGCAGCCGAAGCATCTCTACCGCTGGCTAACCAACTGGCCTAAGCCTCTACAACCAAGCGGTAGAGATACTTCGACAAGCTCAGCATGACAATTACTAATTAACAGTACCCTTCCTATCCGCACGCGAGATCCTTCGCTTCTCTCAGGATGACGTTCAGATAAAAAAATCAGCACCTCATGCAAGTTTCCGTAGCCAGCCGCCTTCAGCACACTCAAGAGTACTACTTCTCGCAGAAGCTGCGCGAGATTGATGGCCTGAATAAAGCCGGCAAGCAGATTATCAACCTAGGCATTGGCTCGCCCGATATGCCGCCCCACCCCAACGTGGTGGCGGCCCTTACCCGCGCGGCCGAGCTACCGAACACGCACGCTTACCAGAGCTACAAGGGAGTGCCGGCGCTGCGCCAGGCTATGGCGGGCTGGTACCAGCGGCAGTACGGTGTGGCGCTGGACCCGGAGGCGGAGATTCTGCCGCTGCTGGGCTCCAAGGAAGGTATCATTCATGTGAGCATGACGTTTCTGGAAGCCGGCGACGAGGTGCTGATTCCGAACCCTGGCTACCCAGCCTACCGGGCCGCCGCGCACCTGAGCGGCGCCACCCCCCTCGACTACGACCTGACCGCCGAAAACAACTGGCTGCCCGACCTGGAGGCGCTAGGCCAGCGCGACCTGAGCCGCGTAAAGCTGATGTGGGTGAACTACCCCCATATGCCCACCGGCACCGCCGCCGATGCCGCGTTCTTCACCAAGCTGGTGGCCTTTGCTACGGCGCATAACATTCTGCTGGTGCACGATAACCCGTACAGCTTCATCCTCAACACGGAGCAGCCCCAGAGCCTGCTGGCGGTGCCGGGCGCACGGGAAGTGGTGCTGGAGCTGAACTCCCTGAGCAAGTCGCACAACATGGCGGGCTGGCGCGTGGGCCTGCTGGCGGGCCGCGCCGATCTGCTGCAGGAAGTGCTACGCTTCAAGAGCAACCTCGACTCGGGCATGTTCCTGCCGGTGCAGCTGGCCGCCGTGGAGGCCCTGAACCTCGATGAAACCTGGTACCAGGAGCTAAACGCCCACTACCGTGCCCGCCGCGAGCTGGTGTTTGAGCTGCTCGATACCATTGGCTGTAGCTACGACCGCAACCAGGTAGGCCTGTTTGTATGGGCCCCCATTCCGGCGGGCTACGCCGACGGGTACGCCCTCAGCGACGAGCTGCTCTACAACGCCAGCGTGTTTATCACGCCGGGCGGCATCTTCGGCAGCAACGGCAACAACTTCATCCGGGTGAGTTTGTGCCAGACCAAAGAGGTGCTGCAGGCGGCGCTGGGCCGCATCAAGCAGGCCCAGCAGCTCAGCGCTTCCGCAGCAGATTGAGTGGAACGAAGGGCCTGCTCCCGCTGCAACGGTGTCGTCGGGGTGCATGCCTGACATCCGCAGGTCCTTCGCTCCGCTCAGACACTAACAAACTCCTTATTTCACCATCTCACCACTTCCCCGATGGTAGTTACGATAATCGGAATTGGCCTGATTGGCGGCTCGCTCGCCCTTAGTCTCAAGGAGACTGGCCTGGCGCACCACATCATTGGCGTAGATCAAAGCCCTGATAACCAAAAGCAGGCCATAGCCATCGGCCTTGTTGATGAGATAGAAGCCGACCTGGCCGCCGCCGTGGGGCGGGCTGATCTGGTGGTAGTAGCTGTGCCCATGGATGCCATGCTCAGCGTGCTGCCCCAGGTGCTGGATGCTGCTACGGAGCGCCAGGTGGTAATTGATGTGGGCTCTACCAAAGCCACGCTGCTGGCCCACGTGAATGACCACTCCAACCGCGCCCGTTTCGTGGCCGTGCACCCCATGGCAGGCACAGAATACTCTGGCCCGTCAGCGGCCATACCTGGCTTGTTTCGCGACAAGACCCTCGTGATTTGCGACGCCGCCCGTAGCGCCGAAGACGCCGTGGCGCGGGTAGAGGCAGTATTTGGCCGCTTGGCCATGCACCTGGTGTACATGGATGCCACCGCTCACGACCTGCACACGGCGTACATTTCGCACATCTCGCATATCACTTCTTTTGCCTTGGCTCTCACAGTTTTAGAGAAAGAGAAAGAAGAACAGCAGATATTTGCACTGGCAAGCGGTGGTTTTGAGTCGACGGTGCGCCTGGCCAAAAGCTCGCCCGATATGTGGGTGCCCATCTTCCGCCAAAACCGCGTGAACGTGCTGGATGTGCTGGACGAGCACATTCACCAGCTTCAACACCTGCGCGAGCTGCTGAATCAGGAAGACTACCCGGCGGTTTACCAACAAATACAGCAAGCCAACCTGATCAAAAAGATTCTGAAATAACAAAGCTAGAGCTACAAACTAGCTCCCCTCCTCAGATGAGGAGGGGCTGAGGGTGGTTGACTGGCCTAGAACAGTTTTTAGAACTAGAGCTAGTGGACGTTCAACGATTTTCAACCACCCCCAACCCCTCCTCATCTGAGGAGGGGAGTCTAGACTAAAAATCTAGCACTCTTAAGCCTCATCTTAGGCTACCTCCCAACTGCAAAAAACAACCTCATATAATGGAACAGCTCATCACCTCCCCTGCCGACCAGGCCGAACACAAGACCTTCCTGGCGAAGAAGCCCCTCATCATTTCTGGCCCCTGCTCGGCCGAGACGGAAGAGCAGCTCATTGAAACCTGCACCCGCCTGGCCGCCACCGGCAAAGTGGATATGCTGCGCGCCGGTATCTGGAAGCCCCGCACCAAGCCCGGCCTGTTTGAGGGCGTGGGCACCAAGGGCCTACCCTGGCTGCAGAAAGCCAAGCAGCTGACTGGCCTACCCACCACCGTGGAAGTAGCCACGCCCAAGCACGTAGAAGATGCCCTGGCCTTTGAGGTAGATGTGCTCTGGATTGGGGCCCGCACCACCGTAAACCCCTTCTCGGTGCAGGCCGTGGCCGATGCCCTGCGCAACACCGACGTGCCTGTGTTCATCAAGAACCCCGTGCACCCCGACCTGGAGCTGTGGATGGGCGCCGTGGAGCGCCTGGCCAAAGCCGGCGTGAAGAACATCGGTCTGATTCACCGGGGCTTTGCGAGCTACGGCAACACCGAGTTCCGCAACGCCCCTATGTGGCACCTGCCCATCGAGATGAAGCGCCGCCTGCCCGAAATGCCCATCATCTGCGACCCGAGCCACATCTGCGGTAACCGCACGGGCCTGGCGGGCATCGCGCAAAAGTCGATTGACCTGGACTTTGATGGTCTGATGCTGGAATCACACATCGACCCCGATAACGCCTGGAGCGA
Organism: Hymenobacter taeanensis; assembly: GCF_013137895.1. Classification (NCBI taxonomy): domain Bacteria; kingdom Pseudomonadati; phylum Bacteroidota; class Cytophagia; order Cytophagales; family Hymenobacteraceae; genus Hymenobacter; species Hymenobacter taeanensis. The sequence continues at coordinate 1,673,668 of NZ_CP053538.1, forward strand.
CGCCAAGCAGCAGGTAACGCCCGAGCGCCTCGCCGAGCTGCTCGACGGCCTGATCTGGCGCCACGAAACCACCGACCAGCAGGAATTCATCACGGTGCTCACCAAGCTGCGCGAGCAGATCAACCAGCTCGACGACGAGATTCTGCACCTGCTGGGCCGCCGCATGCAGGTAGCCGAGAACATTGGCACCTACAAAAAAGAGAACGACATCACCATTCTGCAGACCAACCGCTGGAACGAGATTCTGGAGCGTGGGGTACAGAAAGGCAACCAGCTGGGCCTCACCAAAGACTTCATTCTGAAGTATTTCGACGCCGTTCACCTGGAGTCTATTAACCGCCAGAACCGCATTATGAACCGCGAGAATCTGTAGGTTTTAGTAGGCTAGGCCACCCTGCGCAACTAGCGCAACTATCAAAGACCGTCATGCTGGGCTTGTTGAAGCATCTCTACTTCTGGCTAATCTAATAGTTAGCACCGCGGTAGAGATGCTTCGACAAGCGCAGCATGACGGTCTGCTTTTAAGGGCTATAAGTCTATTACCCTTATCCTACAAAGACTGATAGGCCTAGCGGGGTTTACGTCAGTTCTTTCTACTATTGGTGAGAACTAACACGCCCCACCCATGACCGCACCTCTCCTCTCCCGCCTGAGTGGCCTAGCCTTGGCTGCTGCCCTCACCTTTACCGGCTGCCAGCAGAAACCATCTGCCCCGTCGGCCCCTGACTTTGAGTCGCCGAATACCGTTACTACGGGCTATTTGCAGCCTTTTGAAACGGGTATCCGCAGCGGGGGCATACAGCTGATACCGATTAAGACGCCCAAGGGCACCTTCAATGTCTGGACGAAGCGGTTTGGGACGGGCAAGATCAAGGTGCTGCTCCTGCACGGCGGCCCAGCCATGACGCACGAGTACATGGAGTGCTTCGAGAGCTTTTTCCCGCAGGAAGGCATTCAGTTTTACGAGTACGACCAGCTTGGCTCCTACTATTCTGACCAGCCCAACGATGACGACCTATGGCGCACGGAGCGTTTCGTGAATGAGGTGGAGCAAGTGCGCCAGGCCCTGGGTATTGACAAGTTTTACGTACTAGGCCACTCCTGGGGCGGCATTTTAGCCCTGGAGTACGCCCTTAAGCACCAAGACCATTTGGCGGGCCTCGTCATCTCCAACATGGTGGCCAGCATCCCGCGCTACGATGCCTATAACAAAACCCTTCGGGCCCAGCTTCGGCCTTCCCTGCTGGATTCGCTGGAGAAGTTTGAAGTGAAGAAAGACTACCACAACCCCACGTATGAGGGCCTGGTGTTCAAGAATTACTACTCCCAGCACCTGCTGCGTATGGCCGAAATGCCCGATCCGGTGGCCCGCTCCTTCAAACACGTAAACCAGCACGTGTATGAGCTGATGCAGGGCCCTAACGAGTTTAAAACTGCGGGCCGCCTGCTTACCTGGGACCGGTGGAACGACCTCGACAAGATTACCGTGCCCACTCTCATGATTGGCGGCCAGTACGACACCATGAACCCCAAGGACATGGAGGAAATGAGCCACAAAGTGCAGAAAGGCAACTACCTGCTCTGCCCCCAGGGCAGCCACATGAGCATGTGGGACGACCAGCAGACCTACTTCCGAGGCCTCACCAAATTCCTCAAGTCAGTAAACGACGGTACTTTCAAAGCCGGCACTACACTATAGTGTCTGTCATTCCGAGTGAGGCGAGGAATCTGGGAGCAGGCCTAAAAGCTAACCCAGACTTCTCATTTCACTCGGAATGACAGCTTTACTGCGGTTTAGATGCGGCCGTTTCCTTCATGCGCTCCTCAATTTGGGCGAGCAGGAAGCCGGCGTCTTCTTTATGGGCGGCATCTTCAAAGAGCTGAACGGCAAGGCGGGCATGAGTGCGGGCTTTATCAAACTCCTTGAGCTCCAGGCACACAAATGCCAGGTTGAGGTGAGCCGTGGGATAGTTCTTGCGCAACTGAATGGAGCGCTCAAACGGAGCCAAGCTTTCCTGAAACTGGCCCAGGCGTTGATAGGCGTAGCCCAGGGCAAAGTACGAGAGGTAGTCGCCCTGGCCGCGCTCGTGGGCCAGTTGGTAGAACTGAATAGTGCGTCGGAAGACCTCATCCTCGCCCAGGTCCTGCTCGGCGCAGTCGCACTGCTGCACAGCAAAGTAGTAGTCGCCGAGGGCGCGGTCTAGCTTATAGTTATCGGGGTACTTTTCCTTGAGCTTCTCCAGCACCCGGCGTACCGGAAAGGAGTAGCGCACGGAATCATTCCCGGCCTGACGCAGGCTATCAATGGAAGGCGAAAGCAGCGACAGGTCGCGGAAGGCGAAACGCTTGAGTTCCTCGGTGCCGATGTGGTAGTTTAGGGCCAGCTCCGTTTTCTTCAGGGCCACGGCAGGCTCCACATTCATTTGATCCGTGACCTTCAATAGCTTCCACGCCGACTCGTAGCGCCGCTCCAGCATGAGCTGGTTGGCTTTTTTGAGGGCGGTGGACAGCGCCGCGGCTTCCACCGCCGACGATGTTTGGGCCCCACTTACCAGCGGGACCAGCAACAATCCCAGAAAAACAACTAGCAGACGCATAACAGGCAATTCTAAACGTGGGGCAAAGATGCTGGATTTGGGCGGAAGCCGCAGAAAGGAGCGGTGCAAGCCCTGCCCACCACCTGAAACGTACAACCGGGCACCCCTTGTACGGCAACTGCTTGGTTACGCGCAAAAAACCAGCCCAAAACCAGAGAAGCCGAAAATGCTCGTCCGTATTACGGTTGGGCTTTCTTGCTATTTTCAGGCAACTGGCTTAGATACGACTTCTACTTTCCCGGCGGTTTCGTAAGCTCTGCTGTGCTCGCTCTTCCTCTCTCCTACCAACCACTGCTTTCCCTGCCTCTATGCTTTTTTATACTGTGATGAAGCCCCTCGTGCAGGTGGCCCTGCGCGTGTTTTTCCGGCAGCTGGAGGTGCGCCACCCTGAGCGGCTGCAAATGCGCGGCCCCCTGCTCATCACCAGTAACCACCCCAATACGCTCATGGACCCGCTGGTGGCGGCCATCAACCGGCGGCAGCCGGTGGCGTTTCTGGCCAAGAGCACCTTCTTCAAGAACCCCATCCTGCGGGCCATTATGGAGTCGGGCAACTCCATCCCCATTTATCGGCGCCAGGACCTGGATACCGGGGCCGAAACCCTCACGCCAGCCCAACTGGAAGCCCAGAACGAAAAGGCCTTTGGGCGCTGCTACGACTACTTCGACAAAGGCGGCACCATTATGATTTTCCCGGAGGGCACTAGCGTGTCGGAGCGGCGGCTGCGGCCCCTCAAGACCGGCGCGGCCCGCATTGCGCTGGGGGCGGAGGCCCGCCACAACTTTGGGCTAGGCCTGCACATACTGCCCATGGGCATCAACTACTTTGACCCGCAGCGCTTCCGCTCCGATGTGTACGTGGAGCTGGCCGAGCCCATTCGGGTGGCCGATTACGCCGAGCAGTACCGCCAAGACCCCGAAGCTGCCGCCGATGTGCTGACCAATGAAATCAGGCGGCGGATGGAGGCCAGCCTTATCATTACGCGCACTGATGAGGAGGATGAGCTGGTAACGCAGGTAGAGCGCACCTTTGGGCAGCACCTCATCCAAGACGACGAAGAAACCCTCTCCGATAACTTTCAGCTTAGCCGCACTCTGCTGAAAGCCGTGCGTTTTTTTGAAGGCCACGACCCCGTCCGGCTGGCGGAGGTGCGGGAGCAGCTACACAGCTACCTCGAGAAGCTCCGGCGGCATCGCCTCACCGATGACGCCCTGGAAACCCGACCGGCAGCGGGCAGCCGGGCCAGCCGGATACTTTCGGCCGGGATACGGCTGGTGCTGGGCGCGCCGCTGTTTGTGTATGGGGTCATCAACAACTATATACCCTACAAAATACCAGCCCTGATAGCCAAGCGGGCCACGAAGGATGCAGAGTTTGTAGCCCCTATCATGCTCGTGACGGGCATGCTCACGTTTACCCTAGCCTACGTAGCACAAACTGCGCTGGTGTACCACCTCACGCAGGACTGGCGCTGGACGCTGCTGTATTTCCTGAGCCTACCCGTGTCGGGGTTTTACGCGCTCAGCTACGAGGGCAACCTGGCTAGCCGCCTGCGCCGTTTGCGCGCCTTGCGCCTGTTCCGGGAGCAGCGCCCCCTCATGGAGAGCCTGCTTAAGCAGCGCCAGGAGCTCCTGACTATTCTGCGTGAGGCCCGGGAGGTTTACCTCAATACGCCGGCGGCTCCTTCTAGCGGCCGCCCGAGCGCCTAGCGCTACCAGCTGCCTTTCACCCCTGCCCCCAGCGTAAGAATATCAGTAAGGCGCAGGGTGTGGTTGGTAAGGGCACTTACCAGGTACAAGTCGTTGGTGCCTAGCTCAGCGTAGAGGGTTTGGCGCGGAGTATGGCGGGTGCCGGGGTGGCCTACCCGCGTCAGGCGAGGCCCCACAAACGCCCCCACCCGCACCGCCGACGACCACCAGTAGTAGCCCGGCCGGTAGCGGCCGGCGCTGTTGTTGGTCAGGAAGTACTGCTGCCCGGTGGTGTAGCTCAGCCACCCGCCCGCGGCCACGGGGCTCACCTCCCAGGAGGAGTGGCCCAGCCGGGGCGAGAACGGAATGTAGCTGGCCTTGAGCGTGAGCACCGCCGCAGCCCGGCCCGCCACTTTGGCCGGCAGATACCCCACCAGTACCTCGGGCTCTAGGCGCTGGTGAGCCAGCCGGTAACCGCCGCCTACCGCTACCAGCCCGGTGCCTCCCGCAAAGTGCAGCGCCACAAAAAAGGGCCCTGCTGAGGGCTGAGCATCTTGCTGGGCCACTACGGGCTGCAGGGCCCAGCCGTAGGCCAGTAGCCCCAGCAGTAACCTACGCATCTGGCCCATACGTCACGGTTTCTAGCCGGAACTGCCGCTGCCCCCACAACGAGATGATGTGGTAGCGGTGCTTAGCCAGGCTATAGGTAGTCAGGTACGTTACCCCGTCATGGAAGGGCTTGCCGGCGCTAAAGCGGTGCACATGGCCACTCAGGTGAAATACCAGCCGCGGGCAGCCCCGTAACGCCGCGGTGTAGCTGGGTACCAGGGCGGGGTCGAAGTCTTCGTCGGTGGGTGGCACGTGGCTGATGACTACCGTGTGCCGGCTGCCGGTTGTGTCTTGCAGCTGCTGTTGCAGCCAGGGCACATCGGGCACCCTGGCCCCGAAACTGTACTCACGGCCGTTGGTATCGAGGCAGATGAATTTTGTACCGCCGTAGCGGAAAGTGTAATTCAGGGGGCCGTACGCGGTTTGGTAAATGGCGCGGCCATTCCCCACCAGGTCGTGGTTGCCCACCACCGTTAGGTAGGGTACTTGCAACTGTTGCAGGCGCTCATGCACCCACCTGAACTCCCGCGCCAGTCCAAAGTCGGAAATGTCGCCGGCCACAAACACGAAGTCAATGTTACGCTGCCGGTTTACACTGGCCACAAACTGCTCGGTCTCGTCGTAAAACCGTTGGGTATCACCCACAAACACAAAGCGCACGGTATCACTTTTCCCCTTAGGGTGCGCTTGCAGCCGCTGTAGGGCCTGGTTGGTGAGAGCCCGCTCGGTGGCGGGCATGTGCGTTTGGTTGGGGCTGTATTCCACCAGCGAGCATCCCACTAGGCCAGTGAGAGCCAACGTACATCCGCAGGAATACCAGCTGTTCATTAAGTTGTGATCTTACCAGAGAGCCACCGTAGCTCCCCACCGGCTTACTCAGCCGTATGAGCCCTACGCTAAAAGTCGGCCTTTAGGCCTAGGCTCAGCGTCAGAATATCTCCCACCGACAGGGCTTTACGGTTCTGGACATAGCTAAGGATGTAGAGGTCGTTGCTGCCCAGCTCGTAGTAAAAGGAAATATTACGGGTTTGCCCCTCGCGCGTGCGGCGCTGGTAGGCCAAGCGGCTGCCCAATACGGGCCCTACGCGGGTATCGGTAGAAAACCAGTAGTAGCCTTTAGCATACTGGCCCTTCTCTTCATCATTAATGGTGCCGTGGGTGTAGCTTATGTAGCCACCAATAGTGAGCGGGCGCACTTGCCACCGCTCCCCCACGGGCAGCACAAATGGCGAGTACGTGTACTTGGCCGTAGCAATGCTGAGCGAGGAGCCAGCATATTTGGTAGGCACGTAGCCCAGCAGAATATCCAGCTCGTTGCGGTCTTTGCCGAGGCCGTAGCCTACCCCGGCGGCAATCATGCCAATGCCACCACCGGTTTGCAGTACTACGTGGCGCGGCCGGTACCAAGGCTTTTTATCGCCGTTGGCTGGCATGGGGTACTTCTGATGGCGGCCAAGCAGGGACGGTGAGGAAGTTTGGTTGGCGAGTTGCTCTTGCGCAACCGCCACCAGCGGACTGGCCAACAGGACCGCTAATAGTAGATGAGAGGCCATTTAAAAGGAAACTTGTTTGAGGCGGAATTCCTTGTCGCCCCATACCGTCACGATGAGGTATTGGCGTTTCTCGAAGGCATAGGAGTTGACGTAGGTAACGCCATCGTTGAAGGGCTGGCCGATGCTGAAGTCGTGGCGGTGGCCGTTCATTTCGAATACCAGGCGCGGGTCTTCGCGCAGGGCTCCTACGTAAGCCTCTCGCACGGCGGGGTCGAAATCCTCATCCTGGGGGGGCACATGCGAAACAATTACGTGGCGGCGCACGGTATTATCCTGCAGCTGCTGGCGCACCCACGACACATCCGGAATGCGGCCATTAAAGTTGTACTCACGCCCGTTAGTGTCGGTCATGATAAACTTCGTGTCGCCGTAGGTGAAGGAGTAGTTGAGCGGCCCGAATACTTCCTCGTAGGCCTTACGGCCGTTGCCCACCTGGTCGTGGTTACCGATAACGGTGAGGTAGGGGATAGTGAGCTTACGCAGTTGGTCATCGACCCACCACATTTCGCGGGCCATGCCAAAGTCGGAAATGTCGCCGGCGACCAGCATGAACTGCACACCTTTTTGCTGGTTCACGCTCTTTACCAGGTCTTCGGCGTCGTCGTAGAAACGCTGAGAGTCACCGGTGTACACAAAACGCAAGGTATCGCGGGCGGGCAGCGGCTTAGCCAGTAGGGCGGTTAGATTTTTAGTGGTCAGCGCCTGCTTATCATCGGGTGAGCGATGATCGTTGGGGCTAAATTCTATCAGCTCACAGCTGCTCAGGCCTAGGGCGGTAGCGGCTACAGATAGATACGTGAATAGAGAGTTGGGGCGAAAAACTGAAGGCATACTTCTGCACTATAACGGCCGCTGCTTCACACTGCATGAAGCATCAGAACGGAGCTATATACCCGCGGCTGCACCGGTTTGTTCGGGTGCCAAACGGCTTTAGCCCCTGCCCTAGGCCAGTTACAGGTGCCGTCTTACAGTTGAGTTTCCATGCTCATCTGCTTTTCCATGAATAGGAGGCCCAAAATCAAAACCAGAAGCCGGGCTATAAAACTGACCGTTTCCAATAAAAAAAGTTGCCTGTATGGCGCGCTGGCGCGCCATACAGGCAACTACCGGAGCCCTCGAGGGCGGGTACTGGCTTGCCAATGCCGGCGCAAGTGGCCTAGCTCCTCTCTAGTACTGGCCGCAGGGTGGCCCACACGTTATCGGCTAATATGCGCTGGCCGGCGGCGTTTGGGTGCACCCCATCGGGAAGGTTTAGGTGGCGCTGCCCAATAACTCCCTGCAGCAGAAAGGGCACAAAATCAACCTGGTTTTTCTCCGCTAACAGCCGGAACAAGGCCTTAAACTCCTGAGCGTAGTGCCCGTAGCGGCCCCCACCCAGCGTAGCCAGCGGCCCCAGGTCAAAGGGAAACTCCAGGCCCACCAGCACAATGCGGGCGGCGGGGTGCTGGCGCCGCACTTCATCCAGAATAAACTGCAGGTTTTGAGTGGTTTCGCGCACCGGAATACCGCGCAGCCCATCGTTGGCGCCCAGCTCCAGCACAAATACCTCTAGCGCAGTAAAGCGGCCCAGTACCGTAGCAATGCGCTGCCGCCCGCCCGCCGTGGTTTCGCCGCTCACGCCGTAGTTATGCGCTTTATACGGCAGGCCCAAGGCATCAATCTTCTCCTGAATGCGGGCCGGGAATGAGTCGCTGGCCCGGAGTTGGTACCCCGCGGTGAGGCTGTTGCCGAAGAAAAGAATATGCTGCATAGGAGAGAAATGCCACGGCGTTAAGAACTGCAAAACCGCTGGGCTTAGCGGTGGCCGTAGGTAGTAGCATAACGTAAGGCCCGGACCGGGGTTGAGCCCCGTTGAGCTGTGGCCGGTACCGCCAATTCCTCTGGCGGTTACCTCAGCATGCCCAGCAGCAGGCACTTATATCCCGTGGCGCCGGGGCAAAGGCTTAGTAAAATCTACTTTTACAGGGGGCCACGCTTTTCCGGGCGAGGTAGCTTACCTTTGCACCCCGATAAGAATTATTCTTATCTGGCCATTTCTTTTGTTCACCAAATTCTGTTGTAATGCCCGTTACGAAAGCCACTGATGCCGATTTCCGCCAGCTCCTCGATCAGCATGAAAAGGTAGTGGTGAAATACTACGCCGACTGGTGTGGCAACTGCCGGCTGTTCTCGCCAAAGTTCAAGCGCCTCTCCGAGGCTGAGCCCGAGGTTGCTTTTCTGGATGTAAACGCTGAGTCTAGCCCCGAGGCCCGCAAGCTGGCTAACGTTACCAACCTGCCCTACTTTGCCGTGTTCCGCAACGGCGAGTTGCTAGAAACGCTGGCCGCCAGCAAGGAAGAAGCCGTAGTGGAGCTGATTTCGAAACTCCACGCTAACTAAGCTGCCCCTATGAAAATGCCCGTTATCAAGCGCCTGGTAGAAACCCAGACGCTGGAAAACCTGGTAGCCGCCGAGGAAGCGCTGCTGGAAGAGCAGCCCCTGCCGTTTGAGGTAGAAGGCGAAGACGAAGGCGAAAAGCTTACCCATATTTTCGCGGCCATCTTCATTCTCAACCACATGCGCGAGAATGGCTCCCAGTTCAAAGACGCCCTGCGCGAATACACTAAAAAAGTGCGGGTATCTATCAGCTAGGCCACCTCACCCCTGCTGCGTAGTACCGCTCTAACGCCACAGCGCCTGCTTTCCTAGTGGAAGGCAGGCGCTGTGGCGTTAGGCCTAATCGCAGGAACTAGATGCGGGCGAAATGCGCCGCCGCCAGCCGGATGCCTTCGTCGGTGCAAATGCCCCGGATGTAGTACAGGTAGATGCTCCGGAACACCTCGGCCAGGTTGTAGCGGCTGGGCGGAAACACCGCCGTATTCAGAATCAGCTGCATCTGCTCCAGAATAATCTTGGTTACCAGCCCAATGTTGATGTCGCCCCGGAATTGGCGCTGCAGCACGCCTTCGTTCAGCAGACCGTGAATCTGGGGAGTTGAGTACGTGCTTAGGTGCAGCAGCAGCACCTCCCATACCCGCGGGCATTCCTGCTGCAGGGCTACATAGTCGGTTTTAGGGGCTCGCTGCATTTCCGCAATGCCGTGTTTAAGCAGAGCCAGTATGCGCTCAACCGGAGAGCCCAGCGGCGCTAGCAACTGCTGGTGTTCCCGCTTCTGGCGCTCCAGGTCATAGCGCGTGGCCTGCACCAAAAATTCTTCCTTGTTCTGAAAGGCTGCCTGAAAGGCATCAGGCGTGAGCCCTAGGCCAGTAATCAGGTCGTTTTCTGATAACTCAGTTATACCACCGGCGCGGTTAAATAAAACCTGCACCTGCTCAAGCAGGCGGGTCTTGTCAGTTTGATTCATAGGGAGGTTAAGGGAGAGAGCACACTACCGCATTGCTGCTCCCACTAAAGTACGTTTCTTTCAGACCGGGCTCGCAATCTTCCGGCCAATATTTCATACGCATTCGGGGCTACTCAGGTAACTACCTAAACTGATGCATCTTAAACAGGAAGACCATCCTTAGTTAATAGCTCAACCGCGTACTAAAAGAGAAAACGCCACCGCTCCGGAACTACTTTAGCGACCCCAGCTATATACGCTCAAAATGCAGAGCAACTAGGCGCAGGCCCTCTACAGTGCATAGGCCGCGCACATAGGGCGCAAACATACTCCGGTAGATATCGGCCTGGTTTACGTGGTCGGGGGGAAAATAAGCCTCGTTCATAATCAGGTTCATCAGCGCCATCATGATGTGCGTAATCATGCCGGGCTCCAGATCAGCCCGGAACTGACCCTCTTGAATGCCCTCCTGCAGCAGGCGCGTGAGCAACGGAAACGAGTACACGTAGAGGTGTTCCTGAATCAGGCCCCAGCTCTCCGGGTACTGCTCCCGCAGCACCTGATAATCGTAGTGGGGGGAGCTGCGCAGCTCCTGCAGGCTGTGATGCAGCAAGGCCAGCAGGCACTCAACCGGGGTAGCCAGGTTAGCGAAAAGCTCATCGTGCTCCTGGCGCTGGCGCTGCAGGTTTTGCTGGGTAGTGAGACGCAGCAAACCCGCCTTGCTGCCAAAGATCTCCCGGAACGCCGGTACGGTCAGGTCAAGGGCTACGGCCAGCTGCTCTTCGTGCAGAATGCCAACGCCTACCTGGCGTAGCAGCTCATTGGCGCGCTCTATTAATTGGCGGAGTACAGTGTCCTCCATAAGTACTTCGGATAAAAAAAGTAGACCATCCGCTCGCACCAACTGGGTGCTAAACGTCCAGCTGGCCTAGAATAGCATACTCAGCCCGAAAAAAAACAGAAGCTGCAGTAAGTACACAAAAGGGACCAGTGGGTTGCGCTTGCTAATCTCCATACGATTGAAATATACCTGCAGAATGAGGGCTACTGCAAACCAACCCTTGAAATTTTGCAGCGGAATGATGTTGTAGCGCCAGCTCCAGAAGCCGTACTGAATGGCAACGGGCTCAATGCACAAATCCATGCCCACCAGCAGAAGCGCCGCCACCACGGCCTTCAGAAAGCCTGGTAGCCGGAGGTAGTTAGCCAGCACGCCACCCATGTACGTGAGCATAAACCAATTGAGCCCAATGATCAGGGGTACCCCCAGCCATTGCAGGCCTAGCGTGGGGCCATACTCATACTGCCCAAAGATGGCCCCCGTCTGGATGCCGGCCACTTCCACAAAGAAGCCCACCAGCACGGTTACCACGGCAAAACTCCAGAAGGTGGCGTCGCGCCGGGGCTGAAAGGCCACCAGCAGGCCGGCCGTAAGCAGCAGGTTCAGGGGCACAAACTGCAGGTAAAACGACTTGTCTTGTGCAAAGCCCAGCCCCAGAAACCCCGTAACGTGAAAAAGCAGCAGCACCCCCTGGGCCAGCCGCAAGCGGCGCCGTGCCGCATCGGGCACCACAGTAGTTATGGGTTGAGGCTGTTGGGTTGGTTCGGTCATCAGAGGCAAATAAAAATTCTCACGCAAAACTACAAGCGGCGCCCCCAGAACAAGGCTAGCGCCTGGTAGTTCAGCAAAACGTGCTGGCAGCGCCCAGCGTTTCCGTTGTCTGCCAGCTACCGGGTAATCAGGTCGGCCACAATGCGGGCTGAGAGCAGGCAGAGCGGAATGCCGCCGCCGGGGTGCACTGAGCCCCCGCAAAAGTACAGGCCTTCCAGTTGCTGCGAAAAGTTGGGGTGCCGCAGAAAGGCCGCCATTGTGTTGTTGGAGGAGCTTCCGTATAACGCCCCGCCAAACGAGGAGGTTCGGGCCGCAATGCCCGGCGGGTCCCACACGTGCTCGGCCCGTATCAACGGGCCTACGTCGGTGCCCAGGGCCTTGCTCACGCGGGCCAGTACCGCCTGCCGGGTGCGCGCCACCAGTGTAGGCCAGTCCTGCCCCTGGTCATGGGGTACGTTCACCATCACAAACCAGTTCTCATGCCCCTCGGGCGCATCGGTAGGCGTGTGGCCGCTGGTGATGTTCACGTACACTGTAGGGTCAGCGGAAACCGTCTTATCCTGGAAAATAGCGTCGAACTCACGCTTATAATCTTCGGAAAAAAATATGTTGTGCACGCCCAGCTGCGGGAAGCGCCGGCCAACGCCCCAGTAGAATATCAGGGCCGACGACGAGCGGGGTTGCCGCAACGTACGCTCGGGGGCCGGCTGCCCGCGCAACAGGTGGCGGTAGGTGGGCACCACATCCATGTTGCTGATGATCAGCCCAAAATCGTAAACCTCTTGGCTGGTGCGTAGGCCAGTCACGCGGCCCGCAGCAGTTAGTATTTCCTCCACCGGCTCGTTGTAGCGGAACTGCACGCCCAGTTCCTCAGCCAGCTTTACCAGGCTTTCGGCAATGGCGTAGATGCCGCCTTCGGGGTAGAAGGCGCCCAACCCATGCTCCAGGTGCGGAATCATGCTGAGCGTGGCGGGAGCCTGGTAGGGGTCGGAGCCGTTGTAGGTAGCAAACCGGTCGAAGAGCTGCACCAAACGCGGTTCCTGCGGGAATGCGGCCGCGTGGCGCTGGTGCATGGTGCTGGTGAGACCCAGCGTGGGCAAGGCCGCCAGCGCCTTCAGCACATCTGGCGAGAGGTAGGTGCTGGCCTTGTGCAGTGATTTTTGCAGGAAGGTATCGGCGGTGGCGTCGTAGGCCGCTTGGCTACGTTTGAGGAAGGCTCGCACCTCCGCGGCGGGCACGCCCAGCTTCTGCTCTACTTCCTGAGCAAACTTCTCCTCGTCGGCCCAGGCAGTGAGCTGGATACCATCGGGGAAGAAGTACTGGGTAATGGGGTCGAGGCGCTGGTAGCGGAAGTGCTCTTGGGGGTCGCGGCCAGCCAGCCGGAACAGTTCATCTACTAAGTGCGGCAGCGTAAACAACGAGGGGCCCCCGTCAAAGCGGTAGCCGCCCGGCAGCACCAGCTGGTGCATCTTGCCCCCAAAGCTCTCCTGCGCCTCAAATACCGTGACTTTATGCCCCGCCAGCGCCAGCCGTACGGCCGTAGCAATACCGCCAATGCCGGCCCCAATAATAGCGGCGGGCTGTTTGGGGGAGCTGGACTTGCGGAAACGAGCGGCAGGCATAGAACAAGGAATGGGGTGAGAGGCTAGTGGTAAACCGGCCAAGGCGGTAGCAGTTCATTTGTGTGCTACTCTGTGCGCTTGATCCGCTGATAGCGCAGCTTGGTGGGCTGAGCTGGATCAAGGTAGAAAACATAGGAAACGCTCGACACTTCAGATTCAATCATAAATCGCGTTTCTGCTGGACGCTGGGGCAGGCGGAAACGCTCCATCTGCCGAAACGGTATTTCCTGAAGGGCAGTGGGGTTGTGCTTGTCGAGCCAGTACAGGCCGCGCTTCTCATCCAGTAGATAATACGAGTGGAGTTGCCACGCATAGTGCCGGGGCACTTGGTTGAACATCACTCCACCAGTGCCATCGAAGCGAAACTTGTTCAACACCTTCCCTTCCGTGTTGATTACGAAAGAGTTTGGCGCGCTGCGCATTCGCGGGTCTTCCACCCAGTCTGTCTCACCGAAGCCGGCACTTACCGGCATGTCCGCTGCCTCCGCTTCTGTATTCCTCGCTCTCGGTTGATACTCTCCGTACCGATGCACAACGAGCAACGTACTGTCCGTCAGCATAAAGGCAGCTACTATTTGCGCCTTGGGTTTCCGTAGGCTTATCAGGCGGCCGGTGGGCTGCACCAGGCCCTGGCAGGTTAGCACGGTACCATTGGGCAGCATACGGGGCTCACAGTCGGGGCTATCCCAATTAGACTCGTAGCTGTTTACGATACGGCGCACCCGACCATCCAGGCCCAGCACCAGCACGCACTTTTGCCACACGTCGCTATACGGGATTCCAATATCCAGGGTAAAGGCCAAGGTTTGGCTAGGAGTATGACCACCAATGAATTTGGGCCTATTTGGCTCACTCACCGTCACAATATCGCGGCCGGCTACACCGTAGAACTCAGCTTTGCGCAGGCGCCGCTGGAACACCCGTCGCCCCACCGAATCAAGCAGCGTAATGACCTGACCACCCTCATAGCCACGCACGCGCCGGGTTGTAGCGAAGGTGCTGGTGTCCTCGGCAAACGCCCCACCCGTAATGCCCTCCGACTCCGCGGTCAGGGGCTTAGTAGAATCAGTTTCGGCGCGCAGCAGCAAGCGGTAACGCTGCTTGCCCAAATGAAATGTTGTGTCGCGGCCTGAGAAGTAGCCCAAGTGGGTGCGGCTGACATCCGTGGTATCGGGTGGAGTGGGTTGGGCCGGCGGTAGGGCCACCGTCATGGCAGTGTCGGTAGCGCGGATGGGCGCGGCGGTTCGTTCAGCAGCCTGGCGCTGCTCGCAGGCAGTTAAGATCAGACTAGCAGCTCCTAACGTGAGAAAGGGATTACGTCTAATAGGCCTATTAACAACCGGTTCGCTCAGCATCGCATCAAGCAGTAAGCGCCCTACTCCACCGCCAGCACCAGCCCCTTTAGGTACTCGCCCTCGGGGTGAAACAGGCTCACGGGGTGGTCGGCGGGCTGGGTGAGGCGGTGCAGGATGCGGGCGGGGCGGCCGGCCTCAATGGCGGCGGCCAGCACGGCCCCCTCAAACAGTTCCGCCGATACTACCTGCGAGCAGCTGAAGGTAAACAGCAGCCCACCCGGCGCAATATGCTTAATACCAGCCGCGTTCAGGCGCTTGTAGCCCATGAGGGCATTATGGCGGGCCGAGAGGTGCTTAGCGAAGGCCGGCGGATCAAGCACGATGAGGTCGTACTGCTCCTCGGTGTCCTTCATGAAGGTAAACACATCCTGCGCGAAAGCCTCGTGCTTGCTCGCCAGGCCCGTGAGGGCGGCGTTGCGCTCAGTCAGCTCGATGGCTTTCTTGGAGCTGTCCACGGAGTGCACCAGCTCAGCGCCGGCCTCCAGAGCGTAGCTGCTGAAGCCGCCGGTATAGCAGAACGTGTTGAGCACGCGGCGGCCGGGGGCATAGCGGGCCAGCAGGCTGCGGTTGTCGCGCTGGTCAATGAAGAAGCCGGTCTTCTGCCCCGACTCCCAATCGACGGCAAAGGGGTGGCCGTTCTCCTGCACAATGTGCTCCTGCCCGTTGCCCTCCCCGAAGAGGTAGCCGTTTTGGGCACCGGGGGCGGCTTTAGCAGGCACGGTTTCTGCGCTTTTGTCGTAGATGGCGCGGAGGCCAGGTATTATGGCCTGCAGCGCCGCCGCAATGAGGGGGCGAGCCTTGTACATGCCGGCGCTGTGAGCCTGCACCACGGCCACGTCGCCGTATACGTCAATGATAAGACCAGGCACGCCGTCGCCCTCGGCGTGGGTGAGGCGGTACACATTGGTATTGCCAGTGCCGGTGAGGCCTAGGCCCTGGCGCAGCTGGTAGGCATTGCGCAGCCGCGCTTCCCAAAAGTCAGCATCGGGCAGTTGGGCATCGGGGCCAAAGTCGAGCATGCGCACGGCAATGGAGCCGGGAGCGTAGTGGCCTACGCCCAACAGTTCCCCGTTGGCAGCCTGCACCTGCACTACCTCACCTTCTACCACCTCACCCTGCATGCGGCCAATAGCCCCCGAAAACACCCAGGGGTGGCGGCGACGAAGGGATTGATCTTTACCGGGTTTGAGCGTGATAGTGGCAGGCATGGCAGCAAAAGTTGAAAAGCGGACTGCAAAGGTACACCATAGCCCGGCGGTGGCCTAGCTTCGGGGCAACAGCCCTGGTGAGCAAGCTACATCTTCTCTTAACCGAACGGATCGAGGTAGGCTACCAGCACCGCCAGTGCCGCCAGGCCCGCCAGAATAGCCCATACCGGACCACCCCAAATCAACAGCCCAATCAGGCTGATAGGTAGCACCACCAGCCCCAGCACACCCAACACGGTAGTGCCTAGGCCTACTTCAGTAGTATGGCGTGGCCCGGCAGCCCGGCGCACGCCTTGCGCCGCAGGCCGCACCAGCAAGGGCTTTAGTGCCTGCCCGGGTGCCGCAGCTTGCGCTACTGCCCGCCGCAGCTGTTGCCGTAGCTGGCGCGATTTCAGTAAGGGAGGCTGTACCACCTTAACCGCCTTTGGCGGGGTAGAAGCTGCCTCAGTTGCCACTGGAGCGTGGGTAACCTCAATTACCGGTGCCGGAGCTGGCCTGGCAGCTACGCTAGGAGCCGGCCGAAACTGAAACGCCGACTGCGCACTGCGGCACCCCGACGCAAGCGTGAGGAGCAGCAGGGACAGAGAAAGATGCAGGAAAAGCCGGGTACGGCGAGCAGAAGTACAGATCATACGCATGGGCAAAACCAGAAGCAGGCGCAAGCTACGCTACTTGCTGCGGTCCTATACGGGAGCTGGCCGGTTGGCGCTGCCCTACCGTTTGGTTTTCGTGCATTACCCGACACTTGGTTTGCCAAACCAGCGCCGGTAGATAGGCCTACGCCAGGCAAACTGCGCCCACATAACTGGTTGCATCAGCAAATCAAGTACACGTAGGCCAGTACGATACTCCAGGTCTTCCACAATGTAGGTACCCCCGCCGGGGGCAGGTTGCATGAGGTGTCGGTGGCGCCAGAACCGCAACGGAGGAGGCAGCACCTGACCTTCATCCACGAAGTAGTACGTGCCACCGGGCTCTACCCCATGATCGGTGATGAGCGAGGTCCAGGGCTGCCGAAAAGGGCCTGCGCCTAGTTCAATGTGCACTTCATCGCCGCGGCGGCAGCCATCGAAGCGCCGCAAATGAAACGGCGGAAACGGCGGGGCCAGCGCTAAAAAGAGCTCCCGGGTAAAACCGGCCCACACCTGGGCGGGCGGTGTAGCAACGTGCGTGCGAAGGGTGAAGTGCATACCCGGTAGTACCTCCGCACCACGACCTTTGTTTATATAGAACCCCCTTATGCTGCGCTAAATGACAAATATTATATCTATACAATAATATTTTGTAATATACTCCGCCTGCTGTGGTTGACAGGTTATATGCTACAGGCTATGCCTGGGTGCTTGTACTTACCCCCTTTGCACACACTTACCCTGCTTATGAAAAAGTTAACGAATGTTTGGCTGGCTTTCATGCTTGTGAGCACCCTGGGCCTGGTTGCTAGCTGTCAAGAACCAGGGGATGCAGGCACCGGTGGTAATACAGATAAGAAGTTTAACCCAAAGGCCGGACGATTCCTACCAAAGGATAGTGCTGCCATCAAAGCCAAACGCTACAAGGACGACCACCCGAAGAACACAAACGCAAACTATTGCAATGCCACCGTTATCGACTCCATTCTGAGGCAGCCAGGCTGTGCTGGCCTGCGCGTGTATAGAGTGGAGAAGAAAAAGGGCTATTACGGTGTTGTGCTGGTGGGTGTAGACTCAACCGGCGCTGATCTACTGAACGGGAAAAGTACCACTACTAGCGCTTTAGTAGCTGAGAGCTACGAAAGGTGCCCCGATAACTGCGAAGGTTGCCTGTTACTAAAGTAAGGCCTGCTCCGCTTCCTGGCCTAGAAGCTATAGGTGAGCGTGGGGGTAAGCGTCACCATCTCAAATGTAGTGACTGATATAAGGTAGTAGCCGCGTGCCCGCAGGCCCAACCGGAAGTGCGTGTCAATAGGCCTGGAGTATTCCAAACCTGCCACTACCCCTGCTTCCTCAGAATAGCTGTTATTCCGGTTGACTTCATCAACGGATAGATAGCGCCCGGTGTGCAACGATTGGGAGGCCGTGGTCATGTAGAGGAGGCCAGCGTGGTACTTCCAGTTGGAGCTTCGGCTAAACTGCCGCTCGTACACCGCCTGAAAGGCGTTGTTGATATAGCGAATCCGCAGGTCACTTTCCAGCGGATAGCCATTCGGGCCAATGTATTGTGTGAAGTGAACCGGCTTCGAGTTGACGCTGCGGGTATACTCCAGCGCCACGCTGCTACTAGGGCTTATGCGGTAGGCCACTTGCCCGCCACCGGCCGTGCCCAGAAAATTGGTGCGGGTATACTCTCCCGGAAACTCCCTCACCTGCGAGGACGTGAAGAAATTCCCATTGACGCCATAATGCGCTTGCAGGGAAAAGCGCCCAGTAGATGGCTCCGTATTTTGGGCATAGACAGTCGTCACGGCAAGCGTTGCCCACCCACCAGCTACGGCAACTGCTCGTAGTATGCAAGAAAAAGTCATATTACCCGAAAAATAAGGAGCCGAAATGTAGGTCTAAGCTACTATTGCCAGGGACTCCTGCTTACTTCGGCATGAACCAATGAATGTAGCCGCAATTATCGCACTCGTAGCACACGGCAGAAGGGTTGGTCCACTCCACTTGAAAAAATGTGGCCGTTGCTGTATTTAGTTGGGCCGCACGCCGCCAGAACCGGTCGTGGTGGCAAACCACACACTGTAATACTTGTCCTTTTATCTCAACCCCTACGGGCTCTGGAGCATCAAATAAACCCATATATACTTTAGAAATAGCGTTACAAAGTCCTATAGTAGCTGGTTAACCTTGATTAACCTAGTAACTCCTCTATATCCTCTTTAGTGAGACTCTTGATAATGGCTTCGTCGGTGGTAATCAGATCGGTAACCAGTTGAATTTTCTTGTTCTGCAGGGCCAGAATCTTCTCCTCCACCGTGTTCTTGGTGATGAACTTGTAGGTAAATACCGTGCGCTGCTGCCCAATGCGGTGGGCCCGGTCTACGGCCTGGGCTTCCACGGCGGGGTTCCACCAGGGGTCGAGGATGAACACGTAGTCGGCGGCGGTGAGGTTGAGGCCTACGCCGCCCGCCTTCAGCGAAATCAGGAACACGCGTAAGTCCTCGGTTTCCTGGAAGCGGGCTACCTCCTTGTGCCGGTCGCGGGTGTTGCCATCAAGGTAGGCGTACTCCATCTGGCGCTCATCCAGCGAAGCCCGCACAATGTCGAGGTGCTTCACGAACTGGCTAAACACCAACACTTTGTGCCCCTCCGATACTACGCTCTTAATCATGCGCACCACCTCACGCAGCTTACCCGACTCATGCTCGTACTCTTCGTCGGCCATGCGGGGGTGGTTGGCAATCTGGCGCAGCTTGGTGAGGCCCTGCAGTAGCATAAACTGGGTGCTGGCGGTGCCGTGCTCCTCAATGCTCTGCAGAATCTTGTTGCGGTAGAAGCTCTTGGTTTCCTCGTAGCAGTGCTGCTGCTCCTCGGTCATGGGGCAGTAGCTGAGGTGCTCGATTTTCTCGGGCAGTTCGCGGGCCACCTGGGCCTTATGGCGGCGCAGAATAAAGGGCTTGATGAGGGCATGCAGGCGCTTGGTCTTGGCCTCGTCCTTGCCCTTCTCAATGGGCTTCAGGAACTCCTTGCGAAAGAACGACTGTGAGCCCAGTAAACCAGGGTTGATGAACGACATCTGCGACCACAAGTCCATAGTACTGTTCTCCACGGGCGTACCCGTCAAGATCAGGCGGTGGCGGGAGTGCAGCCCCCGCACAGCCTGCGAGGTAGTGGAGCTGGGGTTCTTGATAGCCTGCGACTCATCCAGAATCACGTAATCGAACTTGTAGCTTTTCAGCAGCTCAATATCCAGGCGCACAATGCCGTAGCTGGTCAGCACCACATCGTAGTCGGCGAACTGCTCCACGTTTTTGTCGCGGTAGGTGCCGGTATAAATCAGCAGACGTAGGCCAGGGGTAAACTTGAAGGCCTCGCTCATCCAGTTGTACACCAACGAGGTAGGCATCACCAGCAGTGAAGCGGCTCCTTTGGCAGCACCACTTTCCTTACGGTCAAGCAGCAAGGCCAGGGTCTGAACTGTTTTGCCCAGGCCCATATCGTCGGCGAGGCAGCCGCCAAAATGGTAATCCTGCACAAAATGGAGCCAGTTGTAGCCAGCCTTCTGATAGGGGCGCAACTCCCCCCGGAATCCCGCGGGCATGGGCTTGTCCTCTACCATCTCAAACTCGCGCAGCTTCTCCAGCTTCCGCGACATGAGCACGGTAGCCAGATTGCCATTCTGCAGGTCTGATACCAGCGCCAGATGGTGCTTGCGCAGCATGAGCGTGTGGTGGTTTTCTTCACTGAACGCAAACAGCTCCAGGTACTGCGTAAACCACTCCTCCGGAATAATGGCAATCTGCCCGTTGGGCAGCCGGAACTCATGGCGCTTATTCAGGATGTAGGGGCGCAGCTTGATAAAGGGAATTTCAAACTCCCCAAACTGTACGGTGCCGTGCACATCAAACCAGTCGTTGGTTTCCGTGATGCCCACTTGCACCGTAATTGTCCCGATAAAGTAGTCTTTGCCGGAGGTAGTGCCCTGCTGCACCGTAAAGCCCAGGCGCACAAGGTCGTCGGCGTGGTTGTGGAGCCAGCGGAAGGCCGTGGCCTTCTCCAGTACTGCGCGGCCATTGCGCACCTCCAGGGCCCGGTCGTAGAGCTCACTGATGATTTCCCGCTCCCGGTCGAGGTTGCGGATGAGCCGGTGAAAGATGTAGTTGTCGTTCTGCTTTTCCAGCTTCACGCACACCCGCTTGCTATGGCCCGTGTGCACGGTATGGTCGCCGTAGCGGAAGCTCAGGTCAAAGTGAATATGGTCAGAAACAGCGGCCTCAGCCGTTACGGTGGCCACGGCAGTGCTTGCCCGGCGACCCGGCCCGGTAGGGCGGCTGGTTTCAGCGGCCATTACTGTAGCACCAGGAGCATCGGAGAAGGTAAGGTGGGGCCGCGCCACGTAGCGTTCTGAGCGAATATCGAAGCCACGGGCGTGCACGTCAAACGACTCTACCAGCGGCGCCACGAAGCGCTGAAAGTAGCTCTCCTCCACTTGCCGCGGAATTACAATGAACTTCTTGTTTAGGAACGGCTTGAGCTTCTTGCCGTCCACATCCTTATGGAAGTTGTGCAGCACATCACCGAGCAAGAGCCAGGCCGGCTGCTCGCACACTATCACGGCATTCTTGTACTGAAAGTCGAGCTTTTGGCCCTTGTACTGAATGGTAGGAAAGTAGTGAGTGCTGTCCTCGTTGCGGCGGAAGTGAAACAACACCGAAGCGGGTTCCGTGGCTACACGAATCTCACGCCAGGTAGGCTCCCCATCCTTACCCATGATGAAGACCAGCTTACCCTGCAGGCGTTCCAGGATCTGGCCCATACGCTCCTGCACGTATTGGCAGATGGTTTCCTGCAGGGCCTTGTCGCCCTTTTCGGGGTCGTATATCTTGAGGAAAAACTCCGCGGGGGTAGTCTTTTTCGGCCAGAACTCCTTCATCACCACATCCTGCTGAATCTGGTCGGTGAGGGCAATAAGCTCGAAGTCAAGTATATCCAGGCCATCGGCAAACTCCGGAGCGTTTTTAGCCGATACGGTCTGGTGCTGTAGGGTAAGCTGCCCGCGCTGGTTACGCTGAACGATATATGACTCGAATAAATAGCCTAAATACTCATGCTCGAGTAGAGAATAAACAATTTGAAATGGCTGTGAAGTAGAAACCTTCATAGTCGGCGGCTAATATGCAGCGTTGAAAGTAATAACAATTGACAAATAGTCGATTATTTCATAAAAAGTAAAATTCATTCAAAGAATAGTTATACTATAAAGACCGACGTGCATTAATACCGGTCCAACCACCCTTTGGAGTAGACGAATATAAGGGCCTTTTCGGGGTTAAATTATATTCACTCGCCTAAGGGCTGAACTTTACTTAAGGCTGAGTTGCCGAGCGAATATGTGGCCTACGCAAGTAATGCGCTATTTAAGCTTTGAACCCAAGCCGGTAACAGGCTAAAAGCACCTTACTCGCCTACAGGTTTTCGCGCACATCAAGGTGCGAGGCGTTTAGCGCCGGACGGATAGAAACGGCAATCGTAATAATAATGATGGCTATGGCCGTCAGGAAGATATCTGATGACTGCATCTTCACTGGGTAAGAGTCTACCACGCTGGTTGCCATGCCCATACTCACAAGCCCAAAGGTTTGCTGGGCCCAGCAGATGCTTACCCCCAGTACTAGGCCAGTGATAGCGCCAACCAGGGCCACAATGGCGCCCTCCAGCAAAAATATGTTACGCACCGTTCTGGTGCTGGCTCCCATGGCCATAAGCACAGCAATGTCCTTCCGCTTGTCAATGACCAGCATGGAGAGCGAGAAGAAGATATTGAGGGAAGCAATGAGCAGGATAAAGGCGAAGGTGATAAACACAAACATCTTCTCCACCTTAATAGCCTTGAGCAGGCTCACATGCTGCTCATCGGAGTCCAGCACTTTAAAGGGGCTGCCTAACTGCTTTTTCAAGGCAACTTTCACGTCTTCTACGGAGAAACCAGGCGCTACTTTCACCTCCAGGGCCGTGCGGCGGTTGCCGTACTTCAGCAGGTTTTGGGCAAACTCCAGCGGCACAAACACATAGCTGTCGTCGATGTGCTGCTCAATCAGGAATATGCCGCCTGCCAGAATGCTTTGCTCGTTGAACGCCGTTTCGGGGTTCATGGAAAGCGTTTTCTTGCCAGTGTTGTTGGGGTAAAGCAGCCGCATGGGAGAGAAGCGGTTGTTGAGCGTGATGCTGAGCTCGTGCTGCACGCCGGCCCCCAGCAAGGCATAATCGGCACCGTCGTGGTGGAGGCGATGGTCGCCGTCCACAATGGCCGAGTCGATGTTGCTTTGGTAGTGGTAATTAGCAGATACACCCTTCATCTTCACCACCATCTGGCGGTCATGATACTGCAGCAGGGCGTTGTCCTCAATTACCTGGGTCACGAGGGATACGCCGGGGGTAGTGGTAAGGCGCGTCATCAGGGGCGCCTCCAGCATAAAGGACTTACCCTGCACGGCGGTAACAACCAGGTCGGGGTCTGATTTGCCGTAGAGGCTGCGCACCAAATCTTCCAGCCCATTAAACACGGACAGCACGATGATCAGCGCCATCGTTCCCACCGCCACGCCAATCATGGAGATGTTAGAGATGATGCTGATGATGTTGCGCTTCTTCTTCGAGAGAAAATAACGCCGGGCAATGAGCAATGGTACGTTCACGTGCGGGGCGCGCAGGAGCTGATAGGTAGCGTAATACGAAGGGTTTAGACCTGCCTAGTTTGGAGCAAGATACGCCACTGGGCGCAAAAGGTCTATTTCCAGGCTTTCACAATCAGGCCCGTACCCGAATCATGCTTGGTATTCGCATCAAACCAGTTCAGCACCAGGCAGAAGGGGAAGGTAACGAGATAGTAGAAGGGCAGCAGCAGAAAAAACAGCTTTGATTTGCCCAGCATCAGAATGGGGTATTTCATGCTGAGGCGCCACGACACCTGGCCCGGCTCGCCGTAGCTGTACTGCGCCTCAATGCGCTCAAAGCCGGCGGTGCGCAGCTTCTGCTGAATCTCGTGAATGTTGTAGCCGTCGCGCACGTGCTCTTCAATAAAGCTTGTTTCGCCGTCGGCGTGCACATCGGAGCCGCCCTGGTCAGAGGGGGTGGAAATGAGCAGCATGCCGCCGTCTTTGAGGGAGGCGTGAATGTTACGGAACACTTCCACGTCTTCCAGAATGTGCTCCATTACGTCTACTGACAGGGCCAGATCGAAGGTGTTGGGCTGCTGATACAGCACCAGATCCTGCACGGCAAACTGAGCGTTGGTGCGGCCAATCTGCCGGAAGAACCGGTTAGAGTCGGCTACCTGCTCGTCTTTCACATCTACGGCCAGAATCTCCCACTTCTTGCTCAGGCCCGACATCCAGTAGGTGTATTGCCCGTAGCCCGAGCCGGCATCCAGAATGCTGGTAGGCTCATGGAGGCGGCCCTTAGCCCACTGGCGCAGCTCACGGTGCACGTGCCAGGTCCGGAGCAGGAGCAAATCGAGGAGGTGATAAAACAAGCGCCGCAGCCAGGGCGTACGGTTGAAGACTTCGCCGAGCGACTTCTTAATCGGGTCGTAATACAAGGGGGTGAAGTTGTGAGTTTGTGAAGTTGTGAAGTGGCGCCTGTGAAAGAGTGGAGGATTTATTCCTCTTCACAAATTCGCAATTTCACCTATTCGTCTTCGTCGGCGAAGAGTTTGGGGCGCTGGGGCTTGCTGTCTTCGGAGCCGGACTCGGCATCGTCTCCGGAGGGGGCGGGCGGGATGTGCAGGTCACCGAACACTTTATCCATGTGGGCCGCGTAGGCCGCCGAGTCGTCGATGAAGAACTGCAGGTCGGGCACAATGCGGAGCTGCTTACCCACACGCTTGGCCAGGGCCTGCCGAATCACCTTCACGTTATCTTCTACCAGCGTCTGCTGCGCTGCCACATCGCGGGCCAGCAGCAGGCTCAGGTACACGCGGGCCACGCCCAGGTCGGGCGATACGCGCACCAAGCTAATGCCCGGCGGCAAGCCCGGAAACAGGTGCGGGAGGTCGCGCTGAAATACGGCGGACAATTCCTGCTGGAGCAGGCTGGCTACTTTTTGCTGTCGTTTGCTTTCCATAAGAATCCGCAAAGATAGGAAGTTAGGGGCTTGGCAGCGCAGGAAGTTGCGGGGCCTACCCGCCGCCAGACTGGCCTACGGGCAGGGGCAGCCCTGAGCCCCAGAAAAGAGCTGACTGCGCTGGTGGCCTTGGCGGTTATCTTTGCTATATCCGGGCGGGCCAAGCCGGAGTGGCCTAGGCCACTTTAGCGCGGTTAGCTCAGTTTCTAAGCCCCTCATGTTCCTTGCTTCAATTCTTTAAAAGCTCCCTTCCTACCCGCCTGTTTGCGCTGGTGGTGCTGCTGCTGGCGGTGCGGCTGCCTTTGCTGTGGTGGGGCGTGGCCCTCACGCCAGTAGAGCTACACGGCCTGCTGGTGGGCGAACGGCTGCACGACGGAGCCATTCCGTACCGCGACCTATACGACAGCACTGCTCCGCTGGCAGCGGCTTTATTCGGTACCCTTGAGTTTGTGGCCAACCGCCCACTGTGGCTTTACCGCGTGCTAGCGCTGTTGCTGCTGGGCTTCCAGGCGTTGCGCTTCAACTTTGTGCTTAACCGGGCTGATGTGCACCCCGAGCGCGGCTACGTAGGCGCCCTGGCCTACCTGCTACTGGCCAGCCTCACCTCCGACCTCGATACCCTCTCGCCGCTGCTGGTAGGCCACACGTTTATTATTGCGGCCCTGAGTGCCTTGCTGCCTACCTCACGGGAGGGGTACGATAACCGCCGGCTGTTCAGGGCGGGTTTTCTGGTGGGCGTGGCGGCGCTGTGCTACCTGCCGCTGGCGCTGTTTCTGCTGGTAGGCCTGTTTGCCGTTATCATCTTTGCGGCTAACTCGTTCAGGAGCTTTTTGCTGCTGGTCTGTGGCTTTCTGTTTCCGTATGCAGTGGCAGGCACCTTCTTCCTCTACACCAATTCGCTGGCGGGTTTCGTGCAGTTTCATCTTCAGCCCACACTGCAGGGCCTGGCCAACGAAACCGACGGACTGCCCCTGTGGGTGCTGCTGCGGCTGCTGATTCTGCCGGGCGTGCTGCTGCTGATAGGGCTGGTGCGCAGCTTCACTACGCCGCTGGGCCTGGTATTTCAGGTTAAATTTCAGCAGCTTATGCTAGTGTGGCTGCTAGTGGCAACGGGTATGGCGGCAGTAGGCCGGGGCATGGCTACGGGCACGCTGGTACTGTTTCTGCCGGCCCTCACCTATTACTGCCTGTTTCTGTGGCAAAAAGCCCGTCGGGCCTGGGTGCCCGAAGTACTGCTGGTGCTGGTGCTGGCGGCGGTGGTGGTTATCCGCTACCGCACGGTGCTGCACCTGGAGCGTGTGCTTCAGCTACCGCCTGAGAGCAACTACGCCGTGAACCCCCACCCGAACTACGCCTTTCTGGAAGGCCAGCACCTGCTGGTACTCGGCCCCGACCAGCGCCCCTACCTCAAAAACCGCCTGGCCACCCCGTACCTCGATTGGCAACTGGCGCAGGTCGACTTTGGCCACCTGAACGAGTACGACGCTGTGTTCCGCCTGTCGCAGAACTTCGAGTCGGCGCCTCCCCGCTACCTCATTGATCAGGCCGGACTTATGCCGGAGCTGCAGTACAAAGTGCCCACCATCTTCGGCCGCTACGAGCGTACCAATACCCCCCAGGTGTACCGGCTGACGCGGTGAAACGGTGAGTTGGTGATTACGCAAGTCAGTGAAGTGGCCTAGGCCTGTCATTGCGAGGAAGCATGACGAAGCAACCTTTCCTATTCGCAGTGAGAAGCCTTAATCCTAGAAAAGCCCTTACCTCCTGCGTGGAGGTAAGGGCTTTTACACAGGTCAAAGGTACGCGCGCATCAAAGGAAGGATTGCTTCGCTTCGCTCGCAATGACACTTCACTAACTCACGTAATCACCAACTCACCGCTAGCAGCTGATCTTGTTCACGCGGGTTTGGTGGCGGCCGCCTTCGAAGGCGGTGTTCAGGAACTGGCTGACGATACCGCGGGCAGTTTCCTCGCTGATGAAGCGGGCCGGGATGCAGATGATGTTGGCATCATTGTGCTGGCGGGCCAGTGTAGCCAGCTCCTCTTCCCAGGCAATAGCCGCCCGAATGCCCTGGTGCTTATTGGCCGTGATACACACGCCGTTGGCGGAGCCGCACACCAGAATACCACGCTGCAGCTCACCGCTGGTAATGGCCGAGGCTAGCGGGTGCACAAAGTCGGGGTAATCAACGGAATCAAGGGAGTGGGTGCCGAAGTCGCGGACCTCGTAGCCATTGTCGCGCAGCCACTGGCCTAGCATCTGCTTGTACTCGAAGCCAGCGTGGTCGGAGCCGATGGCAATCAGGTTACTCATATCAAAAGGATTAGGATGGAGCGAAAATGAAAAAGGCTGGCCAGGTAACGAAACGTTCACCGGGCCAGCCCTTGCTTCATGCAAACAAGTAAAATCAGGCTACGCCCTGGTTTTCCGCAAGCTGCGCGTTTAGGGAGGCCGTGCGGTTGCGCGTTACTACGCGGGCAATATTAATGCTGAGCTCATAGAGCAGCACAATGGGGATGGTAACAATGATCTGGGAAGTAACCTCGGGGGGCGTGATGATGGCCGCAATAACCAGCACTACCACAATGGCGTGCTTGCGGTACACCTGCATGATTTCGGGGGTAATCAGGCCCGCTTTCGCCAGGAAGAACACAATCATGGGCAGCTCAAATACGAATGCGCAAGCCACCGACATGGTAGTGAGCGTGCTCAGGTAGCTCTGCATGTCAATCTGGTTCTCAATGGTGGGGTCAACCACGTAGCCGGCCAGGAACTGAATGCTCATGGGAGCAGCAATGTAGTACCCGAACAACAGGCCCATTGCAAACAGCAACGACACGAAGAACACCGCTCCCTGGGAGTTTTGGCGCTCATGTGGGTACAGGCCCGGCTTAATGAAGCGCCACAGCTCCCAGAACAAATACGGAAAGCCTAGCACCAGCCCCACGATAAAGCTCGTGCTGATGTGCATGGTCAGCTGCCCGCTCATCTCGCGGTTCTGAATCACGAAGCCGATTTTATCAATGCACACGTTAGGCGCACCCAGCCAGGCGGCAAACTTGCACGACATCCGGTAGGTCCAGAAGTCGGGGCGCGAGGGACCCAGGATGAGGTCGTGAAACAGGAACTCCTTGGAAAAGAAGGCAGCAGTGGCAAACGCCACCACCGCAATGGCCGCACGGATGATATGCCACCGCAGAGCTTCCAGGTGGTCTATGAAAGACATTTCGTGCTGGTCGCCCCGCACAGGTTGTTCGGTATTCAAGGGGGAAGTAGCCAAAAGGTGAGGTAGAGAAATGGTGGGTCGGCAGGCAAATACAGCACCCAGCGAAAGACAAACGAAATTTAACCCAAACAGGATGCTACCAGCCTACAATCGATGGATTTTGCTTGGGCGCCGGCTCACCAGTTCACCTTACGCGAAGAGGGGGTACTGCTGCATCCACTCCTGCACTTGCCCCCGCACCTGACTGATGCGGGCGTCGTCGGCGTTGTGGGTCAGCACCTCGTCAATGAAGTCTACGATGCGCACCATATCGGGCTCACGCAGGCCGCGCGTGGTTACGGCGGCCGAGCCAATACGCATGCCGCTGGTCACGAAGGGCGACTTATCATCGAAGGGCACCATGTTTTTGTTGATGGTGATGTCGGCCTTGATGAGGGTATTCTCGGCGAGCTTACCCGTGAGGCCTTTACTGCGCAGGTCAATCAGCATCAGGTGGTTATCAGTACCGCCAGAAATGATCTGGTAGCCGCGCTCCACAAAAGCACCAGCCAGCGCCTGGGCATTCTTAATTACCTGGTGGGTGTACTCGGTGTAGGCGTCGCTGAGGGCTTCGCCGAAGGCTACGGCCTTGGCCCCAATTACGTGCTCCAGGGGGCCGCCCTGGGTACCGGGGAATACGGCACCATCGAGCAGGCTGCTCATCATCCGGATTTCGCCCTTGGGGGTTTTGATGCCGAAGGGGTTCTCGAAGTCCTTACCCAACAGAATGAGGCCGCCGCGGGGGCCGCGCAAGGTTTTGTGGGTGGTGGTGGTTACAATGTGGCAGTGGTCGAAGGGGTTGTTCAGCAAGCCTTTGGCAATGAGGCCGGAGGGGTGCGAAATATCGGCCAGCAGCAGGGCACCTACCTCGTCGGCGGCTTCGCGCAGGGCTTTGTAGTCCCAGTCGCGGGAGTAAGCTGAGGCGCCGCAGATGATGAGTTTAGGCTGCTCACGACGGGCGGTTTCCTTTACCTTCTCCCAGTCGATGAGGCCGGTTTCGGGCTCTACGCCGTAGAACGAGGGCTTATAGAGCTTGCCCGAGAAGTTTACCGGCGAGCCGTGGGTGAGGTGACCACCGTGGCTCAAGTCAAAGCCGAGGATTTTGTCGCCGGGGTTGAGCACGGCCAGCATCACGGCCGCGTTAGCCTGGGCCCCGGAGTGCGGCTGCACGTTTACCCACTCAACGCCAAACAACTCCTTGGCGCGATCAATGGCCAGCTGCTCAATCTGATCAACTATTTCGCAGCCACCGTAGTAGCGCTTGCCGGGCAGGCCCTCGGCGTATTTGTTGGTGAGAATGGAGCCCTGGGCCCGCATTACTTGCTCCGAAACGTAGTTTTCAGAAGCAATGAGTTCAATACCGTGGGTTTGCCGCTCTTTTTCCTTTTGAATGAGGTCGAAGATGGCCGTGTCTTGGGCGAGGGTGGTGGCTTGCGTTTCCATGGCTTCAAAGGTAGCGGATCAACGGTGAAATTGTGAGATGGCAAAATTGTGCGTTGCCGTTCTCACGACGCTATCCATTTTAGTACGGAGCGAGTTACAAAATTTGGTTATGTGGCCTAGCATCAACCGGTTGGCGGCGTGTGCAATAAGTGTCAGGCCCAGAATGCGCAGTAGGCCAGGTAAGCTTGGGCGCCGCGCCGCGCATGTGAAGTAACCTGCTCCTCAATGAGGATTAAGTGATTCTAAGCTGCTCGTACCCCGCCACGTCACCAAACCAGAAATTTTATTTCTCGAAAAAGGCCAGATATATTTCAATTATCCTATTGCTGCTACGCCGCCTCTTGCGGTAGCAGCCTAGCCCCGGCGCCGCTCCTGGGCCCCCCCTTTCCCCTTCTGACCTCGCTGCCCTTCAGCTTGCTTACACATACGGGTTACACCTGCTTCCGCCGCAGCAGTAGTGGCCTAGTGTGCACTGTCCAATCCATTCCCACCACAACCAATTCATCGTATGAAAAAGCGTACTCTACTTGCCTTGCTGACCTTGCTTGTCGGCGTGCTCAGCCCCCTGGTCACCTGGGCCCAAGGCAGCATTCCGTTTACTATTGCCAACAACTCGCCTTACGCCGATAACACGCTGTACGTAGCCATTGTAGGCATTGACCCAGCCGGTAACCACGTCTGGATTAACGCGCAGAACGGACAGGTACTGCCCATGTCGTCGTCGTACAATACGGCACTGGGGCCTACATATAATGGCAACACTGGCCCCGGCGGCAACTCGCGCTATGCGGCCTGCTTCACGCGCCTCAGCGACATCCCGAACAAGACGTTTACGCTGCCTTACATTGCGGGCTGCCGGGTTTTCATCTCGCAGGGCCAGCAGCTGTATCTGTATTTCTTTGGAGCCTCGGGGGCACCTTCGGGCTACGCCGCACCCAACCCTCAAAACCCGAACGACCCTAACAGGGACATTAAATATGAGTTTATTGAACTGACCAACAACGCTTCCGGCTTCTTCGGCAACACCACCCGCGTTGATGCGTTCCGCTACCCCATGGGCTTAGAGCTATTTGGCAGCGGCTACCAGAAACGCACCGGCGAGCTGAAAACTGCCGCCGATATTGTGGCCGCCTACAAGGCTAACGTGCCCACTGAGTTCCAGGGCAACGTTAACAACACAACAGGTGAAATTACCTTTCCCTCCAAAACCGCGGCCTTCCAGGATGGCTCAAACGGCACCGTAGCCGGCCCTTATGGGCAGTACTTCAAAAGCTACATTGATGCCATCTGGAACAAGTATAAGAGCACTGACTTGATCTTCTACGCTGGCAACGCGGGCGTATTCAAGGGCCGCGTAGATGCCAACGACCGGTTGGTAGTAGTAGGCCAGTCGGGCGCTTTTGCGGGCCGCACGGGCATCATCAATGGCCGCCCAACCACCCAAATGGCATTTGAGGGCAAGGGCCTGCTCGACAACCGGGTAAGCGACGGCGACTGCGACTTAGTGGTGCAGGCCCAGATGACGGCCGCCATCAACCGCCACGTAGTAGACGTGACCACCCCCACCCCCGGCCAGCAGAACTGGTACGATGCCAGCAAGTATTACCAGGCCGGCCCGGCCAACTACTACGCCCGTTTCTGGCACCTGCCCGGCATCAGCGTAGACAACCTCTCCTATGGGTTTGCTTATGACGACGTAAACGACCAGTCGGCCACGTTGCAAACGCCACGGCCCACCAAAGTCATTGCTACTTTTGGCGGGTACGCCGGCAGCACGCCGCCCCCGGCCACGGGTGTGAGCACCATGTACAAAGACTGCAACTACACCGGCACGGCCGTAAATCTGCCCGTGGGCGACTACAACCTGGCGGCGCTACAGAGCCGCGGCATCCTCAACGACGACATTTCCTCGCTTAAGGTGAATACCGGCTACGAAGTGGTGCTGTATGAAAACGACAACTTCACTGGGGGCACGCTCACGGTGGGCAGCGCTGGCAACACCTGCCTAGTAAATAACCCACTGGGCACCGGCAACTGGAACGACAAGGCAACCTCCTTGCGGGTACGTACCGCTACCACCAGCACCACATTTAGCCTGCTGCTCCAGGCTGAAGCCGCCAACGTGAACAGCGGCATGACCGTGGAGGCCTGCTCCGATGCGGGTGGCGGCCAAAATATGGGCTACGTAGATGCCGGTGACTACTTGGTGTTCAATGGTATCAACTTCCCCACCTCGGGCACTTACACTATTGAGTACCGCGTAGCCAGCGGGGCCAGCGGGGGCACTGTCTCCTCCGACCTGAATGCCGGCGCTATTCAGCTGGGTAGCACTGCCATTCCGGCCACCGGCGGCTGGCAGACCTGGACTACCGTTTCCCGGACGGTGACCATCAACGCGGGCACCTACAACTTTGGCATCTATGCTCAAACCGGCGGCTGGAACATCAACTGGATTCGGATTACGAAATCTAACACCGCTGCCCGCACCACGCTGGCCACCACCGATGCCCGCAGCCTAGACGCCGCGCAACTCTACCCCAACCCAGCAACCGACCGCGTGCAGCTAAGTGGCCTAGACGGGCAGCTTGCGGGTAGCCGCTACCGCATTCTGGATGTGCGCGGTAAAACTGTGGCCGAAGGGGCCTTCGACCAAGGTGCCGCACCGGTGCAGAAGCTCACCAGCGGCATGTATCTGCTGCAGGTAAGCACCCAAGACCAGCGCGTAGTTACCAGGCGCTTCACCAAATAGGTTTCTCTACACCCAATAGGCAAAAGGCCGCCCAGCGTTGGGCGGCCTTTTTTTGCGTAAATCACCGGCCTAGGCCACTCATTTTACGGTGGAGCTTGCTCGTTGTCGATAGTTCCTTGTTACTTGCCACTATGAACACCTCTCAGCAGTTAGCCGAAGTCCTGACCAGTCTGCGCGTAGGCAACCAGTCGTTTCTGGTGAACTTCTACGAGCAGAACCGCGGCCTATTTGCCCGTTGGGCCCGGCGGCAACACAACCTGGCCCCTGCCGCTGCCCACGAGCTGCTCCGGACGGTGCTGGTGGAGTTCTACGATCAGGTAGCAGACGGCCGCATGACCAAGCTCCCTCCTGATTTGCGGGCTTACCTATACGGCATGGCCGGAGAGCACCTTGCCGTAGCCGGCCGCACCACCACCGAGCTGCCCGTGGCTGAGGCCAGCCGCCGCCAATACCTGCTAGGCCTGTTCCGGCAGCTTAACACCGACTGCCAAAAGGTGCTGATGTACTTCTATTTCCGGGGCTACAACTTTGAGAAGGTAGCCGGCAAAATGGGCTTTGCCAACTCTACGGTGGCCCGCATCCAGAAAGCCGGGTGCCTGCGCCAGCTCTATGAGCTGCGCCTGCGCAGCGAAAGCACTGGCTTGTAGCGGGCGGCTGCCAGCTTCTGCGTAGCTTAGCCCCTGGTTCCATTATCCTCCGCGCCCCGCTGGCCTGGCCCGCGGCTTACTTGTATCCCTGGTTTTAGCATGGCCCCGTCTGCCCCCGATCTGCGCCCCTACCTGGAAGAGCTGGAACGCTTTGCCGATGGGCAGATGACCATTGCTGAGCAGGAAGCCTTTGAGCTGCGCCTGGAGCAGGATGCAGTATTGGCACAAGCCTTCCTCACCTACGAGCAGCTAACCGCCGATTTACGCTGGGTAGCGGGCCACGAAACCCTGCGCCTACGCTTAGAGTCTCTGGACCGCCGCCTCAATCAGCGCCAGCAAGCCCTGACCCGCATTAAGCAGCAGCAGCGCAAAACTCAAAAACGCTGGGGCCTACTGGCCAGTTTGGTGGCCGTGGCCGCGCTGGCACTGTGGTTGCTGCTTCGCCCCAACAACTCTTCCCTGGAAGAGGCCTGGGCTCAGTATTATGTACCCGATGAGGGCCTACCCGCGGCGGTTATCAACGAGGAGCGGCGCCCGCTCCTGGCCGAAGCCATGCGCGAATACAAAGAAGGGCACTACCCTACGGCCCTGTTCACGCTACGCCGCGTGCCTACTACTAACCTCGGCCAGGACACCCTGCTGTATTACACCGGCATCTTTCTGCTGAGCCAGTGCCGCCAGGAAGCCGAGAAAGCTCAGGATGCCCAAACATTTCTGCGCAAAGTAAGTCAACAGCCGGGCTCGGTGCTGGCGCCAAAGGCCCGGTATCACTTGGGTATGTCATACTGGTTTACGCAGCAACCGGAGCAGGCCCGCACCACCCTACAAACCGTGGCCGACGATGCTGGCAACCCGTACCAACAAGCCGCTCAGCGCCTCCTGCAAACCGACCAACTATCCCGCTAGCGCTTTGCTATTTCATACGGCTCCTCCATATTGGGCTGTAGGGTTAACGCAAACGTATCGAGATTAAGCGCGGCCAGGTGGCTAAGCTCAGGGTTGTGACGGTACACGCAACCCGTATCCAGCCCAATGGCCTGGGCATGGCCTTCCGCCCGCTGCTGCACTGTGCTAGTGGGGGTTGGCACGTGGCCATGCAGCAGCCGCTTACCGCCCAGCCGGGAGGCATCCATCACAAACTCTTTGGTATTGAGCATGGTGTGCCAGTCACGGCGCATTTCTGCGGGGGGCAATCGGAAATTGAAACCGGCGTGCACCAGCACAAAATCAGGCAGTTCAAATTGGTAGGGCAAATCATCGAGCCAGCAGAGGTAAGGCGCCGGAATATCCTCTACCCGGCTCACGCCAAAGCTCTGCAGCGTCAGGGCCCGGTCGTCGGCTGAGGCCCAGGTGAGGTGCTCCAGGCCGCGGGCTGCATCCAGCAGCTCCTGGTCGTGGTTGCCGCGCAGGCACACCACCTGGTACCCCCGGTCAGGGAGCCGCATAAGGTAGTCGAGCACGCCACGGCTGTCGGGGCCTTTGTTCACGTAGTCGCCCAGCACATAAAGCTCATCCTGGGGTGTGAGCTTAAGCTTCTCCTCAACTAAATGACGGAAGGAAAGCAGACAGCCATGAATATCGGTGGTGGCGTAGCGGGCCATAAAAGTAGTGGTGATGACACAAACAAGGATTCTTATTAAATAGTAAAAGCACCTGCTTTTAATGGCAGGTGCTTTTGCTGACTAGTGTGTGCGAGCTCAATGGCGCTAGGCCACTTTGCAGTGCAAGGCATTGCTGCCAACGCGTTTGCTTAGCTATAGGCCGGCTTATCCAGGTCGGGCTTATCAAGGTTACGGTTGGGGTGGCGCAGGCCGGCATCCAGGGCTTCCTGCTCCAAGCGGTCCTCCGTTTGCTGATCGAGGTCGTTTACGGGCAGGTCGCCGGCGCCTTTAGGCTGCTCCGACTGCGTGGGGCTGCCGTGGTTTTCCTTTGACTGCTGGTTGGTGTTATTGGTGTGGTCAGACATAGGTTTCGGGCTTTGAAGTTTGTTTTCAAACGAAAAGTAAGGCTGGTGTGCACCAGCCCCTGGGCTACTACTGATCAATGGCCGTATCCGTGGCGTTGCGGTCGGTTAGGTCGGCGTTAGTGCCCCGGCGAGCGAGTTCGTCGTTGTTGGGCTGGCGCTGCTCCATTTGGCCCATACCCACGCGGGAGTTGGGGTTACGCATCTCGTCTTTACCGGGCCGGTCATCATCGGCATCCAACTCGTCTACGGGGCGGCGGGGCTGCAAGTCGGGGTCACGGTCTTGTGGCATGTCCTGGTTGGGCAAGTCCTCGCGGCCTTCCTCGTTGCTGCGCATGTTATCCTTGGGCCGCTGGGCGTCATCGGTGTTTTCATTCACCGCTACGGCAGTTATGCCTGATTCGCTATCGGTACCGTAGCCTTCTTTGCCGTCGCGGTTGCCAAAACCACCGCGGGCCGATTCGTTCTTAGGTGGGTCTGCGCCTGGAATGATATGTCCGGCAGCTAATTCCTGGTCCGTGGTGTCATCATTAATGACACGAACCGGACGCTTATTGGGGTCAATGGCCATAATAGTAGTCTAAAGCTGGGAGTGGGAGGTAGTACAATAGAATGTACTGTGGTTTGGGAGTTTGGGTTTAGCTGAGCTACTGGTAGCACAGTATAAAATTCTTGCCCTCTGCCCCTTAGCTTGTTCCACTATCTTCTTGGCCCAGCCGTTTCAGCCTTATCCCACACATAAAAGCCCGAAAGCCGCTCCGCAAACTCATTGCCTGAAAAGACAACGGGAATTGCAGAGCGGCTTCCGGGCTTTTTAGCAGCGGCGCAGTGGCCTGGCTACTCGTAGGCCAGTTAAGCAGGCATTTTATATACTACGGCATTGATGTTCATGCCGGCACCCACGGAAGCAAACACCAGCGTATCGCCGTCGTTGATTTCGTGGTTGTCCATTTTATCGTTCAGCATCAGGTCAAGCAGCGTGGGTAGGGTAGCCACTGAGGAGTTACCCAGCCACGAAATGGTCATGGGCATCACGTCCTGCGGCACCGCCTGTATGTCGTAGAGGCTGTAGAGGCGCTTGAGAATAGCCTCATCCATCTTACCGTTGGCCTGATGAATCAGGATTTTATGCACCTCAGCGAGGGGCACCTGCGCTTTCTCGAGGCAAGCCTTGATGGCCTGGGGCACAGTTTTGAGGGCATATTCGTAGAGCTTGCGACCATCCATTTTCAGGAACTGGTCGGTGCCGGCGTACTCGGCGTTGTAGGAGGAGCCCATGCGCAACAAGTGGGCTGCCCGCTCGGTATCAGAGCGGGTAGTATGCGTGATGATGCCCACGGGCTCGGTGCTTTCCACGCCCTGCAGAATCACAGCGCCGGCCCCGTCAGCGTACAGCATGCTGTCGCGGTCATGGGGGTCAGATACTCTTGACAGCACCTCGGCCCCGATCACCAGAATTTTCTTGGCGTCGCCGGAGCGCAGAAAGTAGTCGGCCTGAATTACGGCTTGCAGCCAGCCTGGGCAGCCAAACGGCAAGTCGTAGGCCACCGTGTAGGGGTTCACAATTCCGAGCTTGTGCTTTACCCGTGCGGCCAAGCTGGGCACCATATCGGTGCGCTTGTTGTGGGCGGGCACATCACCAAAGTTGTGCGCCACAATAATATAATCAAGCTCCTCTTGGTCAATTCCCGACGACGTAAGGGCGTCTTGAGCGGCCAGAAACGCAATATCAGAGGTTACCTGGTCCTCGGTCACGTAGCGCCGCGCCTGAATGTCGGTTATCTGCTCAAACTTCTCCACAATCTCGGCGCTGGGCTTTTGCAGCCGGGCACCCGAAGAATCATAGAACTCGGTGGTACTGAAGTCTTGGTTGGTAACAATGCTGGGTGGAATGTAGCTCCCTGAGCCGACAATGACGGAGTAAATCCTGGGGTTGTTGATCATGTACTTATTGGATGCGGCTCATATGTCGATCAAATCAAAAGTAACATAATACGGGCTTATAGGCCGAGTTAGCTCTTTTGTGATTTACGATTTCAAAGAATTATAAAATGAAATATTCTGGTAAAGCAGGAGCGTAAACAGACCCTTCCACTTAATTTATCTATCAAACAATCGTCGTTTTCACTCTTTTGGCACATTATGTTCGCTCTAACTGCTTCCTTCTTGCCTTTGCGCGAGTAGAACTATTTGCTTTTTTACCACATCCCTAATTCTGCTTCTAGCAAAGTATATTTTTACTCTACTCACTGGCCAGAGGCTGCTGGCGCATGTAGGGGCGTGAAGCTAATAAGTCATCAGGGCATCAGGTGCGCTTTGGTATACTGCTGAAGCGCACCTGATGCCCTGATGTTTTTGGTTGGTGCGCAATTGCTGGTTTAAATCTTTGCTAGAACGGGTGCGCGGGCTGGGCTGAGTTTAGTGCGCCAGCACGGCCGCGTCATCGGCTACGGCTACTGGCTGCCCAATAACGCGGCGGCCAACTGCCTGAATCAGTAGCGCCAGCAGGGCCGAAACAGCCATAATGGCTACCATGGGCACGGCGGTGTGCGTATTGAACACACTTACTCCAAAGGAAGCCAGGGCACCCACTGCCATTTGAGTGGCTCCCATGAGGGCGGCCGCGCTACCGGCGTTTTTAGCGAAGGGTGCAATAGAAAGTGCCGCCGCATTGGGGTTGGCAAAGCCCAGGCAGCACAGAAACAGAAAGAGCATACCAATAGTGGCCCCCAGCCCAAACCAGCCGAGCATAGTACCCAGCAGAAACACTCCCCCAATCACCGACTGGCACACCATGGCCACTAGCACAATTTGCTCGCTGCGGTAGTAGCGCAGCACCCAGCTGTTTACCTGGCTAGAACCGATAAAGCCTACTGACAGTAAGGCGAAAATCCAGCCATACTGCTGCTCACTGGTTCCGAAGATGTCCATGAATACCAGCGGGGAGCCCGAAACGTAGGCCAGTAGCCCCCCGAACGTCATGGCTCCGGTGAGGGCGTAGGTGAAAAACTGCGGATTCTTGCTCACCGTCCAGAAGTTGGTGAGAATGGGGCGCGGGTGCAGGGAGTAGCTGGGGTCGGGTGGGTAGCTTTCGGGTAGCCACAGCACTGCCGCCAGCAGCATAAGCGCGCCCATACCAAACAACACCAGAAACACCGACTGCCACCCGTAGGCCCCTACCATGTAGCTACCCACCGTGGGGGCCAGCATTGGCGACACGCTGATTACCAGTGAGAGCAGTGCAAATACTTTGGCGCTGTCTTTCACCGGAAACAGGTCACGCACCATGGCTACGGAGGCTACAGTGGCGGCGCAGCTGCCTAAGGCCTGCACAAACCGCA
Source organism: Hymenobacter taeanensis (assembly GCF_013137895.1). Classification (NCBI taxonomy): domain Bacteria; kingdom Pseudomonadati; phylum Bacteroidota; class Cytophagia; order Cytophagales; family Hymenobacteraceae; genus Hymenobacter; species Hymenobacter taeanensis. The sequence goes on from NZ_CP053538.1 coordinate 1,711,402, forward strand.
GGGCAATCAGAGCATCAATGGAGTAGGCCAGAAAACAGCCTACAGAGGCCAGTACATACAGCAGCAACCCCACGTAGAGAGGCTTTTTGCGGCCAAAGCGGTCTAGCAGCGGCCCGTAGAGTAGCTGCCCCGCCGAGACACCCACAAAGAAGCTGGAAAGCGACAACGACACCTCCGCCACTGACGTGCGCAGGTCTTTGGCAATAGCCGGGAAGCCCGGCAGGTACATATCAATGGAGAAGGGCCCCAGCGCCGCCAGGGTACCTAAAATTAAGATCAGCAGGAAATACCGTTGTTTGCTCATAGGGTGCGGCGCCGGGCGCTCGTCGGTTCAGAGGCTCACGAAGGAGCGCGAAATACAGCCGGCCTGGTTAAGGCGGGGCTGCTTTCTTAAGTAAAGAGTAGGCTCTACAAGGAAAAGGCCCACTGAAATGTTCATTCAGGCCGTGAATAACCCATAAGCTGCTTCTGGTTGCCCAGAACTGCCGATGCAGCAGGAGCCACCAGAGGCCTAGAAATGTGCAGTGAGCCGGCTGGGGCACCGTACCCCACGTAAGCCCCATTGTTTGTTACTTCCGCTGCTCCCCAAAACGGGCTATGGCCGTCCGGATCTGGCGCTGCATATCGGCGGCTACGCTGGCCATTTCCTCGTAGCGGGAACAGCGGTACGCCTGCGCCGACACCGTGTCGGGGCTTTCCTCCCACTCGGCGAGGGCCGTGAGCGTGTCCAACCGAGTCAGCGACTCCGCAATGGAGATGTAGATATCGGGCCACAGGGCTGGCACGGGCAGCGTGGCCCCTTCCAGCACCACTTGCAGCTCTAGCAGGCGCATGGCCACGGCCGCCAAGGTTGCCAGCACGGCCCGCTCCTCCTCAGAAAAAGTCCGGGGTTGGCGGTCAATAATGGCCAGTGCCCCAATGGCTTCACCCGTGGCGTTGCGTAGCGGATGCCCCGCGTAGAATGCCAACCCCATCTGCAGTACGGCGTCGGTGTTTACCAACGTGCACAGGTGGGGTTGCCAAGCCTCAAACACGGTGGTTTCCTGCTGCAGAATGGCTACGGAGCACAGGCTATTGGAGCGGGGCACCTCGGTGGGGCCCTCCAGCCCGGTTTCAGCCTTAAACCATACCGTATCAGCCTCAACCAGAGATATAACGGCAATAGGTACTCCAAAGAGCTTGGCCGCTACGCGGATAAACTCCTCAAAGAAAGGAGCCGTACCACGCACCTGGTAGGGCCGAAGCGCCGCTAAACGGTCGGCTTCATTGAGGGGCAGCAGGGCATTGGGCAACGGCATGATAACGGGCCAAGGGCAGGTGGTCAGCACGCCAAGGCCCTCAAAGATAGCCCTAAATACGGCCGGCTGGTTGTAAACTGAGGCTTTTATCCCGAAAAACCACACGGGTTTATGGCACCCCAAGAGCCGGCTAACCTGGCGACCAGTTACCGCCAAAAGTTGCTTTGTGCGCTGGCGAGGGGCGCGCTTTTAGGGCTAGGCCAGTATCTTGGTGCATTCTGTTCTGACACTCTCTTATCAACAGCCGTAGCTATGTGGACTGAGCACGACAACGCCCTTACCCGAACCTTCCGCTTCGAAGACTTCCGGACTGCCTTCAGCTTTATGTCGGATGTGGCGGAGGAGGCCGAGTACCAGGAGCACCACCCGTGGTGGAGCAATGAGTACAATGTGGTTACGTTCCGGCTACGCACGCACAGCGCCGGCCACCGCGTAACGGAGAAAGACCATCAATTGGCCGCTGCCATTGACCACCTGGCCACCGATTATGGCGGGGTAGCAGAGTAAGGCCGGGCGCAGGTGGCCTAGGAGTGCGCTGGCGCAATAGCGGCCGTGGGCGCGTAGGCCAGGTTTTTCTTTACTCGCTCCAGCGGAGCTTCAATAAAATACCAGGAGGCAGCGCTCAAGGCAATCAGCATGGGACTGAGCACCAACACGGTTGGCAGCGGCCCCATCATCAGCTCCCGCCACCCTGACTCAGCCGACCACAGATGGTACACGGCACGCTGATAAAACACGGGCAGCAACAGGTGGTATAGATACAGCCCGAAGCTGCGGCGGCCCATCCAGAGCAGCAGGCGGTTGTGCATGCCCACCCGGCGCGCACCTCCAGGGTTGCGCAGCAGCCACGCCAGGGTAACAAATGCGGCTACGGCGCCCACCGTGGGGAAGATAATCAGCCACAGCTCGCCGCCATCGTGGCGCACCTGCGTAAATAGCCCCCACAGCAGCCACCACACGCCCCAGGCCAGCACGGCCATGTAGCCGCGCGTCCAGCGGGCCAGGCTCGGGCTTTTCTCGAACAGGCGTAGCAGGGTGCCGGCCGCAAACAAGTCAAGTGAGGAGGGCAGCAGCACTAAAATAAAGCCCGGCGTAACGTAGGCACTCCAGCCAATCCGGAAGGCCAGGCCCAGTGCCCCAATAGCCAGCAGCCAGTTGCGGCGTTGCCCAACCAGGCCCAGCAGCAGGGGCCATACTAGGTAAAACTGCTCATCCACGGCCAGCGTCCAGAGGTGGCCGCAGCCTTCGCCCCAGTGCTGCATGCGGTAGAACAGCAAGTTGGCGGCCGGTAGCATAAACCACACGGGGTAGTCGCGCACGGTTTCCAGGGGGAGCAGGGCACTTACCGCCAGCAGGCAGTAGTAGGGCGGAATGATGCGTAGCACCCGGCGCTTATAAAACGTACCCAGGCGCTGCCGCCAGGGTCCCGGCGCTCCTGGGTACACCTGCTGCTTCCAGACAATGCCCGCAATGAGGTAGCCACTGAGCACAAAGAAGAGCTGCCGGCCCATTTCGCCCATCATAACGGGTGGGCTAGCCCAGTGCTGAATGACTACCAGCCACACGGCAATAGCCCGCACCCCATTCAGCTCTGGACGGTAGGCAAGCGGAGAACCGGGTGTGGTCATAGAGGCAATAGTGAAGAAAGGATGCAAATTACCTTGCCGCGCTGGCATGTACTATGCAGCGGCTCAACTTACTTGCTGCGTAGCCCGTTTGGCCAGCGGAGGCTACCACCACGCCCGGCCCGCACGGCCGGTTTCCCGTTACCTTTGTGCCTATGTCTGATACCGCCGCCCCTACTGTTCTGTACCTCGTGCCCACCCCCATTGGCAATCTGGAAGATATCACGCTGCGCGCCATTCGGGTGCTGGGCGAGGTAGATACCGTGCTGGCCGAGGATACCCGCACCAGTGGCCGCCTACTGCAGCACCTGGGCCTGAAAAAGCCCATGCTCAGCTACCACCTGCACAACGAGCACCAAACGGTGCAGCGTTTGCTGGAGCGCCTTAGCAAAGGCGAAACGATGGCGCTGGTATCAGACGCAGGTACGCCCGGAATTTCAGACCCCGGCTTTTTGTTGGTGCGAGAGTGTTTGGCGAAGGGCCTCAAAGTAGAGTGCCTGCCGGGGGCCACCGCCTTTGTGCCGGCCTTGCTGAAGTCGGGCTTTGGGGCTGAGCGGTTTACCTTCGAAGGCTTTCTGCCGGTGAAGAAAGGACGACAGACCCGCTTGAAAGAGCTGGCCTCTGAAACCCGCACCATGATCTTCTATGAGTCGCCGCACCGGATTGTGAAGACGCTGGAGCAGCTAGCTGAGGTACTGGGCCCGGAGCGCCAGGCCTCCGTGAGCCGGGAGCTAACCAAGCTGTTCGAGGAAACCGTGAACGGCACCCTGCCCGAGCTAGCGGCCAACTTCGCTGGGCGCGCCGCCATCAAGGGCGAGATTGTGCTGGTGGTGCAGGGCCGCGAGAAAGAAGAGCGAATTAAAGAGGACCGTTACTCCAAAGACGACCGCAGTGCTGACTAAACCAACTACTCCCGTAGCCCCAGCGGCTGCGGCTCCTTCTTTACCGGCCTCCGGACTGGCCTACTGGCTGCCAAGCCTGCTGGCCCTCCTCAGTGCCGTGCTGCTTTGGCTGGGCTGGCCGGTGCACCCCGCCCCGCTGGCGCTGGTGCTGCTGGTAGCCTGGGTACCTTACCTGCGCATGGAGCAGGTGTTGGGCCAGCGCGGAGCCAGCGGCTGGAAAGTATGGCGCTACACCTACCTGGCGCTGGTGCTCTGGAACCTGTTTACTACCTACTGGGTAAGCTACAGCACGTTGGCCGGCGGCATAACGGCGGTAGTGTGCAACGCCCTGCTCATGAGCCTGCCGCTCACGGCGTTTTATCATACCAAGAAGCGCCTAGGTCACCTCATTGGCTACATCTCGCTGCCCATCTACTGGATTGCCTTCGAGCAACTGCATCTGCACTGGTTCCTGACCTGGCCCTGGCTGACGCTGGGCAACGGCTTCGCGCAAGCCAACCAGTTGGTGCAGTGGTATGAGTACACCGGTTTTCTGGGCGGCTCCGTCTGGATTTGGATGGTGAACCTGCTGGTGTTTGGAGCATGGTTTGGCTACAAGAGCTCCACTTGGCCGATTGCCGCTGAGAAAGACCCGAGCTTAATGAGATGGAATTGGCCTGCGCTGGCTATCCTGCTGCCCATTGGCTTGTCGTATCTCATTGGCAGCCAATACCAGGAGAAAGGCCCCACGGCGGAGGTGCTGGTAATTCAGCCGAACGTTGACCCCTTTGAGGAGAAGTTTGAGGGTGGCTCTCGGTTCATTCCACACGCTGAGCAAATTACCCGTCTGCTTACCCTCACTGAGCAGAACCTAACGCCCCAAACCAAGGTGGTGTTCTGGCCCGAGACTTCTCTGGATGAGGTGTACCCCGAGGAAACCATCAACTTCAACCCCAATATTGTACGCCTGCAGCAGTGGCTAGGCCAGCACCCCGGCGTGGAACTGATTACCGGCCTGACCTCAGCCGTTCGGTACCCTTCCAAGGAAAAGGCCAGCCCCACCGCCCGCTTCCGGGAGGGTGTGGGGTATTACGATATCTTCAACGCGGCTATTCACCTGCGCGATGCCGCCGCAGCCCCCGAGTTCTATCATAAGTCGCGGCTGGTGCCGGGCGTGGAGGGCGTGCCGCCGTGGCTCTCGGCGTTTGTAATTGACCTGGGCGGGGCCGCTGGTGGCCTAGGCTCACAGGAAGAACGCACGGTGTACCAGACCAATACGCCCGCGCTCCGCATCGGTCCTATCATCTGCTACGAATCAGTGTACGGCGACTTTGTGCGCGACTACGTGAAGAATGGTGCCACCCTGTTGGGCATCATCACCAACGACGGCTGGTGGTCTGACTCGCCGGGCCACAACCAGCACCTACAGTACGCCACCTTGCGCGCCATTGAAACCCGCCGCGATATTGCCCGTTCTGCCAACACCGGCATTTCGGGCTTCATCAATCAGAAGGGTGAAATCACGCAGCGCACCGGTTGGTGGGTACCGGCCGTAAGCCGCGCCACCGTACGCCTGAACACCGAGCAAACCTTCTACGTCCGTTACGGTGAGCTAATTGGGCCCGCCACGCAGGTGCTGGCCGTGCTCTTGCTGGTGGTTACAGTGGTGCTGGCCGTGCGCAGCCGGCGGGTAGTACCAGCCTAACCCTCGCTCGCATTCAGCATGCAGGGCTAGAATTACTCTGCGTACTCTGCGGGCTAAAAACACCCGAATGATCTTTCGCTGACAGAGCGAAGGTCTGCCGGTTATTCCCTGACACTTTTTTACTATGGATTACAATCAACTCAGCTTTCAGCTGGCGGCCGTAACGCGCCACGCGGGCCAGTTCATCCGCCAGGAGGCGGCTACTTTCAACCGCAGCCACATTGAGACCAAAGGCGTGCACGACCTGGTGTCGTACGTAGATAAGGAAACCGAGAAGCTGCTGGTAGCGGGCCTGCGCGAGGTGCTGCCCGAGGCCGGCTTCATCACGGAAGAAGGCACCGAAGGTGCTAACCGTGCCGAAGGCTACAACTGGATTATTGACCCCCTGGACGGTACTACCAATTTTGTGCACGGCCTACCGGTGTACTGCGTAAGTGTGGGCCTCATTCACCACGATGAGCTGGTGGCCGGCGTGGTGTATGAGGTAGTGCGCGATGAATGCTTCCGGGCCGCGAAAGGCGCCGGCGCTTTCTGCAACGAAATTCCGATTCACGTAACCGACGTGCCCGACCTGAACAGCTCCCTCATTGCCACCGGCTTCCCCTACACCGACTTCGGCAAGATGGACGACTATCTGCAGCTGCTGGGTGCCTTCATGCGCCGCTCGCACGGGGTGCGCCGCGTAGGCTCTGCCGCCGCCGACCTGGCCTACGTAGCCGCCGGCCGCTTCGAGGGCTTCTTTGAATTCAACCTTAACTCCTACGACGTAGCCGCCGGCATTCTGTTGGTGCGCGAGGCCGGGGGCCGCGTAACCCAGTTCTTAGAAGATGGCGACCCGCTGTTTGGCCGCCAGGTAGTAGCCAGCAATGGCTTGGTGCACGACGAAATGCAAAGCACCATTCGGGAGTTCTGGAAGGAATAGTGGCCTAGGCATCAGCCTACAAAGGGGCTAGGCCACTTCGCTAAACTTTTCTGGAAGCGTTGTAGTTTTGTGACCATCATGTGGATACAGTATCTCATCATCGCCTTGCTCTTTGCCGGAGCTGCCTTTTATGTTGGGCGGATTTTCTGGCGCGCTTTCTTCGATAAAACTGCGGCTGGCTGTACCAAAGGGTGCGGTGGTGCCTGTAGTGCTATTGATGTTGACCGCCTGCAGCGCACCATTGAACTGGCCGCTGCGCCGGGCGCCGGCAAGTAAGCGCGGCATTCTTCTACGCTTGAGATAACCCGTCCCCGCATTGGCTACGTATAGCCGGTGCGGGGCTTTCTTTTGCGCCCTCTCCCAACCTACTCTTTCATTTCCAAAACGCCCCTCCCATGCAAGATAAAGAAGAAGAACGCTCGCTCGTAAACGTAGAACGCAAGCTTAGCCAGGATGGCTTCACGGCCGATTTCCGCGTGACGGATGGCCGCCTGCACACCATGGACACTGAGCGCGACAAGAGCTACGGCCCCAATGAAGTGACCATCGTGGACTTCTACCGCTTTGAGGGTGAAAGTGACCCCGATGACATGTCGATTCTCTACGCCCTGGAAACTACCGATGGCGTGCGCGGCACTATCTCCTCCGCCTACGGCACCTACGGCGACTCCGACGCCCTGGAGTTTTTGAAGCAGGTAGAAGACCTCGGCAAAAACCTGAGTAAGAGCCACAAGTAAGCTCTTACAGCATCTTCTCCGCACTACTCAAGAGTGCGCCGCAACCTCGTTGCGGCGCACTCTTCTGTTTCCGCTCCCTCCAATCTCGACTATGAAGACCATACTGCCCACTCACGAAGCTCCCCACACGCCACCACACCTATCTCCCTGGAACTACTAGCTTAAAACTACTTCGGTAGCCAGAGGTATACGTTAGGCAAAGCGGTTATTCAACGCTCCCTGCGGCCAGGCCACTTCGGCTGGCGCTGTCTTGCGCGTCCTGCGGCTTGGGCTGCGGGGGCCTTAGCCGCTCCAGCACTTGCTCAGGTACATCCAGCGTCCGGATGGGGAACGGAATCACGATTCCGGCCGCGTCGAAGGCCCGCTTAATGCGTACGATGGCTTCACTCTTGGCACCCACATAATCTAGCTGCCGCTCGTAGGGTACCCAAAAGCGCAAATCAAAGTTGATGGAGCTTTCCCCAAACTCCGTGAACATTACCTCCGGCTTACGCTCCGCAACCAGGTGGGGCATGTCGTGCATAGCCTCCAGCACCACGCGCCGCACCTCATCCAGGTCGGCGTCGTAGGTTACGCCACAGGTCAGGTCTACCCGGCGCATAGTATTGATGGTGAAGTTAATGAGAGCATTCTCGAACACCTTCCGGTTAGGCACCCGCACCAGCTCGCCGGTTGGCTGGCGTAGGTCGGTGGTGCGCAGGCTAATGCGCTCAATAGTACCAAAGTAGTCGTTGGTTTTGATGACGTCGCCCACCGTGAAAGGGCGCTGCAGCACAATGATAATGCCGCTGATGAAGTTGGCCGCAATGTCTTGAAAGGCAAAACCCAGGGCCAGACCAATAATCCCGACGCCCGCCAGCAGTGAGGTGACCGTTTTCTGGAGGTTCAGCACTTCCAGCACGAAGAACAGCCCAACCAACAGCACCACCACGTAGGTTAGAGTAGCTACCAGGTCACGCAGGGCGGCGCTATGCGATATACGCGGCAAAAATTTGGTTATCAGCCCTTTTGATAGTTTAGCAGCGTATAGCGTGGCCACCAGTATCACAGCCGCAATCAGCAGATTGGGCAGCATTACGATAAAATCCTGCCCCCAGCCGATGAGCTTATCGGAGAGCATTTCGAAGGCTTTATTGATTTCTGTGAGGCCAAGCATAGACAGCGGTAAGGTGATGGCAGCAAGTAAACCTACGTAGGATCTGCTGGTTGCGCAGTGCCGGCCCCCCGTAGATTTGTCTGGTCGTTTACCTTCTGTACGAGACAAACGCCTGGCTAGCTTCACCCCACTCTGGCTTTTGCCTTACGTACTGGGTTTCTGAGGTGGCCTGGGCCACTTATTACTGCACCAGCCCAAACCGGCCGCCTCGCACATCCAGCACAATGGTGCGCTGGCTAAAGGGAGCATTGCCCAGCATGCCACCCATTCCGGAGAAACGCATGAGCGTGTTCTGCATAAGGCTGGTTCCTTCTACATACGTTACCGTACCCAGGGGTACTGTCAGGTTATTTAGCTGCACGGCCTGTGCAGTGGCGGTGGTGTAGGTAGTGAGCTTACGGCCCATAGAGTTGGAAGCAGTCGTCTGGACGGGTGCCTGGGGCTGGGCCATTTGCTGCCAAGTGGCTTGGCTGGTTAATAAAGCAAAAGCACTGCTGCCAGAATCAAAGAGCAGCTGCTGCGGCTTGCCTTGCACCTGGGCCTGCAGCAGCACGCGGCGGCCCTCATAGCTCAGGGGTACAAACGCCGTGTGGCGGGCCAGGCTATCGGGCAGTTGAGCGTTCAGGCTAAAGCGCTGCTGGGCATAATTGAGAACCAGTGCGCGACCATCGAGCACATCGGCCCCCAGCGTTCCAATAATGAAGTGGACTGTGCTATCAGTGGGCAGCTCACTGGCGCCGTACTGCAAGGCGCGTAGCCACCGAGCCTGTAGCGTTGCCTGGCCTAGCGTACAGGTAAAGTTGTGAATGGTGTCGGAGTGGGGCAGCAGGCGTTGCGCCGTGGCTGGGTACTTTTTCCGGAGTGCCGCCAGGCTGTTGGCGTAAAGTAGCGTGCTGGGCGAGCCGGTATCAAACTGCATGTAGCAAGTGCGGGGGCAGCCGGGCAGCGTTACGGGTATTAGCAAGCTAGCACGTGGGTTTGCAGGCTGAGTACCGCCTGCATGCCACTCAAAGTGAAAGTCGGTGGGCAGGCCCTCAACTACCAGCTGGTTGGCGGCGGGCTCAAACTTCTTACGCATGTAAAAGTAGCCTCCCAGGCCACTAACCAAGAGTAGGGTAAGTACGGCGAGCAGGATGTTGCGGAAGAATTTCATGACGGAGGAGTAAGGGGTTGAAGTATGGATCAAAGCTATCCTCTACCCGGCCCCAGGCCGTCCGCCATTTACCCGTCATTTTGCCGCCATTTGCTACATGTTACTGTATATCAGGTTTTTGCCAAAGCAATATCTAGAGCCGAAAAGGATAAATATTGAGGTCACCTTGTCGTAATTTCCAGCCGTTATAGCACACCATTACCAAGTTCAGTAAGTAGCTGCTGAGGAACACCCACACAAAAAGGTTGGGAAACGTGAGGTGATATAAGTGCGCCCATAGCTGAGCTACTGCCGCCAACCCGTAGCTCAGGAAGCAGAGCACTTGCCATAGAATCTGGAACCCCAGTACCCGCCGTCCTACCTCCGCCACGTCCTCAACATCGTGGCGGTGCTTGCGCCAAAGTACCCACGGCACCACCAAATTCAGCAACGGAAATACCAGAAAGCTTAGGGCACTCAGGTTGAGCAACTGCAGAAACTGCGGATCGGGGTGGGGGAGTGCCGCAGCAGGCATAGAGGCGGGCGCGGGCACTACCTCGGCGGCAGTAGCTAGGGGGACTTCCGGCTCCAACCTGAAGGCTTCAAGTGGTACTTCCAGGGCAGTGGCCAGGGCTTGCAGGGTGAAACCGCGCGGCACGGTGTCGCCTTGTTCTACCCGCTGAATGGTGCGCAAGCTCACCCCCGACTGCTCCGCCAACACTTCCTGCGACAACCCTTTACTCTTGCGGATAGCGGAAATACGAGCGGCAGAAAACATAGCGTAATGAGATAGCAGGGGGACGATGCCACCAAGATAAGCGCCAACTGCCAGAAGCTTAAAAGAGCCTATTGCCTACGGATTCTGCAAGCAACCGCCAGATGGAGGAGGAATCTTTTGCCCTTCTCACAACTTCACCGCCTAGCCCCACACCTTGGTACCCTCGGTGCAGTTGCGGCACATCTCAATCTGGTCGCGGCCTTTGAGCAGGGAGGCTCGGAACTGCTGGTACTTGGTACCGTGCCAGAGCTGGCGGAAGGTCTGCTGCTTTAGATCGCCGAGGCGGTACTCGGCGTCTTTGTCAAAGCAGCAGGGCACCACCAGGCCATCCCAGGTGACTACGCAGGAGTGCCACATCTTCCAGCAGTGGTTTACCAGCTTGTTCTTGATGCTCCAGGTGCCATTGCCCTGGTTTTCGTAACGTGAGTAGTAGTCGATGGTGGGAATGAGGGGGGAGCCGTTGTGGTAGTCATAGATCTGGGCGGTTTTAAACCACACATCATCTACGCCCAGCTCCTTGGCTAGCTGCTTGGCCTCCTCAATCTGGTGCTCATTGGGCCGCACCACCAGAAACTGAAACACAACCCGCGGCGTCTGCGACTTCAGCTCCCGCCGCCACTTAATCAGGTTCTTCGTGCCTTCCAGCACCTTATCTATTTTGCCGCCCACCCGGTACTGCTGGTACACCTCTTGGGTAGTGCCATCAAGGGAGATGATGAGGCGGTCTAGGCCACTCTCCACGGTGCGCTTGGCGTTCCTGTCGTTGAGATAGTGGGCGTTGGTGCTGGTGGCCGTGTAAATACCCTTATCAGCGGCGTACTTCACCAGATCCAGGAAGTTGGGATGCAGGTACGGCTCGCCCTGGAAGTAGAAAATCAGGTACCAGAGGCGCGAGGCTACCTCGTCGATGGTCTTTTTAAACAGCTCATCGGGGAGCATGCCGGTGGGCCGCGTGAAGGAGCGTAGGCCACTTGGGCACTCCGGGCAGCGTAGGTTACAGCTCGTAGTGGGCTCAAACGACAGCGCCACGGGCAAGCCCCAGTGCCGCGCTTTGCCCGTGAGCTTACTCAGCAGGTAACCACCCGTAACCTGCGTGGCATTCCAAAGCCTGCCCGGTGAGGTTTTAGAAACGAAGTTGAGTGCGTCGGAGAGGAGGGAAGCCATGCAGAAGTAAAGGTACAGTGCTGCTAACAACCAGAACCGGAAAACCTCCCGCAGACTTAACCTACGGAGTTGGTCTGATTACTTCCCTTTCCACCTCAACGACATGATAGTATGCTACATGAACACGATAAAACTAATTTAATTAGCAATACAACCCAATATAATTAGCTGCGTATACCAGCCACATTCACCCTTGCTATAGATCATGAAAATTTCAGTTGAAAAAGGCCAGGAAAAAGGCTTTCTGCCCGACGGCCGCCATACCGTTGAGATTACCGATATTCAGGAAGGCCAAAGTGAGCACCAGAACGTGCCTTTCTTTGCGGCCCGCATGGAGAATGAGGACGGGTTCGTGACTCAGCGGTTCTATACCTCACCGGCCGCTATGCCTATCCTGCTTTCCTTGTATGCGGCGGTAGGCATTCACCCAGAGGCCGGCAAAGACCTTGATACCAAGCAGCTACTAGGCAAGCGGGTAACGGTAGAGATAGGAGAGCATAGCTACGCTGATCCTGCCACTGGCAATGAGCGCTCAATCAAACAGGCCACCGGCTTCCGCACGGCCTAACCTTATGGGTCAGGCGTAACAAAAAGCGCCGCTCAGGTTTCTGAGCGGCGCTTTTTGTGTACTAGTAAAGCTCTAGGCCTTTTTATTTACTGCCGGCAGGCAAAGTGCTACTGTAGGTGTTGGCCTTACCAAACGACTCCTTGATTTCGTCCACGGCAGCCCGGCTGCTCAGGCGCTTGGGCTTGGTATTCAGAAACGTACCATCTTCGGCCAGCAGAAAGTAAGCGGGCACATCCTGCACCCCATAAGCCTTGGCAACTACGGAGCGAAGGCCACCGCTGGCCCGCACGTGAGTACCGGGCAGGCGCTTGGTTAGCACCAGTTGTTTCCAGGCCCCTTCATTTTCGTCGAGGGCAATGTTGAGGAACACAATATTTTTGCCATCAAACTTCTTGGCCAGGTCAGCGGCGTAAGGCAAATCGCGCAGGGCTAGGCCACTGGTGGTGCGCCAGAAGTTGATGTACACCAGCTTACCAGCCAGTTGTTTCAGGCTAACCGTATCGCCAGTAGAGGAAGTAAGGCTGAAATCGGGAGCGGGCGAACCAATAGCAAAGGCTTTATGGGCCTCAAAATCCTGCTGCAGAATTGGATAGTACTGATTCTGCGGATCAGCCTCCTTAAAATCGGCCAGCATAGCGGCCGACTGTTTCACGTGCCCAAATCGGAACGACTCCTGCAGCACCCGCCCCATAATGATGGGCTTAACTGGGCCGGTTAGCTGGTTCTTGGCCAAGTCATAGCACACCTGATAAAAGTCAGGGTCGGAGCGACGCTTGCCGCTGCTTTCGGCGGTGTAGTGAATGTAGTTGAGTAAAAACTCCTGATACATGCCACTGTTCACCGATGCCGGGCTATTGATAAGCGCCTTATCGTTCAGGAACTCATAGTAAGAGGACGACAATTTCAGGCGGCTCTCGGTGGCCACTACCTGCTCGCGCAAGTCCTGAAAGGTTAGCCGGTCGTTGGCGTAGCTATACTCTATCTCGGCTTTGGCGAAGTTCTTGAAAGCCTGGCTCAGCTGATTATCCTGAATGTAGCCGTCGAGGAACTTACGCTCTTCCTTGCGCCGATAGTCCAGAAACGAGAGGAAGCCGGGCTCATAGAGCATGATGTTATCGGGGAGCACCTGAAAGCCATCGTTCTCGATAAACTTCTCGTCCACTTCCGCTAGGTAGGCATTGGTTTCAGCCCCCTTGCCTTTGAAGCGCACGGTGCTGGCCATATCAGAGCCTTTAAAGCGAATATCCAGCTGATTACCGGGTTCCAGAAACAGGTTGGCCACGTCATCCCCGTACACTAAATCGGCGCGGGTAGGGCCCTCCACCTTTACGGCCATCCGGAACTCTCCTTTATCGTCGAGGCGGGCGTAGGTAATCTGCTCCTTCGGATCCAGCGGATTCTCGTGAATAGATACAGCCACTGTATCGGCGGTGCGCCCGTTCACCTTGCCCGTCAGCACCACTGTGCCCTGGGCCCTGCTCACAAGCGGAGCAACCAGAAGCCCGACCAAAAGCAGAGCAGCAACTATGTGAGATTTAAAGGGCATTAGAAGGAATTGCATACATGAGGGACTTGGAATTGTCCGCTTTTCGAATTTAAGAAGTGCTACTCTGATCAGGTGATTCGCGGTAAAAGCCAATTCCCGCATCTAAGATACGGCATAAAAAAAGAGAAAGTCCTATCCGTAAGGCCCCTTTTTGTGTAGCAAGTTCCTAATAACAAAGTTTTGAACCAAGCCCCTCATAAACCAATGATTTAAGCAGCTATACAAATCAACAGGCCCTGAAACCAGAATGGTATAGCTCGCGCTCTGGCCCCTGTTGCTGGTAACCTAATTTACAGTTACTCCAAGCGTTTGCTTAGCCCAGTACATTGGTACTGCCCTCATGGGTAAATCAGCCAAATAGCCCGTTCAGGACCTCATCTAGGCGGCCCGAAGGGTGCACGCGGATGCCGTAGCGGGCAATATCAAGCCCACGGGCATTGAACTGGGAGATGTACATTTCGGCAAAGCCCAGCTTCTCGGCCTCTGACAGGCGCTGATCAAGCCGGCTCACGGCCCTAATTTCACCGCTCAGGCCCACTTCCGCCGCCAAGCACACTTCGCCGGCAATGGGCACATCATTCAGGCTGCTGACTACGGCGGCGCATACGGCCAGATCCAGAGCCGGGTCATCGAGGCGGAGGCCACCAGCAATGTTCAGGAACACGTCATGCTGGCCCAAGCGGAGGCCGCTGCGCTTTTCCAGCACCGCCAGCAGCATCTGCAGGCGCTTGGCATCAAAGCCGGTGCTGCTGCGCTGGGGAGTGCCATAGGTAGCAGGCGTTACTAGGGCCTGCACCTCCACCAGCAGGGGCCGGTTGCCTTCCAGCGTGGCCCCAATGGCCATACCGCTCAGGCTCTCAGTGCGCTGGCTCAGCAAAATCTCGGAGGGGTTACTAACCTGCCGTAGGCCACTGCCCTGCATCTCATAAATCCCTAGCTCAGAGGTGGAGCCGAAGCGGTTTTTTACCGTGCGCAGCAAGCGGTAGCTCAGGTGACGGTCGCCCTCAAACTGCAATACCGTATCCACCATATGCTCCAGAATCTTGGGACCGGCAATGGAACCGTCTTTAGTAATGTGGCCAATGAGTAGCACCGGCACGCCCGTATCCTTGGCATATTTCAGCAACTCAGTAGTGCACTCCCGCACCTGACTCACTGAGCCAGCCCCCGCTTCTACCAGCGAAGAGTGCAGGGTCTGGATGGAGTCGATGATAACCACGTTGGGCTGGAGCTGGTCAATCTGCCGGAAGATATTCTGCGTTCCCGTTTCCGTGAGAATGTAGAGGTTGGGGTGCTGCTTCCCAAGGCGCTCAGCTCGCATCTTGATCTGCTGCTCGCTTTCCTCACCTGACACATACAGAATGCGCAGGTTACCCATGTGCATGGCAATCTGGAGCATAAGGGTGCTCTTGCCAATGCCTGGCTCGCCACCAATAAGCACTAGTGAGCCAGGTACCAGGCCACCCCCAAGCACGCGGTTTAGCTCGCCGTCATGGGTATTGAGACGAGACTCTTCTTCGTAGAGAATATCGCCAAGGGGCTTGGGTTTGGCGGCTTTGGTAGTGGTGCTACCCACGGAAGTAGAGGCCTTCCAGGCCCCGGCCGCCGTGGCCGTGTCGGGCTTTTCAATTACCTCTTCTACATAGGTGTTCCACTCGCCGCAGGAGGGGCAGCGGCCAATCCACTTAGCAGATTGGGCACCGCAATTCTGACAAAAATATAGGGTCTTGATTTTGGCCATGTAGGGAACTCTGACTGAGCCGGGGTGAACTAAAGAAATGCGCTCGGCGGCTAAAAAGTTTGGTAAGAAACGGGTTTTTGCCCGAGGTTAATTTTTCACAGCTTTTCAGACATTCGGTACGGTGAACTAACCAATTTAACCATTAAACACAACTATTGACTTAGCAGCTAAAATTGAATTAATTCAATAATGTCATTAATACAACAGTCTACATACACTTGTTGCTGAATGGAGCTCATCTATGATTATTATTCTCACAGTCAATTAAAACCAAGAGTAGCCAGGAAAACCAGATTATTAATAGAGCCTGCTACAGCAACCAAAGCACTAAACAGCTTAAGACAGGCCAATATGATCAATGAATTCATTATTGAATAAATTAAATACCATTATATATAGGTTTATCATAATACTATCTTTGCATGAGATTATCCTTTGCAGGGAGACAACCTCTAGCCCATACCTACACACTACTAATGCAACACTCTTATCGTTTTTTGTTAGGCCTGTCGCTCAGTGCTCTAACTTTCTCTGCTCGCGCCCAATCGGTGGGTGTGGGCACTACTACTCCCGATCCTAATGCAGCTCTGGATATTTCGGCTGGCACTGGAAACAACAAAGGTCTGCTAATACCGCGCGTGACGGAAGCTCAGCGCATTGCTATTACCACTACTACGCCGGGAATGCTGGTATTCCAGACTAACGGCGCACAGCCGGGCTTCTGGTATTTTCAGAACAACGTATGGGTAGCATTGCCTTCGGGCACTACCACTAGCTCAGCCTGGCAGCGTGCTGGTAACGCCGGTACTGACCCTGGTACTAACCCCGGCGTGGGTAGTAGCACCAGCCCCGGCACCGACTTTATTGGTACTGCCGACAACAAAGATGTAGTAGTACGCACCAACAACACAGAGCGCTTGCGCATTACCACCGACGGCAGCTTGTATAGCCGGTCCGCATATGGCTTAATTCTGAATGCCAATGACGCGCCCTTGATTACCCGCGGCTGGGACCCTTTTACCAGTGGCAGCTACAACGGGCTGGGGCGCTGGGGCTTGTTTATGCGGGCCAGCTCATTAACCTCCGGTATTCCTGATTTGGGCGGCAAAACGTTTAGCTGGGTAACCTGGAATGCCAATTCCAACATTAGCAGCACCCTGATGACGTTGCTACAAACGGGCCAGCTGGGCCTTGGCACGGTTACGCCGGCGCAAACGCTTGACGTGGTTGGTACGCTAGGTTTGCGCAATACCGCGGCTTGGGACCATCTATTTATTTCTCATGATGGCTCAACTGCTGCTGTAACGGCGGGTGGAGCTGAAACTGGCTTGGCTCTGCGGGTAGGCGCTAGTGCTGCAGGCACCTACAACGACGCGTCTCAGAACTACCGCGACGTAATGCGCCTCATGCCCAGTGGCAACGTGGGCATTGGAACTACTAACCCAGGTGCCATGCTAGAAGTAGCGGGGCAGGTGAAAATTACCGGAGGTGCGCCTGGCGTGGGTAAAGTCCTGACCTCTGATGGTACTGGCCTAGCCACCTGGCAGGCAGCTGCTAATAGTGCCACCAACATTCAGACTACCAATACCTTCACAGTTCCTACTACGGGTACAGGTACGCTGAATGCCACAACGGGTATAGTAATTCTGCCGAACAATAGCAGCACAAACGGCACTGTTACGCTGGGCACTGGCACCAATGGCCAAACCCTTACCATTACTAACCTCGACCCCGACGCGGTGAGCATTACCAGCACTAGCGGCACTGGCACTCTGCTGCCCAATTTCGCAGCGCAGTTCGTGTACGTGGTGAATGGTACCACCAGCGGCTGGTTCCGCGTCAACTAATTCTTTCCCTTCCCTGACTTTCCTTCTCTATTATGAGATTTATAGCTACTCCTGCTGGCATTGTAACAGCGTCTTCTTCTCAACCTCAGGCAGAGCCTCAGCGCCGCGGCTGGCTTAAGCGTTTTGGCGCCCTGCTAGGCGGTGGCCTACTGGCCAGCCCCGTTTTAGCGGGCACACGCAGTGTAGCCTCTACACAAAGCATGGAGCCCTTCATTGGAGAAATCATGCTTTTTGCCGGCAACTTTGCGCCTAGTGGCTATGCATTATGCCAGGGACAAATACTGTCTATTGCTCAGAACACTGCCTTATTCTCCATATTAGGTAATACGTACGGTGGTGACGGTCAAACAACTTTTGCTTTGCCTGATTTGCGCGGCCGTTTTCCAATGCAACCAGGGCAAGGGCCCGGACTATCATCCCGCACTCTGGGAGAAATAGGTGGCACTGAATCGGTTACTCTACTTTCCAACCAGATGCCAGTTCACAATCACTTGTTGAATGCGGCCACATCTGTTGGTAACTCTAATTCGCCCAGTGGCAACCTTCTGAGTAACGACGGCCGGGGTGGCACTCAATTCACCTCAGCAGGTACGGCAAATGCGAACATGAATGCCCAGAGTGTAGCAGCGGCGGGCGGCAGTCAGCCTCACGAAAATATGCCACCGTACCTGGGCATCAACTTCTGTATTGCCCTACAAGGCATTTTTCCCCCACGCGACTAGCGACCTAACATATAGGATGAAATTTTTCTACTCTCTTTTAGGGCTGGGTTTACTGGCAGAAGCGGGCTTTGCGCAAAACCTGGCTAACAACGGCAGCATCCTGACGGTGCAGTCGGGGGCAACGCTTTACATCCCGGGCGCACTGGACAATAAGGCGGGTAGCACACTTACCAACACGGGAGTTGTACAGGTGCTGGGTAACCTCACTAATGCGGGCACCTTGAATTCTTCGGGCCGGGTGTTACTAAGTGGCTCCGCAGCCCAAACTCTAACCGCTGGTGGCGCCGCGTTGGCGCAGCTGGAAGTGAACAACGGCAGCTCCCAGGGCCTTACGGTGCCCGATAACCTAACGATTACGCAGGAGCTGAAGCTGACAAATGGTATGGTGCGCACTCCCGCCAGCGCTACCATTAGCCTCACTAACACAGCCAGCGTATCGGGAGAGGCTACGGGCCGCTACGTACAGGGTAACCTGCGCGTGACACGTGATAACGTAAGTACTGCCACCGATTTCACCAATAGCGCTACCATTGGCGGTAATGGCCAGAACTTAGGCCGTGTAGAAGTAACACGGACGGCCGGGCTAACGCTGGCCGGAACCAGCTACGGCACGTTTGGAGATTCTAAAAGTGTTGACAGAATCTGGACGGTAACCGCAGATCAGGCGCCCACTGGCGCAGTGCCCATTACGCTCTCATGGTTACCAGATAACGATAACGGCCTGACTGATTTCTCCCGGGTGCTCATCTGGCGCCAAGCTACTCAAACAGCTCCCTGGAATGGGGTAGGCTCAGTAGCTAACGCTTCTACTACGCGCAGCATTAGCTCCAGTACTACCGTTCTTGGCCGCTTTACCGTTACCAACTCTGCCAACCCGCTGCCTGTGCAGCTTATTGCCTTCAGGGCAGAGGCCAGGGCAGCAGATGTGCTGCTGCACTGGGCTACCGCCTCGGAGAAAGACAACGCCCTGTTTGCTATTGAGGTAAGCACAGATGGCAGGCTGTTTCAGACGGTAGGCCAGGTAGCTGGGCGCGGCACTACCAGCCAGCAAACCTCCTATACTTACACTGATGCTAGAGTAAGCCGTTACAACGCCGACGTGCTATACTACCGTTTGCGGCAGCAGGATACTGATGGCACTCAGTCTTATTCAGCGGTGCAGGTGGTGCGGCCGTTAGAAACAGAGCAGGCTATGGCGCTGCAGGCCCATCCTAATCCGTTCAGCCAGGAGTTGTTTGCCCGTTTGGTATTACCCAAAGCAGGCCTTGCCAGCATCGCGCTTCATAATACGCTGGGCCAGGTGCTGTTTACCCGCCAGCTAGAACTGCCCGCGGGCACTTCTGAAGTAGCCCTTCCGGAAGCTGATAAGCTACCGCAGGGGGTATACTTACTAGTTGTTCGGCAAGCCAATGCCTCGCGTGTTGTAAAGGTGGTGCGGGAATAGTCTTACACTTCACTGCGGTAGCAACCAGAGTAAACGGCCAGATTCTTTTAGGGATCTGGCCGTTTCGTTTGTCCTAGCTTTATAGTGCTAAGTAGAAAGTAAATCAGACCTTCATCTGGTTATACTAGCAGTTTACCCCAACTAGCTTCGGGTGGCCCTTTCTCCTGGCCTGGCCTTCACTACTTATCCTGCCTTCCTGCTATGCCTGCCGCTACTCTCACGCCCAATGATCTTGCCCGCGTAGCCACTTTCGCGGAGCTGCCTCCCGATACGCTGCAGTGGCTCCTCGACCACGGTGAGGTGCGCACTTACGCCTCCGGCGATACTGTCATGAGCCCCGGCGACCCTGCTGAGTTTATGGTGGTAGTGCTGGCGGGTGGCCTACAATTCTTTAGTGTGCGCAACGGCAACCGGGAGCCCATTTTTCGGGTTGAAAAAGGCCACGTGAGTGGGGTGCTGCCCTACTCGCGGCTGCGCACCATTCAGGGCCTGGGAGTGGCCACTGACGCTACCGAGCTGCTGCTGCTGCACCGCGACAATTTTCCCGCTTTAGAGCAAATTAGCCCTGAGCTGGTGCAGCGCCTGGTAGGGGTAATGAGCGACCGGGCCCGGCAGGAAGCCCGCGGCCAGGAGCGCGATGATAAGCTGCGGGCCCTGGGCAAGCTCTCGGCGGGCCTGGCTCACGAGCTCAACAACCCGGCGGCCGCTATCATGCGGGCCGCCGAAGCGCTGAATAACCGCCTGCGGGCCAAGCCCGGACTTTTATTGGAACTGGTGCGCCACTGCCCCGAGCCCAATGCCCTGGCCGATTTGGCGGCGGTAGCCTCTAACCCACCCCTTACGCAGGCTACCCTTTCCCCGCTGGAGCGCTCTGACCGGGAAGACGAGCTGGCCGAATGGCTGGAAGAGCAGAACGTGCCCGATGGCTACGCCCTTGCCTCAGGCTTGCTAGAAGCCGGCCTCACCCTTGCTACCCTCAAACCACTCATTGCGGCACTGCCCGAGCCTAGTCGGCCCTCAGCTTTGGTGTGGCTGGAAGGGCAGCTGACTACCCTTTGCCTGGTCCGCGACGTGCAGGAGGCCGGTGGCCGGATTAGCACCCTCGTCAGCAACGTAAAGACCTACAGCCACATGGACCGCGCCGGCGACTTCGCGCCCCTGGATGTGCACGCTGGCCTCGATAGCACCGTGAACATTCTCAGCTACTGCATGCGCGAGGAGAAGGTGCAGCTCACGCGGGACTATGCCCCTGACCTGCCGCTGGTGAAAGGCCAGGTGAGTAGCCTCAACCAGGTCTGGACCAACCTGCTTGATAACGCCATTGATGCTATGCCGGGCGGGGGCCAAATCACGCTCCGAACCCGGCTGGAAGGCGACTTCGTGCTGGTGTCGGTGACGGATAATGGGCCGGGCATTCCGCCCGAGGTGCTGCCTCACATTCTGGAGCCCTTCTACACTACTAAGCCCGCCGGCGAGGGTACCGGCCTGGGCCTTGATATTGCCATGCGCATTGTAGAGCAGCATGATGGCCGCCTGGAAGTAAAATCGGAGCCAGGCCACACTGAGTTTCGGGTGTGGCTGCCAGCGGTGAAATAGTAGTTCAATAATGGAGTGAGTTTGCTGTTTGGTTGGCCTGGGCGTCAGTGGCGCCCTGCAGGCCAGTAGAACGGTAAGCCTCTTATTTCACTACCTCACCGCTTTCCTACATTATTTCACAACTTCCCACCTCACAACCTCACCATAGATGGCTGCCACCAAAAAACCAATCTTGCTTGCCGTTGATGATGATGCGCAGGTGTTAAACGCCATTGAGCGCGACCTGCGTCAGGAGTTTCGCCGCGACTACCGGGTGCTGCGGGCCAGCTCCGGTGAAGAAGCCCTTTCTACCATTCAGGAGCTGCAGCAGCGCGAGGAGCCCCTGGCCCTGGTGCTGGCCGATCAGCGCATGCCGGGCCTGCAGGGCGTGGAGCTGCTGGAGCAAACCCGCCAGCTTTTCCCCGATGCCAAGCGCGTGCTCCTGACAGCCTACGCCGATACTGAGGCCGCCATCCGGGCCATTAACCACGCCCGCCTCGACTACTACCTCATTAAGCCCTGGGACCCGCCTCAGGAGCTGCTATACCCCACGCTTCACGATTTGCTGGCCTCCTGGCAGGCCACCTATCGCCCTCGCTTTCAGGGGCTGCGCCTGATCGGGTTTCAATGGTCGCCGCTTTCGCATGAGCTTAAGGACTTTCTGGCGGGCTATATGGTGGCTTTTCAGTGGTTTGATTTTGAAACGAATGCCGAGGCCCAGGCCCTGCTAACCCGCACCGGCTTTACCCCTGCCGATCTGCCAGTGGTAGTGTTCGAGGATAACACTGCCCTCTCTAACCCCGAGCGCAGCGTGGTAGCCGAGCGGCTAGGCCTGCCCCAGAAAGCCTCGCAGGAACTCTACGATGTGGTAGTAATTGGTGCTGGCCCGGCTGGGTTAGCGGCGGCCGTATATGGCGCTTCTGAGGGGCTTCGCACTCTGGTAGTAGAGCGCATGGCCCCCGGTGGGCAGGCCGGTACCAGCTCCCGTATTGAGAACTATCTGGGCTTCCCAACTGGCCTCAGTGGCAGCGAGTTGGCTCACCGGGCCTGGTCGCAGGCGGTTAGGCTGGGAGCCGAGCTATTAGCCCCGCAGGAAGTGACTGGCCTACGCGTGCAGGATGGCTACAAAATTCTCACGCTTGGCAACGACATGGAGGTGAAAACCCGCGCCGTGGTGCTGACCACCGGCGTGAGCTACCGCACCCTTGAAGTTCCGGGTATTCATCAGCTAACGGGCGCTGGCGTGTACTACGGCGCTGCCCGCACCGAGGCCCGCTCTTGTGATGAGCAGGACGTGTACATTGTAGGGGGTGGCAACTCGGCGGGGCAGGCGGCCATGTACCTGGCCACCTACGCGCGACGGGTGTTCATCGTGATTCGGGGTAGTTCGTTGGCGGCCTCTATGTCGGCGTACCTGATTGACCAGATCGGCCAAACGCCTAACATTGAGCTGCTAACCCACACGCAGGTAGCTGAGGTACGCGGCAACGACCACCTACAAGAGGTGGTGCTCAACCGCAATGGCCAACTGGAGGAGCGCCCGGCCCGGGCTTTGTTCATCTTTATTGGGGCCAAGCCCAGCACCGAGTGGATTTGCAACACGGTGGTGTGCGACGGCAAAGGCTTCCTGCTAACCGGCCGCGACCTGGTAACCGACCCGCGCTACGCCGAATCCTGGAAGCACTCGCGCGAGCCGTACCTGCTGGAAACCTGCGTGCCCGGCGTATTTGCCGCCGGCGACAGCCGGGCCGGTGCCATGGCCCGCGTAGCCTCGGCCGTAGGCGAAGGCAGCATGGCCATCAAGTTCGTGCACCAGTATTTGGATGAGTAAATAGAGAAGTAGGTGATGGGGTGATGGGGTGATGAGGCGATGAGGCAAAAGCGCGTCATGCTGAGCGAAGCCGAAGCATGACGTTCCTCTTTATGGTATTCCACTTAAAAGCCCGTCATTCTAAGCTCTGCTTAGAATGACGGGCTTTATGATGGCCTGGAAAGTGGCCCAGGCCACTCCCTCCACTGCTACTTGGCGTTGTACATACGCTCGTAGTACTCCGTGGCCATGCGGTGCGACTCAAACTCGGGCTCCACCTCGCGCATGCCGGTTTTCACAATTTCCAGGAACTTCTCAGGCTGCCCGTAGTAGAGCGGCACAATTTCGTTCTGGAGCACATCCAGCACGTTCGTGGCTTCGATATCGTCTTTCACGTGGTCGGGCTGGTTGATATCAGTGTGCTCAATGATGAAGCCGTTCTCACCGTGACGCACGAACTCCGGAATCCAGCCGTCGGCAATGCTCAGGCTCACGCTGGCATTCATGGCGGCGGTCATGCCGCTGGTGCCTGAGGCCTCGCGGGGGAAGCGCGGAGTGTTCAGCCACACATCGGAACCCTTCTTCAGCGCCGCCGATAGGCCTAGCTCGTAGCCCGTTACTACGGCGCAGTTGTTCAGGTTCTTCGTTTTGGCGATGATGTCATTAAACAGCCCGATGGCGCCGTAATCCTTGGGGTAGGGCTTACCGGCCCAAATCACCTGCACGGGGCGGTCTTCGCTGTTCACGATTTCCAGGAAGCGCTCGAAATGGCGCAGAATCAGGTCGGCGCGCTTGTAGCTGGCGAAGCGGCGGGCCCACACCACGGTCAGCACCTCGGGGTCGAGGAGGGTACCAGTCTGGTCGGCCACAATCTTGAAGAGCTCTTGCTTCAGCTCCTTTTTGCGGGCCAGCAGGGCCGCGTCGTCGTTGGCTGCCAGGGCGGCGTGCAGCTGCTTATCACGCCAGTACGTGCCGTTTTGAGAGTTAGTAATGGCAATAATAGGGCAGATACCCTGGTAGTGGCCCCACATTTCGTTGGCCACCTCACCGTGCACTTTCGATACGCCGTTGGCGATGCGTGAGAACCGCAGGGCCGTGAGCGTATAGTTCAGATTTCCGTTTTCTACCAGGCCCAGGCGCTCCACTTCCTCCAGGGGCACATTGCCGAAGAACGACATTTTGTGCAGCAGCTTCACGGGGTGCTCCTCGTTGCCGGCCAGCTCGGGGGTGTGCGTGGTAAACACCAGGCGCTTCTTTACCTCCTCCAGGTCGCGGCCGTGCTTATCATAGAGGTAGAACGCCAGCGGCAGGCCGTGGCCCTCGTTGAGGTGGTACACCTCGGTCTGGCGGCCAAGTACATCAAGCAGTTTGCCACCGCCCACGCCCAGCAAAATGCTCTGGGCCACGCGGGCGGCCGTGTCGGCGTCGTAGAGGTGGTGCGAGATGGTGCGCGAGAGGTAGTCGTTCTCGGGAATGTCGGTGGTCAGGAAGAACATTGGCACGGTGCCAAAGGTCTCGGGGGCCAGGTACAGGGCCTTTACCAGCACCTGCGCGTTGTGAATGTTGATGGGGAACACCAGGCCGGTATCCTGCAGAAAGCTGTACTGCTTGATGCGGAAATCAGCGCGCATGCTCATGTCCTCGTTACGGCCCTGGTCGTAGTACCCAAACGACCACAGAATGCCGATACCCACCAGGTTTTGCTTTAGCTCATAGGCTGAGCGCATGTGGGAGCCGGCCAAAAAGCCCAGGCCCCCCGAGTAGGTTTTGAGCGCCTGATCCAGCGCAAATTCCATTGAAAAGTAAGCCGCCGGAGTGCTGAACTCGGGGGCAGTAGGGTACATCTGAAAGTCAAATGCCATTGGAGCACGAAAGGTCAAAGTGAGAAATGTGGCAGCAAGTCTGCCCTCGGAAACCGCGTACGGATTCTGGCCCAAAAAAAGCGGAAAAGTGCAGACTGTTTGAGAGTGAGCCCTCTAGGAAGGCCAAAATGCTAACCTGCCACCAATAAAAGACAAAAAACCATCATTGGGGCACCCGCTGAATTTCCAGGCCACTAAGCCGCCTCCCACAGCCAGCCCACCCCAACCCGCGGAACTAGTTGGCGGCTTTTGTCCTTCCCTTAGGCAACTCAGCAATTGATTGTCAGACTGCGGTTTGATAACAAATCCGTAATGTAGTTGAGTCGTATCAGGGGCTACCTGCTGGGTAGCTTTGCCGGGCAGTAGTCCTTCCTTTTTTACCTCCACAACCAAAACCCTTCCCATGCAAAACTCGTTGCGCTGGCTCACAGCCTCCCTACTGAGCCTTACTTTTTTGTCTTGCGCCAAGCAAGACCTCACTCCCAGCTCGCCGGCCGCGGCCATCACCACCCAGCAGGATGTAAGCAGCGCCGGTTTCCCCGAGA
This sequence comes from Hymenobacter taeanensis, assembly GCF_013137895.1. Lineage (NCBI taxonomy): Bacteria > Pseudomonadati > Bacteroidota > Cytophagia > Cytophagales > Hymenobacteraceae > Hymenobacter > Hymenobacter taeanensis. The sequence goes on from NZ_CP053538.1 coordinate 1,736,460, forward strand.
GCTTCGATACGGGCACTAAAACGGCCTATACCACCGGCTCGGTTACGCTAGGCTCCGGCTCCTGGACCCTAAACGACGCCCTGCTGGGCAACACTACCGCCGACCATAAAACCGGGGCGCAGTCGGTGCGGGTGCGCAACGTGGGCACAGTAGGCATGAACTTCAACGCCACCACGGGCGCGGGCGTGGTAACGGTGCAGCACGCCGTATATGGCACCGATGGCAGCTCGCAATGGGAGCTGTGGGTAAGCCAGAATAGCGGCAGCAGCTACACCAAAGTGGGCAGCACCATCACCAGCAGCAGCACGGCCCTGAACACGGCCTCTTTCACGGTAAACCTGAGCGGCAACATTCGCCTGCAGATCCGCAAAACCTCGGGCGGCACCAACCGCATCAACTTCGATAACGTGACCCTGGAGCAGTACGGCTCGGGCACTACCACCCCGCCCCCCACCACAGGCGGCAAGAAGTTCCTGTTTGATGGCTCGCACGCCGAGCTGGCCGGCAACGCCGACTGGGTACTGGATGTAGACAACGGCGTAGCCGTGCGCTACCCTTCGCCGGCCCAGAGCGGCATTACCAGCAGCACGCCGGAAACCTACTGGACGGGTGCTATCTCAGCTTGGGGCGTGGCCCTGGTGAAGCTAGGCCACTCCGTGGAGCAGTTGCCCGCAGGGGCCGCCATTACGTACGGCAACAGCTCCAACGTACAGGACCTGAGCAACTACAGCGTGTTTGTGGTGGATGAGCCTAACACCGTATTCTCGGCCGCTGAGAAAACCGCCATCCTGCAGTTTGTGCAGAACGGGGGCGGTTTGTTCATGATTTCTGACCACGACATTTCAGACCGCAACAACGACGGCTGGGATTCTCCTGCCATCTGGAACGATCTGATGCAGAACAACTCCGTGAAGGCTAACCCCTTCGGCTTCTCGGTAAACCTCGATAACGTGGTGGAAAACAGCACCAACGCACTGACTACTTCCACGAACCCCATCATGAACGGCTCGCAGGGCAAAGTAACCCAGCTCTCGTACCACAACGGCGCCACCATGACGCTCAACCCCACCGCCAACTCTACGGTACAGGGCCTGATCTGGCGCACCTCCGCTACGCAGGGCAACAACAGCGTAATGGCGGCCAGCAGCACCTTTGGCACCGGCCGGGTGGTAATCATCGGCGACTCCTCACCGGCTGACGATGGCACCGGCTCGCCTGGCAACACCGTGTACGATGGCTGGAACGAGAACGTAAGTCACGCCCGTCTGCACCTGAACGCCTCGCTCTGGCTGGCTAAGCTGCAGTAAGCCCTCCGGCCTCTTCGTAGGCCACTCCCTTCTCAAAGCCCCGTTGTCTGGATTTACCAGGCGGCGGGGCTTTTTTAATGAGCAAGGAGGAATGAGTAATGCTTTCAAGTTATGGAGTGCCGGATGGGTTGATCACTCTTCATTGCTCACTGCCCATTGCCAAGTGGCGTGCAATCAGCTAATACAGCACCAATTCCGCGCATTTTGGCATTAACTTAACCGATTGCGGAGGCTGTATCTTGCAGTTCCGTCACTGAATTCCCACATTCCGTATGATCTCAGCCCGATTTCTGCCTTTGTTGGCCGGCACGCTGCTGGCCGCGGCCGCTCCATCAGTAGCCGCCACTACCCCTACTGTTACTGAGCTGGTCGCGCCGGCCGCCAAAGCTGCTTCCGCCACCCGCATTGACCCTACTTTCTGGTGGGTGGGCATGAAGAACCCCAAGCTGCAGCTGCTGGTGCACAGCCCCGGTATTGCCGACAGCAAGCTGAACATGGCCGCCTACCCCGGCGTAACGCTGGAAGGCACCCAGAAACTGGAAAGCCCCAACTACCTGCTGGTTAACCTCACCATTGCGCCTGATGCCAAGCCCGGCAAGCTGAAGCTGGAGTTTAAAGGTGCTAAGAAGACGACCGTTGCCTACGAGCTGCGCCAGCGCACTACCCCCGGCGACAAGCAGAAGGTACAGGGCCTGAATCAGCAGGACTTTATCTACTTCCTGATGCCGGACCGCTTCTCGAACGGCGACTCGAAAAACGACTACATCCCGGATATGCGCGCGCCCAAAGTGGCCCGCGACTCGATGTACTCTCGCCACGGCGGCGACCTGAAGGGCATCGAAAACCACTTCGACTACCTCAAGAGCATGGGGGCCACAGCCATCTGGATGACGCCGGTGGTGGAAAACGACATGCCCAAGGCTAGCTACCACGGCTACGCCCTCACCGACTACTACAACACCGACCGCCGCTACGGCACCCTGGAGGAGTACCGCCAGTTTGTGGACAAGGCCCACCGCAACGGCCTGAAAGTGGTGCACGACGTGGTGCTCAACCACATGGGCAGCAAGAACTACCTGTTCCTGGATCAGCCCGCCAAAGACTGGTTCAATCAGTGGCCGCAGTTCACGCGCAGCAACTACAACTCCCTGGCTCTCAACGACCCGTATGCCTCGGAGCTGGACCGCAAGCTCTACAACCGGGGCTGGTTTGATACCACCATGCCCGACGTGAACCAGAGCAACCCGCTGGTAGCTACCTACCTGATTCAGAATTTCCTGTGGTGGGTAGAGTACACTGGCCTGGATGCTTACCGCATCGACACTTACCCCTACTCCGACCCCAAGTTTCTGATGCAGTGGGGGCAGGCCCTCACTGATGAATTCCCGAACCTGTTCATGTTCGGCGAGGCCTGGGTGGGCAGCACGGCTCAGCAGGCTTTCTTCGCCCGCAACATCTTCCAGCCCGTCGATGGGTTCAAGTCCAACCTGGAGTCGGTGTTTGACTTCCAGTCGCAGGGCGCTATTCACGATGCCCTGCGCGGCGACCAGCCCAACATGAACCGCCTGTACGAGGCCCTGCAGGGCGACTGGATGTACCAGGACGCGACCCGCAACGTGACCTTCCTCGACAACCACGACATGAGCCGCTTCTACTCCGTGATAGGGGAGGACTTTGCCAAGTACAAGATGGGCGTGGCTTGGCTGCTCACCATGCGTGGCATTCCGCAGTTGTACTACGGAACTGAGGTGCTGATGAAGAACTTCTCCAACCCCGACGGCAAGGTGCGCGAGGACTTCCCCGGCGGCTTTGCTGGTGACAAGACCAACTACTTCACGGCCGCCGGCCGCACCGGGCAGGCTGGCGAGGCATTTACCTACCTCAGCACCCTGGCCAACTACCGCAAAACGCATCCGGTAGTAGCCACCGGCAAGCTCATGCAGTTCATTCCGCAGGACGGGGTGTACACCTACTTCCGCTATAACGACCAGGGCCAGACCGTGATGGTGATGCTCAACGGCAACAAGGACGAGAAGACGGTAGACGGCACTCGGTTTGCCGAGCGCACCGGTGGGTTTACATCTGGCACCGAGGTAGCTACCGGCGCCACGCTTTCCGACCTGAAATCATTTAAAATTCCTGGCCGCACGGCTTGGGTAGTAGAGATGAAGAAGTAGTCTGGCGAGGGACTGCGGGAACCTCCGCAGTCCCTCGTAACTTATGCGAATAGCACTGGTTGCTTTTTCAGCATAAGCCCACTAAGCCTGATTCTTATGACCGACCTAACCGACCAAGTAGCCATCGTAACGGGTGCCAGCCGCGGCATCGGGAAAGCCATTGCCCTGCTATTGGCCCTGCAGGGCGCCAAAGTGGTGTCCGTAGCCCGTAGCGCCGAGGAACTGGAAGAGCTCAACGCCAAAACCCAGGGCCTGGCCATTCCTGCCGACGTAGCCGACGCCGACGATGCCCAAAACGTGGTGGATGAAACCCTCAGCCGCTTTGGCCGCCTCGATATTCTGGTGTGCAACGCTGGCGTAGGCTCCTTTAACCTGCTCGAAAACGTTGAAGCCGCCGAGTGGGACCGGATTTTTGACGTGAATGTGAAGGGCACCTTCCTGATGTGCAAAGCCGTAGTGCCTCACCTGAAAGCGCAGAAGAAAGGCCACATTGTGGGCATAGCCTCCGATGTAAGCAAGCGCACCTTCGAGCACGGCACCGTGTATGGGGCCAGCAAGTATGCTCAGGACGCCATGCTTGGCTCTCTGCGCAAGGAGCTGCGGCCCTACGGCGTGAAGGTGAGCACCATTTACCCCGGCATGGTAGACACCTACTTCAACGACTCACACCCCGGCTCTCCGGAACTCGAAAAGACTCACCTCAAGCCCTCCGATATTGCCCAAGCAGTGCGTTACGTGCTGGAAGCGCCGCCCCACGTGGTAGTAGATGAGCTCATGATTCACCCCCTTACGCAGGAGTGGTAAGATGATGAAGTGGTGACGTGGTGAGTTTGATGGCGTACTGGCCTAGACCGCGCAAATAGCGCCGCATAAACGTCAAACTCACCACTTCACTACCTCATCATTTCACCTTTCCTTACTTGCCTATGAAAAACCTGGTACTGCCGGTTGCCGTCCTTTCCCTAGGACTAGCTTCATTTTCTTTCTATCAGCAACCCCCAGCTCCCGTGGCAGAAACCATTTCCAGCTCGGACCCCAACACCACCGACGAAGTACCCCAGGACCACAAACTGGTAATTTACCAGCTCATGACGCGCCTGTTTGGCAACAAAACGGCCGTGAACAAGCACTATGGTACGCTCCAGGAAAACGGAGTGGGCAAGTTCAACGATATTAATACCACCGCGCTGCAGGCTATCAAGAAGATGGGCGTGAGCCACGTGTGGTTTACCGGTGTGCTGGAGCACGCCACCATGACCAACTACACCAAGGACGGCATTACCCTCGATGATGCCGACGTGGTGAAGGGGCGGGCCGGCTCGCCCTACGCCGTGAAGGACTACTACGACGTGGACCCCGACTTGGCCGTGAACGTGAAGAACCGCATGCAGGAGTTTGAAGCCCTGGTAAAGCGGACCCACGACAACGACATGAAGGTGCTCATCGACTTCATTCCCAACCACGTAGCTCGCACCTATAAGTCGGATGCCCACCCGGCGGGCGTGGCAGACCTGGGGGAGAAGGACGACAAGACCAAGGCCTTTGCGCCCAACAACAACTTCTACTACCTGCCCGGCAAAAGCTTTGTGGTACCGGCTGGCTACAACCCGCTAGGCCCCTTAACCGGCCCGAAAGAGGACAAGAAGTTTCAGGAAGTGCCCGCCAAGGCCACTGGCAACGACGTATTTTCGGAAGCACCCAAGGTAGACGACTGGTTTGAGACCATTAAGCTCAACTACGGGGTTGATTACCAGAACGGCCGCGCCAAGCACTTCTCGCCCACCCCGGATACGTGGCTGAAAATGCGCGACATCCTCATCTTCTGGACCAGGAAGGACGTGGATGGCTTCCGTTGCGACATGGCCGAAATGGTGCCCGTGGAGTTCTGGGCCTGGGTAATTCCGGAGCTCAAGAAGATCAAGCCCGACCTGATTTTCATTGGAGAGGCCTACGACGCCAAGACGTACAAAATGTACATTGAGCAGGGTCACTTCGACTACCTCTATGACAAGGTAGGCCTCTACGATGGCCTGCGCCGCCTCATGCGCGGCGAGGGTACCACCGAGGACATTACCAAAGTATGGAGCGAGGAAAGCCGTGGCTTCGCAAGTCATATGCTGCGCTTTCTGGAAAACCACGACGAGCAGCGCATTGCCTCCAAGGACTTTGCCGGCAACCCCCGCGCCGCCATCCCGGCCATGACGGTGTCGGCTACGCTGGCTACGGGCCCCATCATGCTGTACTTCGGGCAGCACGTGGGCGAGCCGGCGCATGGTGCCGAGGGCTTCTCTAGCGAAGACGGCCGCACCACCATCTTCGACTACTGGGGCGTGCCGGAACACCAGAAATGGATGAACGGCGGCAAGTTTGATGGCGGCAAGCTCAGCGACGAGCAGAAGCAGCTCCACAGCTTCTATACCCGCCTGCTCACACTCACCAGCCAGAGCGACGCCATCCGGCGCGGTAAGTTCTACGAGCTGCAGGACGCCAACAACCTCGATCAGCAATACAACCAGCGCCAGCTCTACACCTTCGTGCGCTACACCGATAAGCAGAAACTGCTCATCGTGGCCAACTTCAGCCCCGACAAAACCTACAAGCCCACCCTGCGCATTCCGCCCAACGTGCTCCAGCTGATGGGCCTCAGTCCCACCCAGTTCTACACCTACACCGACCTTCTCAACCAGGCCCCCACCGTGCAGGCTCTCAACCTAACGCTGGCCCCACAAAGCGCCTACATCTTTGAAATCAAAGCCAAATAAGTAATGAGGTGATGGGGGTGACGTAGCGCGCAAGTGTCTCGTCCCAAACAGTGCAAACCTTAGGTGGCCTAGGCCACCTCATTACCCTCATAACTCCATTACCTTATCACCTCCTTACCTCTTCACTTCCTCACCTCTTTACCATTTCCCACCACATGGCAACCAGCGTAGCGGCCGCTCCCACCAGCACCCGCGAAAAACCTCGCCTCAGCTTCTGGCAAATCTGGAACATGAGCTTCGGCTTCTTGGGCATCCAGTTCGGCTTTGCCCTCCAGAACGCCAACGTCAGCCGCATCTTTGAAACCATGGGCGGCACCGAAATAGCCTTTTACTGGCTGGCGGCTCCGCTGACTGGCCTACTGGTGCAGCCCATCATCGGCTACATGTCGGATCGGACGTGGAGCCCGCGTTGGGGTAGGCGGCGGCCGTTTTTTCTGGTAGGTGCCGTTTTAGCCTCGTTTGCTCTGCTGGTAATGCCCAACGTCACGGCGCTCTGGATGGCCGTGGGCATGCTCTGGATAATGGACTCCAGCATCAACATCAGCATGGAGCCGTTCCGGGCGCTGGTAGGTGACTTGCTGCCCTCCTCGCAACGTACCACCGGCTTTGCGGCGCAAACCTTCTTTATCGGGGTAGGAGCCGTGGTAGCATCGTCGCTGCCCTGGATGTTTACCAACTGGTTTAACGTATCGAATACGGCACCCGCCGGGCAAATTCCCCTGTCGGTGAAGTATGCCTTTTACATTGGTGGGGTGGTGTTCTTCCTGGCAGTACTCTGGACGGTGCTCCGCACCAAGGAGTATCCGCCGGAAAACATGGAGGAATTTGAGGCTGAGAAGCGCCAGAACGCTGGCTTTTTAAATGGCGTGCGGGAATCGTTTGCGGGTATCTTTCACATGCCCAAAACCATGCGCCAGCTGGCTGTGGTGCAGTTTTTTTCTTGGCTGGCATTATTCTCCATGTGGATTTACACCACGCCCGCCGTAACCAGCCACATTTATCACACCACCGATACCACTTCCAAGCTCTACAATGAAGGGGCCGACTGGGTAGGCATTTGCTTTGCGGTGTATAATGGTATTTCGGCCATTGCCGCTCTGCTCCTACCAGTTATTGCCCGGGCTACCAGTCGCCGCATCACACACCTTCTGTGTTTGGTAGCAGGTGGCCTAGGCCTCATTTCCATCTATTTCATTCAGGACCCCACTATGCTGTTGCTCTCCATGGTGGGCGTAGGTATTGCCTGGGCTTCTATTCTGAGCGTGCCATATGCGATGCTGGCCGGAGCTCTGCCCGCCAACAAAATGGGGTATTACATGGGCGTGTTCAACTTCTTTATTGTGATTCCGCAGGTAGTAGCCGGCCTGATTCTGGGCTTCTTCACGAAGAATGTCTTCGGGGGTGAATCCGTCTATACCCTTGTTCTCGGGGGCGCCTCCATGATTCTTTCGGGCCTGCTCACGCTGCTGGTCCACGATGAGGACGACATCCGGTTGCCAGCGGCAGCAGAAACCATCCATACCAGTTCACCCGGCTACGATGCGCCGGTTGAGTCTGATCCAAGGATGTAGTATTCGTCGCTTAACCGCCTCCGAAAGCCCTTTCTACTTGTGGTGGAAAGGGCTTTTCTGCGCTAGGCCTGTCCGTATTTATACTAGGCCAGAGAAGTTAAAATCAGCATTTACCCCTTCCTACTAACTACCGCGCTGGCCGTATTCCCTAGATACTTAGTGCCGCATCTTTGCCCTCAGCTAAAGCGCGGTCTTTCAGCTAGACAGGCAGCGTATGATAGTCGTAACCGTATTCTTTGGCATATTCTTCGGGCTCTTTCTGCTGATTTTACTGTTGCTGGTGTTACCTCGCCCCGCCCTGCATGACTCGGGCGCCCGGCCCCGGGTCAGCATCCTGATAGCGGCCCGCAACGAAGAAGCCACCATTGAGCGCTGCCTGCAGGCGCTGCTGCAGCTAAACTACCCCGCTGAGAAACTGGAAATCCTCATCGGCGACGATGCCTCTACTGATAATACCATGGCCGTGGTAGAGGCATTCATTAAGAATAAGCCTCAGTTTCGACTGCTGCCCGTCCGACACCGCCTGGGTACCTCCCGCGGGAAGAGCAACGTACTGGCCCACCTCTGCCGCGCCGCCACTGCTGATTACCTGCTGTTCACCGATGCCGACATGGCTCTGGCCCCCAACTGGGTGCAAACCATGCTGGCCGCGGCCCCAGAGGGGGTAGGTATTGTTACGGGCATTACCACCGCCAGCGGGAGCCTTTTCGGCCGCCTGCAGGGGCTTGACTGGCTGTTTGGCCTGAACCTGATACGGCTGCTCACCGACCTGGGCCTGCCCATTACGGCGGTAGGTAACAACATGCTTGTGACGCGGGCAGCGTATGAGTCTATTGGCGGGTATGAGGCCTTGGCGTTTAGCATCACCGAAGACCTGCAGCTGTTTGAGCAGGTAGTAAACCAGGGGTGGGGCTTCCGCAATATTATTACCCCCGACGCCTTAGGCGTATCAGTACCGCAGCCTACGGTGCGGCACCTGCTTCACCAGCGCAAGCGCTGGATGAAAGGGGCCAGCCGGTTGCCCTGGCAACTCACGCTGCTGTTCAGCTCTTACGGCTTTTTCTACACCGTATTGGGGTGGCCGGGCTTGCTGCCTTACCCTGTTATTGCCGCGCTTTATGCGGCCAAGGTGCTCTGCCAAACGTTGTTTTTGCTCATCACGCTCCGGCAGGTGGGCCGGCGGGAGTCTTGGCAGGTACTGTTATTCTATGAAGGCTACCTGCTGGTAGTGTCGGTGGCGGCCCTCGTCTACACGGTGTGGCCCTCTTATATTCAGTGGAAGGAGCGGCGCTACCGCTGGGCAGAGGGCTAGGCCACTCTAAATGCCGGGGCTAATTATTGCCGCTTTGTAGCCACTGCTGGGCGGGCATCTCCTCAGTAAACACCCGAATGTCAGTGCCGGTATTAGCTACCGTATCAAGCTCCGCAAGACGAGGGCGGAGCACCTCGGCGTGGTAGGGCGTGGTGAGGTAAGCCAAGCGGCGCGTGGTGGTGGGCAGTGCAACCTGAAAATCAGCCCGAAACTCCTGCAGTACCCATTGTAAATCCTTTGGGTCGGCTAGCCCCCGGCTGCGCAAATCTATCAGCCAGCACCCCGCCTGCTCTTTCTGAGCAAGTTGCAGGGCCGCCTGATAGCCTGCCCGATGCTCAGCCGGTGAGGCCGGCCGGCGCCAACGCAGGAACAGCAACCGCAGGTCAGAGCGGTAGGAAAGGGCCATGTAGTCGGTTTCGGAGGGATGCATCAGGCAGAATAATGGCGGTAAAGATATAGGTTACTTTTCCCGTTGTGAGACTTGAAAAGTATTTTTGTATCATGATGTTTATGTGAACCAGGCGGCAAAAAACAAAAAGGGAGCCGCTGGTGAGCGGCTCCCTTCTCAAGAGGTTTCTGTACTGGCCTAGGCTTTGGGTTTCTGGCCCATGCTTTTCCCCCGAATGGCCCGGAACTCAGAGCCCGGCTTCCAGTTGGGGAAGGTAGTTTCATTGGCTAGTCGTTGCCCTACCCGGAACAGCAGGCGCGCATCCTGTTCCATGCCGCGCAGGTCCCAATTAGGGTTGTACTCATCGGAGGGCTGGTGGTAGTGCTTCTCCTCAAACTCATTGTGCTGCTGCGTGATGTACTCCTTGCCCTTAGCCCGGCTATCAGCCGCCCCGCTGGCGTAGAGGGAGGGCACGCCTACTTTGGCAAAGTTGAAGTGGTCGGAGCGGTAATAGAATCCCTTCTCCGATTGGGCGTCGGGCTGAATGTAGCGGTCCTGCTCCTTGGCGGCTTCGCGGGCATAATCATCAAGGTCAGACTGGCCGAGGCCCACTACCGTTAAGTCACGCATGGGCCCAAAAGAGGAGAGGGCGTCCATGTTGATGTCGGCCACCGTTTTGTTGAGTGGAAACAAGGGGTGGGCGGCGTAGTAGCCGGAGCCCAGCAGGCCCTGCTCTTCGCCCGTCACGGCCAGAAACACGATGCTGCGGGCGGGCGGCTGGGGTAGTTGGGTGAAGGCTTTGGCAATGCTGAGCAGGGCCGCGCAGCCGCTGGCATTATCTACCGCGCCGTTATAGATAGAGTCGCCGTTGATGGCGGGCCCGATGCCGAGGTGGTCCCAGTGCGCCGAGTAGATGATGTACTCATTGGCGCGGGCCGCACCCGGCAGCACGGCCACCACATTTTTGGAGTTGCGGCGGCGCAGCTTGTTCTCCACGCTCACGCTCAGGGTCAGGCCCATGGGCTGGGCCTTGAAGCCTTTCTTGTTGGCGGCGGCGTAAAGCTGGTCGTAGTTGAGGTTGGCGGCCTGGAACAGCTTTTTGGTGGCATCCAGCGTTATCCAGCCCTCAATGGCACACTTGCTGGCCCCCTTATCAGTAGTTTGGGGGCGCAGCTTGGCACCGGAGTAGCTGCTCTGCACCACCGACCACGGGTAAGCGGCCGGCTTGGTGTCGTGCACGATGAGCAGGCCGGCAGCACCCTGGCGGGCAGCTTCCTCATACTTGTACATCCAGCGGCCATAGTAGGTCATGGCCTTGCCCTTGAACATGGTGGTGTCGTTGCCCGCGTTGCCGGGGTCGTTTACCAGCACCACCACGGTTTTGCCCTTCACGTCGAGGCCAGCGTAGTCGTTCCAGCCGTACTCGGGGGCTACCACGCCGTAGCCGGCAAACACCAGCTCAGAGTTCTTCAGGGCTACCGAGGGTACTTCCCGCTCGGTGAAGGCCATGAAGTCGGTTTTGTA